>CAMBMU010000055.1 GCA_945868725.1 Spirosoma fluviale
AAGGAAAAAAATCTAAAATCAGCATACTTCTTACTTTTTTAATGAGTTAGATTGGCTGAAATGCGATTATCTGCTCCGGAGGAGCAACATGTTAATAGAGATTGAACAATATGGGAAGGTTGTTCGCTCCAGCGGAGCGACATATCCTATTTTCCTTCTCGTCTCTGCGTCTATGCGTGAAAAAACAGGACTTTATTTTTTACCCGCTACCTTATCGGGTCGTGTGGAGATGTTTTTCCAAATCCATTCCCCCACTTGCTTCCCTTGCTTGCTGCCTTCTTCGATGGCGGGCATGTAGTGAATTCCTCCATAAAATCGGCTAATCGCTGCCTCAGATGCTGCTTGAGAGAAGGAGTCAAACTCGCGGATAGGCAGTCCATAAGCCAGTTCGGTGCTGTCTACCAGATGAAGCTGATCTCCAAAAATCTGCGCCAAGGTGTAGGCTGCTGCCGTGGAGGCTACGCTATGCCCTGAGGTATGCTCCGGGAAGGGAGGTGTTTGGAGTAGTGGAACCCAGTTTTCATCAATGTGCTGGTTGATGTAGGTTTCCGGACGTATGGTGCGGCTGCGGTACTTTTCATCCCAGCAGGCGATAAAGGCTTCGTTTAGCGAGATGGAGGTAAGTGTCAAGGCTTCTACTGTTCCCTTCCAGTCTTTGCCTGCTGCCGCGGAGGCGATGGAGGCAATGCCCATCCAGTGACCCCCAGGAGTGATTTTTTTAGTGGCAAACATGACATGGCCCTTCACATTCATTTTGTAGGGATTGCAATCCCAAAACATCGCTATGTCGGTTTGTTCCTTATTTGCATTTTTTTGTACCTCGTAGACTTCTAGCGCTCTTTTATAGAATTCAGAACCGGGTTCGGTTGAGAAGGCCGGTGGAGGATTAACCTTAAACTGGGCCGCAGAGTCCAATACGAATGGGCGAATCTTATTCCAATGTGGCTCAACTGCTTCCATATAGGCAGGAGGGGTGGGCTGCCAGGTGCCCGGCTCATTGCTTACCGAATACTTGGGGAAGGAGCGGCTTTGGTGGTAGTTGTCCTTTTTGGAATATTCCCTGACCTTATCCCCGACGGCTTGTCCGAAGGCTACAGAAGCTTCAAATACGTCGTCAGGAATCCCTTTTTCTTTGAGCTCTTCAAATATAGAATCCCGATGTGCATGCATTTTTTCCTCCGAAAAAATCAAGGCAGTGCTGACTTGGTAGTAAGCTGCCAAGGAGGCTAAAGGGGGATAGATGTTTGCTGGAACGGGTACGGTGATGGCATCAGATCCATTGAGCTGACCCATCAAGGGTGCATAATTTGCTGCATCTGTAGCCGCTACCACCTCATAGGCCGCCAAGGAGGAATAGGAATAGATTCTGGTGGCTACTGGAGGGGAAAAAATATCATGAATAATCACTTCAGTTACCTGCTTTTGTGCGGCATGGAAATAATATCCGTCTGTAATGGCTTGCGAATAGTCCTTTTTCTCTTGGCAGGCACTTAGTGCAACCAAAAGAAGGATGGGAAGGAATAATACTCTTTGGAAACGCATGAGAATGTCAAAAGGGGATAAGTAGCTGGGACTTTCTCGAATAGATTCATTCAAGAAAGTCAAAGTTACCTAAATGGGGAATATTCCCAAATGATAAAAATCAGGTATTTACTGCATCCAAATGGGAGCGCTTAATAATTCCAAATTTCTGCAGGAGCGCTGTTCTTCACGAAAAGAAGTTGCTTACCTCCAAGGTTTGCGATAGCTCGGATGTCACCGTCCAACTTCAATCCATGAATTCTATTGGGCCAGAAGGTAAAGGTCCCATCCCCTTTTCCGAGGAATACTTCTCCATAGCTCGCATCGTATTTTCCAAGTTCAGGCTTGACATTGGATAAGTTGCCTCCCAAGATCAGGTCTTGAATGCCATCCTCGTTGAGGTCGAGCACATGAATTGCGAAGATCCAAGATTTCTGCCCATCCATAGGGAAAGGCTTCCAAGCGAAGTTGCCTGCACCTTGGTTGAGTAAAATCCCAGATTCCAGGTGGTTCATTTCCTGAATTATAGAACGATCGATCACTTCTTTGCTAAAAATATCATGCAGACTTTGGTTCGCATAATCTGCATAGCGGATGTACTTTTTCTTGATGCTAGGCACCTGTCTTTCAAGTTCGTGCTTTAGCGTGTAGGGAATGGATACCCCATCCAGTACTTGTGTGTATATCTGTTCGACGGATCCATTTTGATCAAAATCATTCAAATACATCCGAATTGGGCGGGTAGTTGATCCCTTCATGCGGGTGTTGAATCCCTGATTGCCTAAGGCTAGGTCAGGTTTGCCATCCCCGTTGAAGTCTCCCACTTCCAGGGTTCGGTACCATCCTTTCAGATTTTCCATTCCCGGCAGGTTCATTTTTTCCAACTTTTTACCTATGTTTTTAAAGAAGGTTGGGGCCATCCATTCGCCAACTAACACGAGATCTTGCAGCCCATCGCCATCGTAATCCAAAACCTTTGCATCGGTTACCATTCCTATAGTCTTCAATCCAGGAGCCAAAGCAGCGGATTGTTCGGTGAAATTTCCTTTTCCATCGTTGATCCATAGCTGTGTATCCGCTGACACCCCATAGGTAAAGGGGATAAGTCTTCCGCCCACCACTAAGTCGAGCGCTCCATCTGCGTTGAGGTCTATCGGAGCTACGACTGAGCTGCTTCCAAAAATACCTACTAGGCCGGTGTTGAAGCCTTTGGTAAAGTTGCCCTTGCCGTCATTGAGGTAGAGGCGATCGGCAAGATCAAGGCTTCCAAACCCGGATTCATTCCCTCCAGAAGTCACAAACAAGTCTGCATCTCCATCCTTATCGGCATCAAAAAACAGGGCATCTGTGTCTTCTGAAATGGCGTCTTGGTCAAAGGATTCTTGAGCTTTATAGCTGTATCCTCCTCCTTTTTTGGCAAGGTAAAGTTTACCTGGGAAGGTTTTGGCCCCACCAAAGAACAGATCTTCGAGGCCATCTCCATTGACATCGCCTTTGGCAAATGCTGGACCTTCGGTAGAAATCATCAAGTAGGTTAGGCGGTCACGGTCAAAATCAACGAATTCATTCTCCTGGTGCATAAAGTCAAGCCCTGGATTGCTCGCTTTCACAAATTTGGCAGGACTTGGGGCGGGGAAAAAGGAGCTTCCCTCTGGAAGTACTCCCGCCTCTGCCCAACTTAATTTGAGAAGTTGATCTACAGGTACCTTGGTCATCTGGGTAAAACTTCCATCAGGCCACAAAACCTTGATTTCGTCAATAAGCGTGACCTTTCCCAAGCCAATGGTGATTTTTGGATCCACGCTTGACTGAAAGCCTCGGTTGGGCATTTGTTCGGTGTAAAACACCTGATCGCCAGCTTTCACTTGAATCTGTGTGCCTATAGCCCCGGTATTTTTCCCTTTCCCTACCAACTGCAATTGGATGCTGTGGTGGTCTGGCTGTAGGCCTTTACCCTTATTCTTAAAGATTTGGGCGGTTGCATTGACGTTGTTGACCACCAAATCCAAGGTGCCATCGTTGTCCAAATCCCCATAGGCGGCCCCATTAGAGTGGATGGCTTTGCCTAATCCCCATTGATCCGCTGCATTTTCAAAGCGGAGATCGCCTAGGTTTTTGTAGGCATAATTTGGAATAGGAGTAATTGGAATTGGATCGACGAGTGCCTTGTAGTCTACTCCTCCTTGGGAGATGATTTTGACTTTGGTGTCCTCATCATCGATAAAGTTGAGGTAATCTAGGTCGGTAATATCTTGGTAGATGCCGTTGGCCACGAATATGTCACGTTTGCCGTCATTATCCATGTCAAAGAGTAGGGCTCCCCAACTCCAATCTGTAGCTTCTACATTGGCAAGTCTACCCACCTCACTGAAGGTCCCATCTCCATTATTGAGGTGGAGCATGTTGCGGGAAAATTGGTAGTGGTAGCCATGGGTTTTATTGAATTGATACTTATCCCAACTTTCAAAGGTGGTGACCTGCTTGAGTCGCGTAGGGTGCTCTGGAAGCATGTCGGTCACAAAAATATCCAAAAAGCCATCCCCATTGACATCTGCAATATCAGCCCCCATGGAAGCAGTACTAATTGAACGCATGGAGGATTCCAAGGACTCGGTAAAGGTTCCGTCTTGGTTGTTTATATAGAGGTAGTCTTTCTCAAAAAAGTCATTCGAAATAAAGATATCAGGCCAGGTATCTTGATTTACATCACCGATAGTGATGCCCAACCCAAAGCCAATCACGGATCCGTAGATGCCCGCTTCCTCACTCACATCGGTAAACTTCTCCCCATCGTTGCGGAAGAGTTTGTCTCCACCCACCGAGTCACGTACAGGTCGTTCATTTTGCATCTTGTTGAAGGTGCCAATCGCCTGGTAGGAATTATTGAGCAGGTAGACGTCCAAGTCTCCGTCTTTGTCGTAATCAAAAAACACGGCATGGGTTGAAAAACCTTTATCCGCTAGCCCGTAGGCTTCGGCCATCTCTTTGAAAGTGCCATTGCCTTGGTTAATAAACAATTCATTTTGCTTGTTGTCACCTTTCACATCGCCGGAATTGCAGACGTAAATGTCCAGCCAGCCATCTCCATTGACATCTGCCATGGCTACTCCGGTACTCCAAGCGCGGGTTCCAGCCACTCCTGCTTTTTCAGTAATGTTTTCAAACTTGAAGTCCCCCTTGTTGAGGTACAGTTGATTGGGTCCTAGATTGGCCGTAAAATACAGATCCGCAAGGCCATCGTTATTCACATCTCCAATTGCTACGCCACCCCCATTGTAGAAATTTCGGTAGGTAAACACATTGAAGTCCTCGTCAAAAGTAAGGTCGTTCTTAAAGCTGACACCTGAAGATTCAGCAGCAATCTCCTCAAATAGGGGAGGAACGTTGTCTTCTGAGCTACAGGCCGAGCCTAAGAAGGCAAGGAAAAGTAAACCACCAAGGATCTTTTTCATTCTGGTTTTTGGCTAAGCTTTTTTTGGATGGAAAGGTCCGAAATTTCTGCGCGCAAAGATGACAAGGTTTTTTCAATTTCCCGAAACCGCTGGTACGCTGGGCCAAAGGAGGGAAGTGATAAAAGGGAAAAACTAGCGAACAGTAAATACCAACGGTTTGTCATGGTTTCGTAAAACGAATAAATGGGTTTGGTTGTTGGATTGGATCCATTGAAAATCACGAATCTCTCCCGAAACGAAAAGTCCGCTTTCTTGAGGTTTTAAGGCCTTCCATTTGTTGTCGATATCTTTTTCAAGCACCCATGCATAGCTCCCTAATTGAGTGCCTAGCTCAGGCTTGATCCGACTTTCATTTCCTCCAAGAAGTATCAAGGATGATTTTCCTTGTCGAGGAAGCACGGTAATGGCATGAACAGGGGCATACTGAACTTCTGCAGGCAGTGCCTCTTGTACCATTTCCCCCTTTCCTTGGTTGATCCAAAGGGTAGTTTCCATCCAATCTGCTTGCAAAATTATTGAATTTGCCCAAACCGATTGGGGAAAGAGCTCCTCCAATGCTTTTTCTTTGTAGTCAGCATAGCTGAGTACTTGTTTCTTCAAGGAAGGGATTTGTTTGACAAGCGTATTTTTGAGTACCCATGGGATGCTTTTTCCATTTTCGTGGTGATGGAGGATTTGTTCGATCGAACCATTTTGATCAAAATCATTGATCGCCAAGCGCAGGGGTTTTGTGGCACTGGTTCGCAGTCTGGAATTGGTGCCGAAGTTTCCGGCAAGCACATCCATTTTTTTATCTCCATTGACATCTGCTACCAAGATGCGCTTCCAAAATCCACGCGTATTTTCTAGGCCAAATTGCACAGTGCGATTGCTCCAAGCGCCCTGATCGAAGGTAAACACGTGGAGGGCCATCCATTCCCCTGCCAGCAGGAGTTCTGTTTTCCCATCTCCATCTAAGTCCGCCAAGGCTCCATCAGTCAGCATGCCCAGCGAGGCAAAGGGTTTGCCTAGAGTAGTGCTTTCATCCGTGAAATTTCCTTTCCCGTCATTTTTCCAAAATTGAACTCCAACAGCAATTCCATAGCCAAAAGGAAATCCCCGTTGTCCTACTATAAGGTCTAGATCTCCATCTTGATCTCCATCCCAACTTAAAATAAATGAGGTGGGGGTTGCAGTAAACTGCTGTTCTGAGCGAGAAAAATTCCCCTTGCCATCGTTGAGATACAAGCGGTCTTGGTAACTAGGAGCGAAGTCTGAAAATTCAATTCCTCCACTGCCTACCACTAGGTCAGCGGCTCCATCCCCATTGGCGTCAAAAAAGTGGGCTACTACATCTTCTGCAAGGCTATCCTGATCAAATAGGGATGTTTGAGTCCTAGACCAAACTCCTGAAGTACTTTGCTTCCAAAGGGAAGTGGATTGGCCTTTAGCGCCAGGAATAACTAATTCCAAACGCCCATCACCATTGATATCGGCTTGGCTTGCCCGAGGCCCCTCGTTACTAATCGACCAGAAGCGAAGACGATCGCGGTCAAAATCAACGAATTCACTCTCCTTGTGTAGGTAAGGGAAGGTGAATCCTACTGTAGGGCTGAAGTAGGGAGAGTGAGTTTTGATTTCAGTTTGTCGAGGCTTCCCATCCAATTCTTTCGGGAATAGCACCTGGTTGGCAGCTATTTTAGTTAGGAGGGTCCGTTTCCCTGTGGGCCAATCGATATGAATCGAGTCAATCTGGCTGTGCTTTCCTACACCAAAATTTAGTCTTGGATCTACTGAGGACATGTAGCCTTTGACAGGCTGGAATTCCTGAATCTGGCTTTCTCCACCGGTGTAGAGCGTAACTTTGGAGCCAAAGGCATTGCCGAGGTCAAGGCTAAGGAAGTTAGTGGTGGTACCTGGATTGCTATTGTTCTGGTAGACAAAGGCACGTTCATTGAGGTTGTTGACCACCAGATCAAGATCCCCGTCGTTGTCCAAGTCGGCATAAGCAGATCCTGTGCTGAAGGTGAGTTGATCCAATCCTTGTGAAGGAGCTATGTTTTCAAATTGAAAGTTTCCTTTGTTTTTGAAAAAATAATTTTGCTGGGGAACAGAAGGAAATTTATCAATCATTTTCGTGATCAATATCGAGTCTTGTCGGTATTGATCTATTTTTCCTTGGTTATTGGCATAGAAATCTACAAAGTCAAAGTCAGTGAGGTCTTTGACGATGCCATTGGCAATGAAGATGTCTTTTTTACCATCCAAGTCAGCATCGAAAATCAATGCGCCCCAGCTCCAGTCTGTCGCTTCCACGCCAGCCCATCTTCCTACTTCTGCAAATATAGGGGTGCTGTCTTGAGGGTGAATTCCCAGATGCCGTTGTAGCGTATTCCGTGTAAATTGACGGTGATATCCTGCTTTTTGGTTGGCTTGAAACTTATCCCATTCCTCAAAGGGAGTTTTGGATTTGACCCGCGCCAGGTCTTTCGGGAGCATTTCGGTGACAATGACATCGGGCCACAAGTCATTGTCTAGGTCTGCAATATCTGCACCCATGGAGCCCATGCTGATTTCAGGCATGGCCTGCGGTAAAATCTCTCTAAAAGCCCCATTTTTTTGATTCAGGTAGAGGTAATCTCGCTCAAAAAAGTCATTGGATACATATAGATCGGGCCAGCCATCTTGGTTGAGGTCTGCCACAGTCACCCCAAGGCCGTAGCCGATTGCACTCCCATAGATACCTGCTTCTTGGGAGACATCGGAGAATCGATTGCCTTCGTTGCGAAAAAGTTTATTTCCCCCTTCAGGATCTCGAACTTCCCGCTGCCCGAGACGCAGGTCGTTGAGACCCACAGAGCGTCCGGAGTTGCTGAGCAAGTACATGTCCAAGTCTCCATCCTTGTCGTAGTCAAAAAACACGGCATGCTGGCTGAGTCCGATTTCTGCCAGTCCATATTCCTTGGCCTTTTCGGTGAAGGTCAGGTCTCCATTATTAATAAAGAGTTCGTTGTGTCTGCGTTCCCCTTGCATGGGTCCAGATTTGCAGACATAAATATCAAGGAGTCCATCTCCGTTCACATCAGCCATGCTGACGCCCGTAGTCCAAGACCCTTCAGAATTTAGGCCTGCTTTATCGGTAATGTCTTCAAAGTTGAGTTCGCCGGTATTGAGGTAGAGGCGGTTGCTTTGCTGGTTACCCGCAAAAAAAATATCGGGTAAGCTATCTTGGTTGATATCACCAATCGCAACACCTGCACCGTTGTAAAAATTACGAAAGGTGTAGGGATTTATTTTTTCTGTGTAATCCAAGTCATTGCGAAAGGAAATGCCGGTTTGACTTTCTGAAAGCAGGGAGAATAAAGGGTCGGACCCTTCCTGCTTGCAGGAGAAAAGGAGGTAAAAAAGAAAGAGAAAGCCGTACTGTTTTTTCACAAGACAAGTGTAAAAAAAAGAATTGTATTTACTTAAAATTCGTCCAAAATATAACTTTTTGAGGCTATTGCCTAAAACTCTAATTTAAGGAAGGAATGGGGTGAAGTGTTTGACTACGGTCCACAGTCTACGGTCGACAGCCGTCTGCTAGTAGCACATAGTTTAGCTTCCAAATTTTAATACGTTTTTCATTTGTTGAGTACAATTCACTGTGGACGGTGGACCGTTAGCCGTTGACAATTACTAAAACAGTGTTACCAAACATTACGGAATCGAACGGAATAGCAGTAATCTTAAAGTTTGAACGGCAAGGCATCCGCATGCGCTTGGGGTTCATGCCACCAGGGATCACCTTAGAAGGTACGGGAGAGTAAAACTCCGTTGCTGGAGGAGGTAGGAGTGGCGGAATAGTCTTCTGTTGCGCAAAAGCCAGCGATGACTTCCTAGGCTAACAAAGAGGATAGCAACGAATAAAATTTTCTTTTTCCGATTATTACATCTTTTTTTTATCTTGAGACACTGAGATTTTAAAAAAGATTATTTAAAATTTGTTAAATTTTAAATAATGACATTATTTAGATGTTAAGTTTTACTCAAACCCAAAACAAATGAAAAAACAAGGACTACTAATTTTATGGTTTTTCTCTCTTTTAATCGTTAGCGTGAGTTTCTCTGCTAATGCACAACAAGCGAGAATTACAGGCAAGATTACTGATGCTGGCACAGGTGAAGGAATCCCTGGTGCAAGTATTTTAGTAAAAGGCACCACGCGTGGAATGGTTACCGATTTAGATGGAAATTATTCCATTGAAGCCAGTTCCACTGACGTATTGGTTATTTCCTTCATTGGATACACTACGGTTGAAGAAACTGTAGGCACCAGAACTTCAATTAATTTATCTCTTTCCGAGTCAATTCAAGGACTCAATGAAGTAGTCGTAGTCGGCTATGGTACGCAAGAGAAAAAAGAAATCACAAGTGCTGTTGCAAGTATTAAGGCGGAAGACTTCAACCAAGGAACCGTTAACGATCCTAGACAATTGCTTCAAGGAAAAGTTGCTGGTCTTAATATTTCAAGACCAGGAGGTAATCCGAATGGTGGATTTAACATTCGACTTCGCGGAATTTCCTCTTTTGGAGCAAACGCTGAACCTCTAATCGTAATTGATGGGGTTATTGGTGCTTCCTTAAGTACAGTAGATCCAAACGACATCGAATCAATGGATGTATTGAAAGATGGATCTGCAGCTGCGATTTATGGGACAAGAGGATCCTCAGGGGTAATTTTGGTAACCACAAAATCAGGTAAAAAGGGAAAAGCAGTAGTTGAGTATAGCGGAACTGCAGCGACAGAAAATGTTGCTCGGACCATTAATGTTATGACCGCTGACGAGTACAAAGCGCTACCTGGTTCAAATAATCTTGGTGGAAATACGGACTGGTTTGATGCAGTAACAAAAACAGGGGTTAGTTTTGTAAACAACCTTTCCATCAGTGGTGGAAACGAAGGTACTAGCTATAGAATGTCCCTAAACTCACGAAATGTAGATGGTGTAGGTATTAATTCTGGTTTTGACCAATTGAATGCTAGATTGAACCTAACTCAAAGAGCATTGAAAGACAAGGCTTTATTTACAGTTAGTATTTCCAATACCACAGCGGATAGAAAATTTGGTAACGATAACTCATTTAGATATGCGATTATCACTAACCCAACGCTTCCTATCTACGATCCTAATCCACAGTCTCCAAATTTTGGAGGTTATTCTGAGCGAGATATTTTTGATTGGTTCAATCCAGTATCTATTGCAGAGCAAAATATCAGTGATGGTCGAGAAGGTAGGTTGTTAGCCAGTATCCGTGGCGAATACAACTTTACTAGTAACTTTAAAGCTGCTGTTTTCTATGCTAGCCAGAGAGAATCGTTTTGGAATGGCAGATATTCACCTAAGACCGCTAAGTTCGGAGGAGGATTCGGAAGAAAAGGCCTAGCTACCATTGAGAATCGCGAAAGTTTAAATGATTTGTTTGAAGCTACTGTAAACTTCGATAAAGAAGTAGGAAAATTAGATATGTCATTCTTGGGTGGATATTCTTACCAGGAGTTCTTCAATCAGGGGGATTATACACAAGCAGGTAATTTCCTAACAGATGCATTCACTTACAATAACTTGGGCGCGGCTCTTGATTTTGCAAATGGTTTAGCAACTGTGTACAGTTATGCAACTGAAAATAAATTAGTCGCGTTTTTTGGTCGTGCTAATTTCAATATCGATGACACCTACCTATTGTCAATTAGCTCTCGTTACGAAGGTTCCACAAGATTTGGTGAGAACAATAAGTGGGGATTGTTTCCTGCAATTAGTGCTGGTGTAAACATTGCTAACTTGGTGGACATCACAGGAGTAAATGCAATGAAACTAAGAGCAAGTTTCGGTAGAACAGGTACTCAGCCAGGCGAATCTTACATTTCTTTGTTGAGATATGGCCGTCAGGGTAACTTCTTCTACAATGGAAGCTTTGTACCGTCTTATGGACCAGTATCGAATAACAACCCAGATTTATCATGGGAAACTAAAGACGAATTCAACATAGGTTTAGATTTTGTTGCTTTCAACAATAGATTGGATGGTACAATTGATTATTTCACCAGAGTAACAAGTGGAATGATTTTACCAATTAACGTACCTGTTCCACCAAACCTTTTCCCAACTACACTTCTTAACATTGGTGAAGTTGAAAACTCTGGACTTGAAGTATTGTTAAACTACAAGGCAATCCAAAAAAGCGATTTCAAATGGAATGTAGGTGTTAACTTCTCAACACTAGCTACTAACCTTAGAAGTTTGTCAGCAGGAGATCTATCCTTTGGAGCAGTAAATTATCGCTCTAACTTCGGTTCTCCAGGTCAAAACCTTACTCAGTTGATTCGAGTTCAAGAGAACGGACCTTTGGGACAGATTTGGGGTCCAATTCAGACAGGTATTGATGAGAAAGGTGCACCAATCATGAAAGTGATCGATGGTACAGCTAAGGATGCTAGCGGAAAACCTGTTTACTGTAACTGTGATGCAGATAGAGCTCAATTGGGTACTGCTTATCCTACGATCAACTTTGGTATCAATAACAACTTCAACTACAAGAATTGGGATTTGAACTTCTTCTTCAGAGGTTCACTTGGTCACTCCTTGATCAATAGCTACAGAGGTTTCTATGAAAACACTGAAAGTACTACAGTTCAAAACTGGAACGTTGTGAAAACTAAATATTTTGATCCAAGCATCAAGAAGGCAGAATATAACAGCAGCCACGTTGAAAAAGCAGATTTTATGATTTTGGATAACGCTACGATTGGTTACAATTTTAATGTTAAACAAGGTAAATCTGTTGGTAAAATCAGAACTTTCCTTTCTGTACAAACACCATTCATGTTTACAGGATACACTGGAGTAGATCCATCAGTAAGATATCAGGATCCTGAAAACGGGGATCCACTTGCTCCTGGTATAGAGCGTAGAGCGACTTATTTCACTACTACAATTACTACTCTAGGACTAAACTTAAGTTTCTAAGCTAAAACATAAAAAAATCATGAAAAAAACAATAAATATTAAATACTTCTTGATTGGCCTAGGACTGACTTATTTCGCTTCGTCTTGCGTTGATTTGGAGGAGAAGGTGTATAGCCAGATTACTTCAGACAACTTCTTCAAAACAGATGAAGAATTTATTTCAGCACTAGGAGGAGCATACTCCTCTTTAGGTGGATTGGGTAATCACTCTGGTCTTTGGTCAATTAATGAAATTGCATCCGATGAAATTGTAGTTTCTCACAAGGGCGGTGACTGGTTTGACGGTGGTGTTCTTTTACAATTGCACCAGCATGAATTCCAAAAGGATAATCCATTTTTGAATAACTCATGGAATTTTCTTTTTGGAGGAATCAACACTTGCAATAGATTGATCTATTCTTTCGAGCAGCTTAACAATGCGAACTCTCCTGCTTACATCGCAGAGCTTAGAGCATTGAGAGCTTTGTATTACTATTGGGCTATGGATGCGTTTGGAAACGTTCCGATTGTAACAGACTTTACATCTACTGAAAAGCCTGCTAATAGTTCAAGAAAAGTAGTTTATGATTTCATTTTGAAAGAATTAAATGAAACTATCCCATTACTTCCTACAAAGAAGGATGGTACTACTTATGGAAGATTGACTAAGTGGAGTGCATTGACCATCAGAATGAAATTGTATCTAAATTCTGAAGTTTACACTGGAACTCCTCAATGGGCTCTAGCTGCTGCTGATGCTGCTACGATTATCAATACTGGTCCGTACACGTTGAACCCTTCTTATCAAGCTAACTTTGCGATCAATAACGCAGGATCTCCGGAGAATATTTTTGTCTATCCTTATGACAAGGTATTTGCTGGCGGCTTCAACTGGGTGCAGATGACACTTCACATTGTAAGTCAGGCTACTTTCAGCCTTACTGACCAGCCTTGGAATGGGTATCAAACCGTAGAAGAATTTTACAATTCTTATGTTGATTCAGAAAAAAATCCAGGAACTCAAGGTCCAGTTTGGAAAGGTTTGGCATTGACGCAGTCTACAGGTACAGTTGATGGTAGATTATCCAACTTCTTGGTAGGTCCTCAGAAAAGAGCAGATGGATCAGTTTTGATTGATCCAGGAGTTGAAGTTACTGATGCCACTGGATTAAAGGGAGATCCAAATGGTCCTCCATTGACCTTCATGCCTTTCTTGAATGAAATCTCTCCAGGAGGTTTGAGACAATCAGGAGCTAGAATAGCTAAATATGAATTTGAAAGAGGTGGTACACCTAACATGAGCAATGACTTCGTAGTCTTTAGACTTTCTGATGTCATTCTTTCTCTTGCTGAGGCTAACTTCAGATTAGGAAAAACTGCTGAAGCTTTGGCTTTAGTGAACCAAATCCGTGCTAGAGCAGGTGGACTTCAGCCTTTCACTACTTTAACAGCTGATAATTTATACGCTGAAAGAGGTAGAGAATTGTATGTGGAGATGACTAGAAGACAAGATCAAATCCGCTTTAAAAAGTATGGTGAGGCTTGGTGGCCGTTTGCAGGAATGAACAGACCTAAGAAAGTTCACGCGCCCGGAAGCTTCTTGGAAATCTTCCCTATTCCACAACCGCAGCTTCTTGCCAATACAAACTTGAAGCAGAATCCAGGATACAATTAATTAATTCTTGATTCAACTATAAAAGCAGGCTGTTTTTAACAGCCTGCTTTTTTTTTGATGTTTTAACACTGCTTTATTGATTTTTAAAAACGGGTGTCTTTTTAAGGGTGGTGAGATTGCAAACCAAAAAAATATGAAAAACTACTTGGAGGTATTCAGGCTTTTCTAACCGAACTTTATCGAAGAATCATTAAATTCGTGATCTAAAAAGAAAAATTTGTATGCGTATTTCCCTACCAATTCTAGCCCTTCTAATTCTCAGCATCGCCTTTCAAGGTTGTAATTCCCCTGCGTTTAACTCTTCTGATAAGGGTTTAGCGAATGCAGATAGTCTTTTTTTAGGCTTTTATTTAGGCATGGCACAAAAGGATTTTTTTGACCGTTGTACGGAATTAAATAGCCAACAAAAAATAACCCAGGGGCCAGGAGGCACTACTAGTGTTGAGCATAAAATTAAAGGCACCTACGGAGGTGATGTGAGCATGCGGTTTTTCCCTACGTTTATCAAAAAGGAAATGTTTGAAATGCCTGTTACCTATACCTATGATTCATGGGCTCCTTGGAACAAGGAATACTCTTCCGCAGCTTTGTTGCCAAAAATATTGGAAAGCTATAAAGCTATCTATGGCGGCGACTTTAAGGTTGTAAATGATAGGTACCAAGGAAAAATTTATTATAGAATGGATGGTAAGCGAAGAATCAACCTCTTTATAAAAGATGAGCAGTTTGTTCAAGCAATTTTTACTGATATGGAGGTTGAAGAAAGGCTCAAAAATGAATTTGAAAAAAGCCAATCCCAAAAGCCAGTGAATTGACTTGCCTGATTTTAAAGTCATCAAAAATGTTTAAGATATAATGAAACTCGGTCTAGCTAAGTTTTGGGTTCTGTCTTTATTCATTTTTTATTCATGCGCTAAAAATGCTGATTTAGAACAAGAGAATACACTTTTTGTAAGTCTTCCCCCTCAAAAGACGGGTGTTGACTTCATTAATTTGCTGACTGAAACAGAAGAGTTCAACATCATCGAATACCTTTATTTTTACAACGGAGGAGGGGTTTCAGTTGGCGATATCAATAACGATGGGCTTATTGATATTTATTTTTCTTCCAATCAAGGACCAAACAAGCTTTTCCTAAATAAAGGGAAAATGGTTTTTGAGGACATCTCAAAAAAGTCGGGCTTGGAATCTCTGGGCTCCTGGAAAACAGGAGTAAATATGGTCGACATCAATGGGGATGGATTGCTTGATATTTACGTTTGCAGGTTGGGCAATTTTAAAGGCATTACTGGTAAAAATGAGCTTTACATCAATAATGGTGACCTGACTTTTAGTGAAAAAGCTGCGGCCTATGGTTTGGATTTTCAGGGATTTAGTACGCAGGCTTCTTTCTTTGATTACGATAGAGATGGAGATCTAGACATGTATTTGCTTAACCATGCAGTTCATACAGAAAAAAGCTTTGGAAGCGCGGCTCTGCGGTATCTGGATGATGGCTTAGCAGGTGATCGGTTGTACAAAAATAATAGCGATCAAGGAGAAAAGAGATTTACGGATATCACGAACGAGGCAAAGATTTATTCAAGTCAGCTGGGTTATGGACTAGGAACCGGTATTTCAGACCTAAATAACGATGGCTGGCCAGACCTGTATGTTTCCAATGACTTTAATGAAAATGATTACCTCTACCTCAATAAGGCAGACGGGACCTTCCAAGATCAAACAGCTTCAGCCCTAAATTACAGTAGTAGGTTTTCTATGGGTAGTGATTTTGCTGATTTAAATAATGATGGCTGGGTGGATTTTATAAGCCTAGACATGTTGGCAAAGGACGAGACGATTCAAAAATTATCACAGGGAGAGGATACGGAAGAAAACCTACAACAGAAGTTGAATTATGGATTTGAAAGACAATTTTCAAGAAACTGTTTTCAATTAAATAACGGGAATGGCTCATTTTCAGAGATCGCTCAACTTTCAGGCATTTCTGCCACAGATTGGAGTTGGGGTGTGCTATTAGCTGATTACGACAACGATGGCTGGAAAGATGTTTTCATTTCGAATGGGATTGTTCGAAGACCAAATGATTTGGATTACATGAACTTTGTGACCAACCCCAATTTGGAAAATGGCTTGCAGAATAACGCTGAAATTACTGACCTAAAGTTGGCCTCAGAAATGCCTTCTGGAGATGTTGCCAATTTCTTCTTCCGGAACAACAAGGATTTGACATTTCAAGACGTGAGTTCTACATGGAATGTCTCAAAAAAGAACATTTCTAATGGTGCAGCCTATGCTGATTTAGATAACGATGGGGATCTAGATTTAATTATCAACAACATCAATGCCGCGGCACAAATCTTAGAAAACCAACAGGCGCAGCAACTGGATCAATCAAAAAATAACTTTTTAAAAATCAGATTTAAGGGTCTTGGTGGGAATAAATTTGGGATTGGGAGTCGGGTTGAAGCGTTTGGGAATAAGGAACAAATTATTCAAGAGAACTTCACTAGCCGTGGTTTTCAATCTTCTACAGCTCCTGAAGTTCACCTAGGACTTGGAGAAATAACTAGTTTAGACTCTATAAAAATAATTTGGCCAAGCGGGAAAGTTGAAAAATTTACAAACGTCAATGCCAACCAAACCCTCACAGTGGATGAGTCGGAGGCAAAAGCTATTCCTAGTAATTTGGCTCAAGCCAAAGCGTCTTTCTTGAAGGTCGTTGAGAATAAGCTTTCCGGATTAGATTTTGAACATTACGAAGACAATTTCAATGACTTCAATTATGAATCCCTTCTGCCTCATAGACTATCACAAGATGGGCCAGCCTTGGCGGTGGGAGATGTGAATGGTGATGGTAGAGAAGATCTTTATGTAGGAGGTGCAGCAGGACAAGAGGGGACTTTATTTATCCAAGCGAATGGGGGAAATTTCCAAAAGTCGAATCAACCAATTTTTGAAAAGGATGCCGCTCTTGAAGATACTGAAGCTATTTTTTTTGACAGCAATAAAGACGGTTTTCTAGACCTAGTTATTGGAAGAGGTGGAAATGTAGCTAACCCGAGTGATACGGGGGGGCAATCCAAAATTTATTTAAATAACGGGAGAGGAAATTTTGAGCAGAGTATCAGTCTTCCATTGGAAAAAAATGCGCAGGTCTCAGTGATTTTAGCACATGATTTTGATCAAGATGGCTTAGAAGATTTGATGGTTGGAGGAAGGAATGTTGCTGGAAAATATGGGCAAATTCCCCGAAGCTATTTGTTAAAAAATTTGGGGGAAAATCGATATCAAGACATTACCAATCAAATTGCCCCTGAATTAGCAAACCTAGGGTTGGTCAAAGATGCTGCCTGGACAGATATCGACGCAGATGGAAACCTCGATTTGATTGTCATTGGAGAATGGATGCCACTCACCATATTCTTGAATAAAAACGGAAAGCTAGTGAATGAGACGGCAAGCTTTGGATTGGAAAATACGAATGGATGGTGGAGTTCAATTGCCGTAGAAGATTTTAATCAAGATGGTTTCCCAGATGTAGTGGTTGGCAATTTAGGGTT
>CAMBMU010000056.1 GCA_945868725.1 Spirosoma fluviale
CTCCTCAGGGGTAAAAAAGCTCAGCCCTACTTTGAGAACAGATTGTTCCAAACTAGACAAAAAGCGATCGTAAAATCCTTTTCCAAATCCCAAGCGATGCCCAGACTTGTCGTAGGCGAGTAGCGGCACAAATACAACCTGAATCTTAGTAGCCGTCACGCGCACCGATTCTTGAGGCACGGGGATTCCCCACTCATCTAGAAAAAAGGCGGCGTCTGGAGGAAGTTGGAGCGTATCCAATCGATCCTCCTCCCGGTTGACCTGAGAAGTGAAGAGCGTCTTGCCTTGCTGCTCCAAAAGTTGCTGTATATAAAAGGTGTTGACCTCCTTAAATTTGGAAATAGGGAAAAACAAATGGAAGTGCGTAAGACCTTCATGCCCTTCAAGCCAAGATCCAAGTTGGTTTGTGATTTTTCGAGACAGGTCGTTTACTTCATCTCCGCTCAACTGCTTTCGAAGTTGTCGGTAGTCCTGTCGGAGTTCG
Organism: Spirosoma fluviale; assembly: GCA_945868725.1. Lineage (GTDB taxonomy): Bacteria > Bacteroidota > Bacteroidia > Cytophagales > Cyclobacteriaceae > Algoriphagus. The sequence continues at coordinate 485 of CAMBMU010000056.1, forward strand.
TTTTTTGTTTTCATTCTAGGGAAAGTACTTGCATTCTGAAATCTAGCGGATCAAAACAAGCCATCAGCTTCTCCAATAAGGTTGGGTGATCCAACTGAAACTGCATAAAATTAACTACGCGCTCCTGAGGGCTGCCCCCCGGAGACAAAAATTCAAAAACAGTCTGGGCACGAAGCAACTCAACTTCCAGTCTTCGTTCCTCCGCTTTGCGGAGCTTCTGCCCCATCTGCTCCAAAATCTTTAAGCTGCGAAGCTCTCCCGCAGCAAAGGCCTTGGGTAATCCTGCATCCAAAGTAGTGGATTGATTCCCCAGCTCTTTAAATACTTGAGCTACTTGATCCTTGGCAGCAGTTAATGAAAAATCAAAACTAGAGGAAGCCTGAACAAAGGCTTTCTTCCAATCGGCAAACTTTTGGAACAGCTGTTCTGGACCCCATTCCAGCTGAGCTATCTTTTTTTGTATCGGAGCGGAAAGCAGGACTGCAAAATTCCGCGGCAACAACACGGGAAAAGGAATGGCAAATTGATCGAATATCCCCTTGAGCTGCAACCAATACACTACCTCGGCAGGGCCGCCCAAATAGGCCAGATTGGGAAGAATTAGTTCCTGATAAACAGGCCGAAGGACTACATTGGGACTAAAACGTTCGGGATGCTCTTGAAGCAATGCTTTCAAACCATCCGCCGTAAACCGCAAATCAGAATTCAACACGACATAGGCATTTCCATCCCGTTCAATTCGCTCCCGAATGCCTTTGTCGAGGTAAAACAGGTTGATCGGTCTTGGGTAAATCTGTGAGTCATAGCCCAGCTTCTCCAAGGCCTGCGTGCTGGCTTGTGCTGCCGCAAAGGGCTGCTGTGTAAACAGATCAGCCGTCATCACCTCCACAAACTCCCGCTTCAGCCGCCCATCATTCGCATCCAGCACCACCAAGCCTTGGGCTCCAAACAATTCATTCACATACTTGCGAACTGCTTCCGCCAGCGTTGCACTTTGGGAATAGGCATCCCGGAACACTGCAGGAGCAAATCCCAAGCCCTTTAAGAAGTTTTGAAAACTGGAATCCAATTCAAAATCCCCAACTGCACCCTTTTGAGAGCTCTCCCAGCGGTATGTTTGGCCATCGAGTTTAAAATAATTGATCTCTGCAGCATCATGATCTTCTGTCGCCATCCAATACAGCGGTACAAAGTGGAAATCAGGATGACGCTCTTGCAAACGCTTGGCTAAATTGATTGTGGTAATCAATTTGTAGATAAAATAGAGCGGACCAGTAAATAGGTTGAGCTGGTGTCCGGTGGTAACGGTGAAGGTCTTTTCATCACGGAGGGCATCGAGCTGCTTTGCTGCAGCTGGAGAAATTGGCAAACCCTCGTATTGGCTCTCCAAGACATCTACCAAGGTTTGACGGGTGCTCGCTGAAAATTGCTTTGTCTTAATTGCCTCTTCAAAACTCTCCAAATTGGGTAAATGGGAGTAAAACGGACGAAGCGACTCTTTCCCCTCCAGGTAATCCAGAAAAAAAGTGGAAAACTGACCTGTTTTTTTCAGGTCTACACAGTGTTTTTTCATCGGGGTGATTGAGAAGTCTGCATCGGTACGCTAACTTAGCGAAGCGATGCAAAGTTCGTTCTTTTTTGTAAAAATCAGGACTTCTTACATCAAAGGCAAAAAACAAATTTTGAAATAGTTCTCAAAAATCCATTTGACGAAGTTCCTACACCCATTTATTCGAATAAACAGCCCCAATCCACATGTTTGATTACCAACGATTTTTTTTAGACAATGGCTTGGAAGTTATCGTTCACGAGGATTCCAGTTCCAAGATCGCGGTGTTCAACTTGCTCTACAAGGTAGGTTCGCGATTTGAGCAACCTGGGAAAACTGGATTGGCCCACTTTTTTGAGCACTTGATGTTTGGCAGCTCAGCACATGTTCCAGAATTTGACCGAGAGCTCGAGCGCGTGGGGGGCTCCTGCAATGCCTTCACTAGCCCAGACATCACCAATTACTACATGACCTTGCCTTCCAGCAACCTAGAAACTGCTTTTTGGCTAGAGTCCGATCGAATGGCACACCTTAGCCTTACGGAAAAAACAATTGAGACGCAGCGGAAGGTAGTCTTGGAAGAATACAAGCAACGCTACCTCAGCCCTCCCTATGGAGATGTGTGGCATCACCTTCGCCGATTGACTTACGAAGTACATCCCTACCGCTGGCCCACCATTGGAGCAAATTTAGCAGACATTGAAGGCTACACCCGAGAAATGATCTGGGAGTTTTACCAAGAGCACTACCACCCTGGCAATGCCATTTTGGTAGTGGCCGGAGATGTAAGCCAAAAAGAAGTGGCTCGCCTAGCTGAAAAATGGTTTGGGCCTATCCCCGCGAAGAAAAAAAGCCCCTTTTCCATTTCCCCTGAGCCAGTTCAAACCAGCAAAAGGAGTTTTGAAATTCAGGCTAAAGTACCGACAGATGCCCTTTACAAGGTTTTCAAAATGCCAGCCAAAGGAACTGAAGGGTATTTGGAGGCAGATTTGATCAGTGACTTGCTGGGTGGCGGCAAATCCTCCCCATTGGAGCAGCGGCTGGTGAAAAATGGAAAAGTCTTTGCTTCAATAGGCGCCTACATCACGGGATCCGTAGATCCTGGCTTGCTGGTGTTTTCAGGGAAGATGGAACAAGGGCTGTCTGCACAAGAGGCTGAACAAGCTTTGGATAGATTTTTGAATGATTTCCTCCAAGAAGAAATCTTGGAAACTTCCCTTCAAAAAATCAAAAATCAGTCGGAGGCCATGAAGACCTACGAGTCCATTCAACTTTTGAATCGCGCGATGAACCTCGCCTACTATGCACATTTAGGCGATCCTCAGCTATATTGGCAAGATTTTGAACAAAAGGCTTCCTGTACCAGTGCCCAACTTGCTTCTTGGTCGAAGCGCTTGCTTCAGGAAAATCAAGCATCTGTTTTGTATTACCAATCCACCTAACCATGACTCCATTTCGAATTGGCTTTGGCTACGATGTACACCAGTTGAGTGAAACCCATGAATTTTGGTTGGGAGGCATCCGTTTGCCTCATACCAAAGGAGCGGTAGGGCATTCTGACGCGGATGTACTAATCCATGTGATTTGCGACGCCCTCCTTGGTGCAGCCAATATGCGTAACATTGGCTATCATTTTTCAGATAAAGACCCCAAATACAAAGGAATCGACAGCAAGCTCCTCTTAAAGGAAGTTATGCAGATGGTTCGTGGCGCAGGCTATGAGTTGGGCAACCTCGACAGCACGGTCTGCCTACAAATTCCCAAGCTCAATCCGCATATTCCCGAAATGAAAACTTGCCTGGCAGCAGTAATGCAGGTGGAAGAATCCGCCTTATCCATCAAGGCCACCACCTCAGAGCATTTGGGATTTGTGGGACGAGAAGAAGGGATCTCTGCCTATTGCACTGCATTAATTTACAAAGTATGAGCCAGCCCAAGGTAAAAATCATTACTACCGAGGATGGTTCCCATTCGCTGTACCACGAGGAGCTTCAGGAGACCTACCACAGCTCCCATGGAGCCTTTCGAGAGTCTATCCATGTATTCATGTTGTACGGATTGGATTCATGGCTCTCACGCAACCCTAATAAATTTCCTATTCGAGTCTTTGAAGTTGGTTTTGGCACGGGCTTGAATGCCTGGCTAGCCTTGGTATGGGCGGAACAAAACCAGGTTCCGGTACTTTACCACAGCATCGAGCCCTTTCCATTGGAGGCAGCGGTTTACAATCAGCTCAACTACACCGAGCACGACCACGGCATCTGGCATTACCACAAGTATTTTCAAGCCTTGCATGAACACCCATGGAATGAAGGGGGGCCGGTCTCCGAGTACTTCAATTTCAAGAAGGACCAAACTACCTTGGAAGAGTCAGATCTCTATCCTGCCGACCTGGTATTTTATGATGCATTTTCTCCGAGCAAGCAGCCTGAATTGTGGAAAAAGGAGGTGCTAGAGACCGTTGTAGATGCCATGCTTCCCGGAGCTGCATTTACTACCTATTGTGCCACGGGCCAACTGAAGCGCGACCTGAAAGACCTAGGACTCGAAGTAGAAACCCTCCCTGGCCCCCCTGGCAAAAAGGAGATGACGAGGGCTTGGAAGGCTATTTAATCAATTAGTCAACGGTTGACAGACCACGGACCACAGTCAATTGTGTTCAAAACATGAAAAACGTATTAAAATTTAGATCCTAAACTTGATAACACGGCGAGTCGGCTGTGGACGGTGGACCGTTAGCCGTTGACTGAAAAATGGTCAACAGTTGACAGTCGACGGACCACAGTCGGTAGGTATATGCTACAAAAACGTATTAAAATTTGGATTCTAAGCCCAGTCACACCACGACTCGACTGTCGTCAGTGGACCGTTAGCCATGGACTAAAAAAATGATCAACAGTTGACAGTCGACAGACCACAGTCAATTCATGTCTGCTATTAAAAAACGTACTTAAATTTGGATTCTAAGTCCAGTCACACCACGATCCGGCTGTCGACCGTGGACCGTTAGCAGTTGACTGAAAAATGGTCAACAGTTGACAGTCGACGGACCACAGTCAATTCATGTCTGTTACTAAAACACGTATTTAAATTTGGATTCTAAGCCAAGTCACACCACGACTCGACTGTCGACCGTGGACTGTTAGCCGTTGACCAAAAAAATGGTCAACGGTTGACAGTCGACAGACCACAGTCAATTGTGTTCAGCACATGAAAAACGTATTAATATTTGGATCCTAAACTTGATAACACGGCGAGTCGGCTGTGGTCCGTCGACTGTGGACCGTTGACCAAAAATTTACCCTTTCAACCGTGCAATTGGCGTTCGTGCTCCCTTCGTCACTTGTCCGATCTCACAGAGGATCTCTGCGTCCAGTGGTAAAAATAGATCTACCCGTGAACCAAATTTGATAAAGCCAAACTCTTCCCCCTGCTGAAGTGCAGAACCTTTAGTCACATACCACTTGATTCTTCTTGCCAAAGCCCCGGCGATTTGACGCATCATCAAGGTATTTCCTTTCGCATCGCGGAGAACCAAAGAAGTGCGCTCGTTTTCGGTACTCGACTTGGGATGCCAAGCCACAAGGTATTTGCCAGGGTGGTATTGGAAATAATCCACTGTTCCTTGAATTGGGGATCGATTCACATGCACATTGAATGGAGACATAAAAATGGATACCTGTCTGCGGTTTTCTTTGAGGTATTCGTCCTCTATTGCCTCTTCAATCACTACCACTTTTCCGTCTGCAGGGGCAAAAACAATCCCCTCCTCTTGAGGCGCCTCGAAGATTGGATTTCTAAAAAATTGAAGAATGATCAAGTAAAGGAGAATGCTTACCCCTAAAGCAAGGTTGAAAAGCAGCCTTTCTTCTGGAAGAAAATAGTAGATCAAATAGTTGGCAAGTGAAAGCACTAAGAGTAGCCAAAATAATAGGCTTCTACCTTCTTTATGTATTGTCATCATATTCAGTTTATTAAAACATCAAAACCCTCCTAAAACAGGGTTTTAAGGGGAATATATTGCATGAAAAAGGGCGTGGAAAAAATTCCCCACGCCCAAAGTTATCATTTTTTAGGAAAAATCGACTTAGAACCCACCTCGGTAGGTATAGGTTTGTGCTACTTTGTCAATTGCCACGATGTAAGCAGCGATACGCATCGGCACATTGTACTTGATGGAGGCCTGATACACATTGTCAAATGCATCCTTCATGATCCGGTCTGAACGTCTGTTTACACGATCTGCAGTCCACTTGTAGCCCAATCGGTTTTGAACCCACTCAAAGTAGGAAACAGTTACACCGCCTGCATTCGCCAAAATATCGGGCACAGCCATGATTCCTTTTTCATTTAAGATCGCATCCGCCTTAGCTGAAGTTGGACCATTGGCGCCTTCTACGATCAGCTTTGCCTTAATTTGATCTGCATTGGCAGTAGTAATGACGTCTTCTACTGCGGCAGGCACCAGAACATCTATTTTTAGGGTCAGCAAATCCCCTGCGTTTTCCATTTTATCTCCACCTGCAAATCCTTCCAAGGTGCCGTTGTTGCTGTCACGGTAGGCGATTGCCTCCAGGATGTTGATTCCTTTTTCATTGTAAAATGCGCCGGTATGGTCGGAAATGGCCACAATTTTGAGACCTCTTTCCTCCAGAAGCCGTGCAGCCCAGCTCCCCACATTGCCAAATCCTTGTACTGCACAGGTGGCCTGAAAAGGGTTGATTTTTAACTTCTGCATAGCGGCCAATGCCGATACCATTACACCGCGGCCAGTAGCTTCGGTTCGACCAAGCGAACCGCCCAATACCAGGGGCTTGCCTGTTACTACAGCAGGGATGGTCATCCCATGTGCTTTCGAATACTCATCCATCAGCCAGGCCATTTCGCGAGGCCCAGTACCCATATCGGGTGCAGGAATATCCTTGTCAGGACCAAATACATCGATCATGGCCATGGTGTAGGCACGTACCAAACGCTCAATCTCTCCTTTGGACATTTCGCGAGGATTGCATCGTACACCACCTTTTGCTCCACCATAGGGAATATCTACTACCGCACACTTCCAGGTCATCCAGGCTGCGAGTGCCCTTACTTCATCCAAATGCACATCTGGAGCAAATCGAATTCCTCCCTTTGCAGGTCCTAGAATATTGGAATGGATCACTCGAATGCCTTCAAAAACTTGGATTTTTCCACTGTCCATCGTGATGGGCAGGGAAACGATCACTTGCTTGGCTGGATTTTTTAGTACGTTGTATACTTCATCAGAAAGTCCGAGTTTCTCGGCTGCGATGTTGAATCTCTCCATCATGGACTCCAAAGGATTCTCTCTATCCTTTATCGGTGCCGGTTCTATGTAAGCCATATTGGGTCGTTAGGTAATAAACTGTCGGGTAAATTTAAGCAGATTTTTAATTACGAGGGGTAGAATTACCAGATTTTCAAAAAAGCGGTGATAAACGGTGCCGAAAGTAACAATCCGTCAAAACGATCCATAAATCCACCATGCCCAGGGAGCACAGAGCCTGAATCCTTAATTTCGATGGAGCGCTTAAATAATGACTCAATCAAATCCCCATAGGTGCCTGCAATGATGATGATTCCAGCAATCACGAGCCATTTCCAATCCTCCAGTACCACAAAGTACTGGGAGAGGACGAAGGCGACAACAATTGCTGAAAAAGCTCCTCCCAAAAATCCTTCCCAAGATTTTTTGGGTGATACACGTTCAAAAAGTTTGGTTTTCCCAAACCGCGTTCCTGCAAAATAGGCCCCTGAATCACTAGCCCATAAGATGAGTAAGCAGCCTATGAGGATCTCGTAATGGTACAGTCCATCCACGGAAAAGACCGCCAAATTCAAGAGCGAAATGGGTACAGCAACATAAAAGATGCCCAAATAGGTGTAAGCCACCCCAGTGAATGGCTTTTTATCCGTTTTTTTATAGAGCTTGATGAAGAAGGTCAAGGAAACCAAGGGAAAAATCAGGTAGAGGTATTCGTGCGGAAATTGCTCTTTTTCTACCAAAAAAGTCAAGGTGAAAATCAAAAGGCCAAGGATGGTACCAAAACTCTTCAAAGGAAGCATTCCATCCAATCCTGAGAGTTTGTAAAATTCCATTTGAGACATTCCCAAAATGGTTGCAAAAATCAAGAAATAAGTCCAGTCCGAATAGATTAGTGCAGCCAAAATCAGCGCTGCTCCCACCAAAGATGTGATCGCTCGTTGTACCAAATTGCTGTACTTGTTGATATTAAAACGTGATCTCATGCTGAATCAGTTGAAGTGCGTAAAGTGTTTGGTCTGTGGGAACAAGCACCTCATAGGTACCCATAACTTGGTAGACTGATTCTTTTTTGTTGAGAACAAAAGCAGCCACTCCTTTATCTTCCAAAACTCCCTTCACAATTTCTACTCGAATTTGATTTTGATCCTCAAACACTTTGGTCCAGTTTTTCATTCGTTACCCGATTGGCTTTTTTAAAATAAAGGAATCCAAGGATAAGAACCAAAATTCCTGCAAGGGCCCCGGGGTAAGAAACCGCATCTGTGGATTGAATATCCATCTCAATTAAGCCTTTATTTGAAGCATAAACCAGGAGTAAGGTCAAGGTATTATTTAGAATATGGCCTAGAATCGGGTAAAATAAGCTGCCCGTGTAATGGTACAAGTACCCAAATAAGGCCCCCAAAAACATCCGAGGAAGAAATCCATAAAATTGCACGTGAATCGCTGAAAAAATCAGGGCAGTCACCCATATTCCTAAATGTGGCGAACCTAGATATCTTTGAAATTTGGGTTGAATCAATCCTCTAAAAAACAATTCCTCCCCTACACCAGCAAATACTCCAATCACCAAAATTCCAGAAAGAAGCTCTGGGATGGATTGAAAATCTGTTAGGAATTTGGTGAGTTCCATAAGCTGGGCTTCCATCTCTTGCATCCATTGTTCAACTCCGGATAGAAATTCAGGCAAGATCAATAGCGAATTCCAATACATTAGCAATCCATTGAAAAGCATTCCTCCTACCGTCATTGCGGAGACTATAGCCAGGTTTTTACCAGTAACTCGCGCTATTTGTTTGGACCAATGCAAGTCCGCTTTTTCCAAAAATCGAAGGATTCCCCAGGTTGCCAGCCAAAACCCCAAACCAGAGCCGAGCCCTTGGGCAAAAAGCAAGGCCATGCGTCCATTGGGAACCGAATAGTCGCCACCCACAAGGCCCATTAACTCATCTACACTGATCTGAAAAATGGGAGGAATTAGGACTACTGCAATGCCTTGAAGTAAGACTAAGGTGCCAAATGCCACTAAAGTGATCACTACCAGTGACAAAAACCAGTTCTTTCGGGAGGCTATTTCAGCCTGGGTTTCGTATATCTCCATAATTGGGCTAAATTTACACGAAATTTAGATTGTCAGGTGGTAAAGATTGGAAATATAGCATTGGGAGAATTCCCGCTCTTACTCGCTCCCATGGAGGATGTGAGTGACCCTCCCTTTCGGGCAGTTTGCAAGCAAAATGGCGCTGACTTGATGTATACCGAGTTTATCAGTTCCGAAGGGCTGATTCGCGATGCGGCCAAAAGCGTGCAAAAGCTGGATGTATACGACTACGAACGCCCTGTAGGCATTCAGATTTTTGGAGCAGAAATTGAATCCATGCGGGAAGCTGCTGCCATTGCGGAGGCTGCGGGTCCTGATATTTTGGATATAAATTATGGATGTCCCGTCCACAAGGTGGCCTGTAAAGGTGCCGGTGCTGGAATCTTACTGAACATCGACAAGATGGTCTCCATGACTGCAGAAATTGTCAAGCGGGTCAACTTGCCCGTGACGGTAAAAACCAGGCTCGGCTGGAGTCAGGATACGATTCGGATTGTAGAAGTGGCTGAGCGTCTACAGGATATAGGTATTCAAGCCATCTCTATACATTGCCGAACGCGTCAGCAGATGTACAAGGGAGAGGCAGATTGGTCCTGGCTCAACTTAGTCAAAGACAATCCCCGTCTCCACATTCCTGTATTTGGCAATGGTGACATTGATAGCCCCGAAAAAGCAGCCGAATACCGCGCCAAATACAATGTAGATGGAATGATGGTTGGTCGGGCATCCATTGGCTACCCCTGGATCTTTAACGAAATCAAGCACTACTTTGCCACGGGCGAAAAGCTCACTGCTCCAGATTTGAACGAACGTATTGCAGTCACCAAAAAACACTTGGATTTTTCGATCGAGTGGAAAGGCGAAAAGCAAGGCATCCTTGAAATGCGTCGCCACTATACCAATTACTTTAGAGGCATGCCCAATTTCAAGCCCTTCCGCACGGAAATGGTAACAGCAGAGCGTTATACAGAAGTTTTATCGGTTTTGGACCGGGTACAAGAAACCTATGCGGATTACGAATTTCAACCCATGTAACATCCGTTTATCCCTTTTCCTAGAAATAGACTCAAAGCTGGGGCTAGTTCGATCAGAAAATGAGTTTCTTTACACCAAAACCCCCTCCAATGGATAGCAGCACCTCTGAAAATTCCCTCAAAAATTGGATTCTTTTGGTGGTGCTCACCTTGATCTGGGGAAGCTCTTTTATCCTAATCAAAAGAGGATTGGAAGTTTTTTCTCCGGGGGAAGTTGGGGCATACCGCATGGTGGCAGCCGCAAGCATACTGCTCCCCTTATCCCTTCCTCGTCTCCGACAGCTCAGCAAAACGCAGGTAAAAAATCTGTTGATCGCAGGCATGCTAGGAAGTTTTATTCCTGCTTTTCTATTTCCAATTGCTCAAACCCAGCTTAGCAGCTCCCTAACCGGCGTCTTGAATGCGCTCACACCACTATTTGTGGTCATTTCAGGCGCACTATTCTTCAATACTTCCATTACCAAAAGGAATGGAATTGGCCTGGTCATCGCTTTCTTGGGTGTCTTTATACTTGTTGCTTTCAAAGAAGGAGGGGGTTGGGACTCCTTGTCGGACATCAATGGATACGCGTTGTATGTTATTGCCGCCTGTATTTGCTACAGCTTCAACCTTCATTTTATTAAGGCGCGCTTCACCAAATTGAAATCCATCGAAATCTCGTCGATTTCCTTGCTGATGATTCTCCCTTTTGCGTTGATTTATTTGTTTGGCGGCACCCAATTTTCCTACAAGCTAGCCACACATCCAGATGCTTGGGAGGCAGTTGGCTACATCACCCTCCTCGGTATGGTAGGGACTGCCACGGCTTTGGTCATATTCAACATCATGATCAAAAACGCAAGCCCATTTTTTGCAAGCCTAGTCACCTATACGATCCCTATTGTAGCCATCATGTGGGGCGTTTTGGATGGGGAAGTGCTCCTTTTTGGCCACTACCTGGGGATTGCAGCCGTAATCCTGGGTGTTTGGGTAGGGAATCGGAAGTAAAGCGAAAGACCTGTAGTTTAATTTTTCAGATTCGTCCGCTGCCTCCAAGCAGCAGCAAGCATGGGAAGTTGCTGATAGGATTTGATGCCCGCTTTGACTCCCTGTGATTTTAAAAATAGGTCGTTGGACTTCCGACTTAAGGCAAGCCATATCGGAGGATGCGCTTCCGCTGACTCTCGAATGGAGATCAGGTCTTGGACTATCCCTCTTGGAAGATTTTCCATCCAACATAACGCTGCGTCAGGATCCATCCCATAGTAATCCCGTAGTTGGTAACGAAGCAGTAAAAGATGGGCAGCATACCGCAAAAGAGGTTCTTCCGCTTGCGTACAGACCACCCAAGCAATAAAATTTGCCTCCCCCTCGTCCGTGACGCCATAGCTATGGGCCATTTCGTGTGCAATGGTAAAGGGCTTTTCCAAGGCGTGTAAACTGGGGTCGAGGTAACTTTCGCCCATAAAAGGGAAGTAAATGCCTAGAATCCCCATTCTCCGCATGAATCCTTCAGGAGGAAACTGCTTGGTGCGAGGTCGACCGGAAAAATTCAACCCTAGCCCCTCCAAATTCTCCTGCATTGTCGCACGAACCAGGTCCTCCAGGGCGGAATACTCCATCAATTCGGTGAGGGCCAAGGTATCTTGTGTGATCTGTCCCCGATCCATTGAGGCCAAGCGCTGGGTGTACTCCATTTCGGCAGTCAACTGCTGCAGATTGAGGGGTTTGGGTTGCAGGTTCAACTGCTGAAAAATGGGCGTTCGCTGGTAATTAAAGCCCCAAAGCACTAAGAAAAAGAACACCAAGGCTCCGAGCCCGTTGCTGGTCGCTTGCAAGGCATACCCTGCCCGATGTCTCCATCCTACAAGTCGGAAAAATCTACGAAAACTAATCCAGGAAAGGCCTAGTGCAAGTACTAGGAACAAGTAAACGGTAGGGAAAGGCAGCTTACCCAAGCTAAGGTCAATCAAGTTCCGAATGCATGGAAAAAACGTTCGAGAATAGAGTTGATCTGTGGCCTCAGGATATTGTCCAGCCAGAAACCGAACCGCTAGGGCCAGTAGCCCCAAAAAGGCCCAGGTCCAATCTTTAATTCTCATCTCCCCCGGCGTTTAGACGCCCTCTGCCTGTACTTCCTTCACCTCAGGAAGCATTCGGGTAAGCAGGTTTTGTATCCCTGCCTTCAAGGTGACTGTGCTAGAAGGGCATCCTGAGCAGGAGCCTTGCAAAAGCACCTTCACGATTCCATCGGTAAAGGAATGAAATACAATGGCTCCCCCATCTTGCTCTACTGCAGGACGGATGTATTCGTCTAGGATACCTTTTATTTTTTTGACAATCTCCGAATCGTTTTCATCAAACAATGGATCCTTATCAATCAGCACTTGCACCGCCTGTTGGCCGGACTCCAGGTACTGGCGGATATGGTCCCGAAAGATCGTCTGAACTTCTGCCCATTCCACGTCTTCCGACTTCGTGATGGTCACAAAATTGGAAGTGATAAATACGCGCTGCACTGCGGCAAAATTAAATAGTTCCTTCGCCAACTGACTTGCTCCGGCACTTGCCGTATCTGGAAAATCATAACTTACACCCTCCTCTACCAACATAAAGTTGGACACAAACTTGAGTGAATTGGGGTTGGGATTGGCCTCCATGTAGAGGTGAACGGGTCTAGCTTGCGCTTTTAGCATGACAGAAAAGATAGGTTAGAAGGAAAAACCAAATTTGGCTTTAGAAGTTCCAAAACGGGTAAAATTTGATTATTTTTTTGGAAGACTTCCTTTGGCAGCATACCAAATACCGCCGTACAAGTGCTTCAAGAAGTCTGCATCTTCCCAAACTGCATCCACATGGCCAAGGGCAGTGTAGAAAACTCTCCCTCCATCAAACTCATGGTACCAAGCCATCGGATGGTTAGCCCCCATTGGTTTTGCAGGCTGGTAAGTCGTCTCGTCAGCCTGGATCAAAACCTTGATGGCCGGGTTCATGTTTCTAAACTCGTACAGTTCGTCGGTCCAAAGCCAGTTTTCAGGCAAATGCCAAGTAGCGGGATGCGTACGGTCCGCCACATGTAGGCGCAAGGTCTGCTGCCGTGGGTGCGCGAGGAAATAGCCTCCAATCATCTGATTGTACCAAGGCCATTCGTATTCCGTGTCTGTAGCAGAGTGGATACCCACTACTCCTTTGCCGGACTGCACAAACTTTTGAAAAGCAGCCTTTTGGGAATCATTTAAGATGGTTCCGGTCGTACTCATCAGCACCACTACATCGAATTTGGCAAGATTTTCATCTGTAAATTGAGTAGCATCTTCAGAGGTGAATACTGAAAACACATGTTTCTCGCCCATTTTTTTGAGGGCCATTACCCCATTCGGGATAGACTGGTGACGGAAGCCAGCAGTTTTGGAAAATACCAGCACGCGAAACTGTCCACCCTGCTGGGCAATGGCCATTAAGCTACTGCTCAAAACAAGTAGGATGGCTAGAAGAAAGGATTTGTAGCGATTCATAGGGTTATTGTATTAATTGAGTTACAAAAAAAAAGATTATTGGATAAGCGGAAATTTTTCCCCTGCTTCTTTTCGTGAATATGCATTAAAATGCCACCATTCGCTACCGATTCCTGTAAATCCTGCGCCTTTCATCACCTTCCTGAGAATCTCACGGTTCGCTACCTGCACTTTAGTAATTTTCTTTTCGGCTAGCATCTGTAGCTCGCGATCTGGGTAGGCCGGGTAGCCAAAGTAGTCAAAAGGAGTGCCCATATCGAGTGGCTTCCCAGTTTTCAAGTCTAGGATGGTTAAGTCGACGGCCACTCCAAAGTTATGAAGCCCTCCAATTTTAGGATCCGAAACATACAGGGGCTTGAGGCTATCTGGCTTGTCCAAGCCATCCCATAAAATTTGCTGCACGCGTATCGGTCTTACCCCATCGTAAACCAACAGACTTAAGTTGGGGTACTCCTCCTGCAATGCCTTTTGGGCTTTGGCAAGCATCTCGGCAGCTAGGGGCTGTAGGTAACAACGGATCATATTCCCATACACATCTTGCTTGAAAAAATTGTCTTCAGTAGAATATTTCAACTCCACCTGAATTCCCGGAATCTCCTGCTCAATATCTACCAAGCCTTGCTCCTGCAGTGATTTTTCGAGATCTGTACCCATCAAATCATCCTCCTTGCTACTCGCTGCGTCTTCTTGGAAAAGGGAGTCACGCTGTGCGACAGAAAAAGATTGCTGGTCACTTTTCGGAGTGGAGCAAGCCAAGGCTAATCCAAGTGAGAGGTAGGCGAATTTCTTCATTGGGGGAGCTTTTTCTTGATCACCGTAGCAGAAGCTTGAGCGGTGGGGAGCACTACTACATCGGCGATAACCACATGCGGCGGGCGGGTAAGTGCAAATTCCACGATATCAGCAATGTCTTGGGCGAGCAAGGGAGCATACCCTTGGTAAATTGTTTCTGCTCTTTTTTCATCCCCTTTGAAGCGAACTAAAGAAAATTCTGTTTCCACGAGCCCGGGATGGATGCCCATGACTTTAATGCCAAAGGGATTCAAATCCATGCGCATGCCATTTGTAAGCGCATCTACAGCATGTTTGGAGGCACAGTACACATTCCCATTGGGATATACTTCTTTTCCCGCTATAGATCCAATATTGATAATGAAGCCGGAGTTTCGCTCCGTCATGCCTGGAATAATCGCCTTGGAAACATAAAGCAGGCCTTTTACATTGATGTCGAGCATGGCATCCCAGTCGTCTACATTACCCGTTTGAATAGGGTCCAAGCCATGCGCATTGCCAGCGTTGTTTACCAACACATCTATTGAAGCCCATTCTGCAGGTAGGTTGGTCAAAAGCCGCTCCACTTCGGCTCGATCACGCACATCGAATAGTAGGGGCAGAAATCGAACTCCTTCTGGTAGTTCCTGTCGCAAGTCCTCCAAGCGATCGGCTCTCCTTCCTGTCGCAATGAGGTCATAGCCCATCTTGGCCATAGTCAGGGCGCATGCCCAACCTATTCCGGAGCTGGCACCTGTCACCAATGCAATTTTGTTTTTCATGCGTACAAGATAATAGGAATGGGAAAACTTGTTGACCTCAGCTACCGAAAAAATCAAGGTCATTTTGTCAACGGTCAACGGTCCACTGTTGACAGCGGAATCGTTTGGCAACATGTTTCGAATCTAAATTTAAATACGTTTTTAGTAGCAGATGTATGTACTAGGTACCCCGCCTGCGGCAGACAGGCAAGTACGAAGTACAATTTGTACACAAATGTTACTTATGTAGGTACTTGGTACATTGTACTTCGTAATTTGTACAATCTTGCCACTTTTCAATAACGAACGCTGAACGCCGATTGAAGAATGTTGAATTGGGAATTCGTAGAACATTTTAAACTCGAATCAACACGAATAAAGTCTAATCTCTTGGCTCTTGTTTCTTGCTTCTACTCAATTGACTGTGGTCCGTCGACCGTCAACTGTTGACGTAATTTTGTCAACGGATAATCAACTGCCAAAAAGGCAAATCAACTTCTCCACAAGTAGGGAAAAAGAAGGTAGGAAGTGGTCGCCACTAAGACATTAATTGCCAAGAGGCTGAGGAGTTTGTCGCTACTGACACTCCAATCTAGCCCATCTAGTGCGTTTTTGGAGATGCGGATGGCCATTAAAAGTATGGGGATGATCACAGGAAAGCTCAAGATTGCCATCAGCGTAGCATTGTTGCCTGCCTTCGAAGCAATGCCAGAGACCATGGTGAGGCTGGCTGAAAATCCCATTGCACCCAGCACCAAGTTGAGTAAAAACAAACCTTGATCCTGAACGGGGTTACCCAATACCACTGAAAACACCCCATAGCCTAACAGGGCTAAAATTAAGGTTAGCCCGGTATTGTACAGGATTTTGGAGAGAATGATGGACTCTGGGGAAGCGATCATGTAGTAATACAGCTGCCGTCCCTGCTGCTCCTGCACAAAACTTTTGGCCACTGCATTGACGGAAGAGAATAGTAAAATGATCCAAAAAAGGGCATTCCAGGTTGGAATAGATAGGTTTCCCATCTTTGCACCTACGCTCAGGTAGGTGATAAATACTGCGGACACCACATAAAGTAAGATCCCGTTGAGCGCATATTTTTGCCTCCACTCCAGGGTAATCTCTTTACGAATTAGGACTGAAATTTCCTTCCACAT
>CAMBMU010000057.1 GCA_945868725.1 Spirosoma fluviale
ATGGGAGACACCAGGGCAAGCTGTGGAGCTCCTTTTCCATTGTAGCGCTGGGCTTTGGAATGAAGGATCCAGGCTTCCAGTTCGTCCTTGAAATTTTGAAGTTTGGCTTCTCCTTGGAAGGATTCATTGAATCCAAAAAATCCGATGACCACATCTGCTTGCAGTCGGGTCAACCACTGATCAGGTTTTTCAAAAAATCCTTCCGACCCTGAGTTATTGGCGTATTCGTCTTGAAATTCTTCAGCTCCCGGAAACGCCCAGGGATCGTTGGTGCCTGACCGAGGGCGAAATCCTGGAGTATCTCCAGGATCACAGAGATTGCGAATAAGGAGGGTGCTATCGGGGTATCTGAGGTGAAGTTCTGTTTCCAAACCTCCAAAATCCATCATCCGAGAGCCAAGATTATTGCCAACGAGGGCTATACTAGTTCCTTTTGATAGTTTTATAGATTTTTCAGGGCTACAACTTGAAAAAATAAAAGCAAGGATAACAAAAATTGAGTAGAGGGTTTGAGTCGAAAGTAATTTTTTCATATGGGCTATAGTCAATAAGTCTTAATTATAATCGGAATGCCTAATGTATTCAATACTTTTTATTTATGGCTGTCTTTTTCATACTAATTTTTATTTGTAAAGTGTAAAAAATAGGTGTTGGATTCTTTTTTGTTTTCTGCTTAAATATAGTGTATGCTGAAGATAGAAGAAGAAATAAACACGAATTGGATTGACAAAATATGAGGGCATATCCTGTGGTGTCCTGCTTGTTATCCATTGATTTTCTGAGTTTTATACATGATGCAGCAGGATGGTTATTATGTCTAACACTTCTATTTTGAAAACAAATCGAAGCAATGTTAAAAGGATTTCAAAAACTTAACCCCAAAAATATGAATGACCAATACCTATCTAGGATAAAAATCCAGTTTGTTGGATTTTTATTGCTTATGTTTTGCATAAGTCAACCGAGTTTTGGACAAGTCCAAACAGTAAGGGGTGTGATTACCTCTGAGAACGAACCAGTGCCCGGGGCTCTGGTAATGATCAAGGGCACACAGAAAGGATCAGTTACTGATAATAACGGCATCTTTTCGATTGACGCTTCAGTCGGAGAGATCTTGGTTGTGACTTTTGTAGGTTATACTTCCAAAGAAGTAGCAGTGATGGGAGGTCAAACCACCTACAATATCTCCCTGGGTTTATCCACCTCTGAACTTTCAGAAGTGGTAGTTGTAGGCTATGGGACTCAATCCACAAGAAATATATCATCCTCAGTGGAGAGCGTAAAATTTGAAGACCTTACAAAGGCTCCTGTACCTCAAATAGGCCAAATGCTTCAAGGTAAAATTCTTGGTGTCCGGGTTAACCAATACAGTGGTAGGCCGGGAGAGGGTATGAAATTTCAAATTAGAGGAGCTGCTTCAATTTCTGCAGGATCTGACCCATTATATGTAATAGACGGTATGCCTGTTTCGAACGGACTAGGCAATTTGAATCCTGCAGAAATTGAAACAATAAGTGTGCTAAAGGATGCCGCTGCCACTTCATTATATGGATCTAGAGGAGCGAATGGTGTAGTTTTAATTCAAACAAAATCTGGTAGTTCAGGAATTATGCAAGTAGAATTCGACACCTTTTTTGGAATTGAAAGTGTACCACAGAGCCGGAATCTGAAAATGATGGATGCCGTTCAATATGCTCAATTTCAAAAGGAGAATGCAGAATTAAATAAAAGGGCAGTTAATCCAATGTATCAAAATCCAGACTCATATGCTAAATCTGGTACAAATTGGATGGATGAGATTTCAAGAACCGGTATTATCCAAAGTTATAATTTGACTCTTAGAGGCGGCTCAGAAAAATTTAAAACTGCAGTTATAGCGGGGTATTTCAATCAGAACGGTGTAATAATAGGAACAGGCTATGAAAGGTATTCATTTCGAGTTAATACTGGTTTTCAAGCAAGTGATAAGCTAAAGATTAGTTTTAACTTGGCACCAACTTTTGCCACCAATACTAATTTTAGCTCGGATGGGGATCCATATGGGGCAGGTGGTGGAAATATTGTTTCTTCTGCACTTATTACAACTCCTTTAGTTGGTCCATACGATCAAGACGGTAATTTAAGATTAACCGCATCTGACCCTTCAACATTTGGAAACCCAAACTGGTTGAGGGTAGCGAAAGAGCGTGTATATGAAAATGAAAATCTTTCCTTGCTTTCAAATTCAAGTATTGATTATGAAATAATTAAAGGTTTAAAAGCAAAGATTAGTGCGAATATTGAATTAAATAGTAATAAAATTACTCAATTTAATCCATCGACTGCAGGAAGATTATTTCTTCCTCCGCCAGTTATTCCTTTTGGTTCTGAGCGAAGTTCTAATTTAAATAACTGGTTAATTGAAAATACGCTAGATTATACCAAGGAAGTAAATGGGCACAAATTTAATGCGTTGATAGGGTTTACATCCCAGAAATCGCGATTTGAAAGCACCTTTATTAATGCTACAAATTATCCTGATGATAAAATTACAGCAGTAAGTGCTGCAAGTCAATTAGCTGTTACTAATGATGTACAAGAATGGTCATTGCTTTCAGCTCTTGCAAGACTAAATTATAATTATAAAGATAAATATCTATTATCTGCGGCAATAAGGAGAGATGGCTCTTCTCGATTTGGACCAGAAAATAGATGGGGTAGCTTTCCTTCTCTTTCTTTAGGGTGGGTTGTTTCTGAGGAAGATTTTTGGAATTCTGATTTAATCTCTTTCTTTAAAATAAGATCGAGCTATGGTGTTGTTGGAAATTTTAATATTGGAAACTATTCTTTTAGAAATTCCCTTAGTTCAAGTAATTATGTATGGAATAATAAATTTTTACAAGGCCGCTCTATTTCTAATATAGGTGACCCAGGGCTAAGTTGGGAAAGGAACAAACAATTCAATTTAGGTACTGACTTGACTCTTTTTAATGATAAATTACAAATCACCTATAATTATTATACAAGATTTGCAACTGATCTTTTATATAATGTTGACCTTCCGCAATCGTCTGGATTCAATTCTCTTCAGACAAACATAGGAGAACTTAAATTCTGGGGTCATGAAATAGGGATAAGTACATATTTAATTAGTAATGATAAATTCTCATGGAATTCTAATTTAAATGTCTCGTTTGATAGAAATGAAACAGTGAGTTTGAGTACAGGGGGAGTTTTTTATCATGGCCGACCTCTTTATGGATTTTTCAGTCATAGAACCAAAGTTGGAAACCCATTAGGTCTGTTTTATGGAGCTATTCAAGAAGGTGTTTACAAAGATCAACAGGATTTTGATAGTTCTCCAAAACACAGTTCTTCTCAAGTTGGGACTATAAAATTTAAAGATTTGAATGGAGACGGGAAAATCACAATGCCTGAGGATTATACAGAAATTGGTAATCCATGGCCGAAATTTACGCTAGGTTTCACAAATGATTTTTCATACAAGGATTTTAATTTATCTGTGGTAGTTGTAGGGTCTTATGGGAATCAAATTTTAAGTTTTTATGAAAATTGGGTTACTAATTTAGATGGAGTATTTAATGTTTTAGAAGAGGTTAAAGATAGATGGAAATCTCCACAGGATCCTGGAAAGGGATTGTATGGTAGTACTCAGGCTGGAACTACCTTTTTAGAAAGAGATAGATGGCATTCTCGTTTTGTTAAAGATGGAAGTTATTTATCTCTTAGGACAATTTCATTAAGTTATAATATTCCTCTAAAAGAAAATAAATATATTAATAATTTACGCCTTTATAGTAATGTTCAAAATGCGTTATTGTTCACTAAATATCCTGGTACTAATCCAGAAGTGAATACAAGAAATTCTGAAAGCGGAATTAATCCAGGAGTTGATGAAAACGCTTATCCAGTACCAAGAACAATCAGTATGGGTGTTAACATTAGATTTTAAATTTAAATTAATAGAAATATGAAACGTTATACTATTCTAATCTTTATGATAGTCTTCCTAAATTCATGTAATGGATTTTTGGATATAACCCCGGAGACACTAGTTACTTCTGATAAGTTCTTTGTAACAAAATCTGATTATGATCAAGCCCTATTAGGGGCATATCAGCCTTTGCAAAATATTTATAACACTGACTGGATTCTAACTGAACTTGTTTCAGACAATACATTTTTTGTTTATAACATTGCAAACAGAGGCACTAAGCCAACGGAAGATTTTGCAACCTTTACACTAGAAACAAATAATGGTTTTTTGGCAAATCAATGGCTTTGGTTTTATCAAATTATTTCTAGAGCAAATCAAATTTTAGAGAAAATTGATGAATCGAATTTGAGTCAAATTGACAAGGATAATATCAAAGGCCAAGTTTTATTCCTTCGAGGATTTGCTTATTTTGAATTAGTGAAAAAATTCGGTGATGTTCCTCTGTTCTTAAGTGTACCTGGATCATATTCTGATGCTTTTTTGCCAAGGTCAACCTCTGATAAAATTTATGCGCAAATTATTTCTGATTTAAATATTTCAAAAACTCTTTTGCCGGCAAAAAAAGATCAAATATTTGGAAAGGCTAATTCTGGAGCAGCTTTAACATTGTTGGGGCATGTCTATCTTACTCAAAAAAAATGGAAAGAATCTGAAACAGTTTTTAGAGAGGTTTTGAATATGGGATACTCTCTTTTGCCTTCTTATGTAGATTTATTTAAACCATCTAACAAGGGGCATAATGAATCAATTTTTGAAATATGCTACTTAGATGGAACTTCTTTTAATGTAGGGAGTACTTTCCTTTACTCCTTTTTACCTACAATAACCAATCCTTCTATCATCACAGGTGTCAGCCCTTCGTCCGTAAACTCTGGAAATTTTAATATTCCAACCCCTGAATTATTGGGAGCGTATGAAGATAAAATATTAGATAAAAGATTTTCAGCGTCTATTGGGTTTCATTCCGGAAATTCTCCGGTTCCTGGCGTAGTCTACAATAATTTTCCATTTATTAAAAAGTATTTACAACCACATGTCCGTTTTGGTGAAACAAATAATAATTTTCCTATATATAGATATGCGGATGTATTATTAATGTTGGCAGAAAGTTTGAACGAGCAAGGAAAAGGTAATGAAGCAATTCAATATTTAAATTTAGTCAGATCAAGGGCAGGTCTTACTAATGTTCAATATATTTCGCAGCCTGAATTAAAAAATTTGATTTTAAATGAAAGAAGAATAGAATTTGCCTTTGAAAACAAAAGGTGGCAAGATTTAATTAGATCTGGAAATGCTGTAAGTATTATGAGGGATTTTGGAAAAAAGGTTATTCTGAACCCTAGTAATTATTATTATCCACTAAATACAGCTCCATTGACTGGCTCTTTTAATGTTCAAGTAACAAATTTTATATATCCAATTCCCGTAAGAGAAATTATTGTTAATCCAAGTCTTACTCAAAATCCTGGTTATTAATAAATAATATAAATTTATTTTCTATGAATTATGGCTGTGTGTAATTTTTCGACATAAGTAATCCAAAGATTGCGCCACTTGGTCAAATGACAAAATGCCCTCATAAGCATTTTGTCATTTATTTCTAAAAATCAAACTTACTACTTGAATTTGAAATATTTTATATTCTTATTTAACCTAAGTTTAAATAAAATTTATTTTTAAAAACTAAATCTAATAAACACAACTATGAAATTATCTATAAGACTTCTAACTTTATTATTTTATTTAATTTCAATTCCTTTTTTTATTTCATGTTCCTCCACTAAAAAAGCTTCTTTAGAAGAAGATTTTAAATTTATTTTCGATGGGAAATCATTATCTGGATGGGTAGGAGATTCAATTTATTGGAAAGTTGAAAATGGCAATCTTGTTGGCGAAGTGACTCCATCCACGATATTGGACCGAAATTCTTTTATTATTTGGCAAGGAGGATTAACAAAAGATTTTGAATTTAAGGCTGAATATAGAATTTCTGGCGATGGAAATAGTGGGATTAATTATAGAAGTGAAATGCATCCTGATTTAGATTTTGCACTTGTTGGATATCAATGTGATATTGATGGGAAAAATAGATATACTGGAATGAATTATGAGGAAAGAAAAAGAACAACCTTAGCTAATGCAGGAAAAATCGTTGTTCTTGAAAATAATTTAATTGGCTCCTCCTCTTTAAAAGATAATATCAAAAATAATCAATGGACCCCTCGTATAGAGGTTGGAGATACTGGTGACATTGATTTTTTTAAATCACAAATTAAAACTAATGATTGGAATGCTGTTCATATTATTGTCAAGGGTAATCGAATGCAACACTTTATCAATGGCAATTTAATGAGTGATGTCACTGATAATGACTTAAATTACCAAAGAAAAGATGGGTTTTTAGGAGTCCAAGTTCATGTTGGCCCTCCTATGAAAATTGAATATAAAAACATGAGGATTAAAACTATTTAATAAACAAATATTTAAATAATTTCCCTATGAGATTTTTAACTTTTATTTCATATGTTTTTTTACTTTTTTATTGTGTTTTATTATCAGGATGTAAAGAACCAAATATTGAAAAGCCTGATTTAAGTAGGTTCACAAAAAAATTGATAACTGATAATCTTGATGAACCTATGCAGTTCGAAATTCTTTCAGATGGAAGAATTTTATTTGTCGAAAGAAAGGGAAAAATAAAAGTATTTGATCCGGTAGATAATAAGACAATAATTATTGCGGATTTAAAAGTTAGTATAGGATATTATTCTGAAGAAGGTGATGAAATTTCTTCAACTGGTGAAGATGGATTGTTCGGTGCTATTTTGGACCCTAATTTTGATAAGAATCATTGGATTTATGTTTTTTATTCTCCTTCTGGCGGTAAACATAGAAGTTTAGTTTCTCGTTTTGATTGGATTGGGGACACACTTGCATTGAGCTCTGAAAAAATACTATTAGAAATTCCGAATCAGAGAGTTTCATGTTGTCATCTTGGTGGTGGGCTATTATTTGATCCTAATGGTAATCTTTACATAACTACAGGGGATAATACTCCAAATGATACAAGAGGTTATAATCCTATAGATACTCAAATCGGAAGAAGTAGGTATGATGCTCAACGGACCTCTGGAAACACGAATGATTTAAGAGGAAAGATTCTACGGATACATCCTGAACCTGATGGGTCCTACTCAATACCAGAAGGGAATTTATTTCCTAAGGAGACCTTAAATACTAGACCAGAAATATATACAATGGGGAATAGGAATCCTTGGAGGATAAGTTTGGATAGTAAAACTGGATGGATTTATTGGGGTGAAGTTGGTCCAAATGGGATTATAGACTCTGTTGGATTTGGCCCAAAATCATATGATGAATTTAATGTTGCTAAAAAGCCAGGGAATTTTGGTTGGCCTTATTTTATTGGACCCAATAAAAATTATTGGAATTTTGATTATTCAAACAATACCATTGGTGAACCTTTTAACCCAAAAGAACCTATCAATAATTCTCCTAATAATTCTGGAATTAGTAAACTTCCGGAACCTGTTCCTGCGATGATTTGGTATCCACAAACAAAATCAGATGAATTTCCTTTGTTGGGTAGTGGAAGTAATAGTGCTGTAGGAGGTCCTATTTTTAGGAAACAAGATTTTAGTGAACCTTTAAGACTTTTTCCAGAATATTTCGAGGGGAAATGGTTTATTACTGATTGGACAAGAGGATGGATTATGGTTGTTACCCTTGATGATAATGGGGATTTTAAATCAATGGAACAATTTATTCCAGATTTAAAGTTAAGTGGGCCAATCGACATGAAATTTGGGCCTAATGGGGATCTATACATTTTGGAATATGGAAGAGGTCCATATAAATTGAATCCTGAAGCAAGTTTGAGTCGAATTGAATTCCATTCAGGCAACCGAGCTCCAATAGTGAAAATTTCCTCTAATAAACTAGCTGGTGCAAATCCGCTAACCTTAAACTTATCTTCAGAAGGTACAATGGATTTAGATCAGGACCCTCTTATATTTGACTGGGAAATTAAATTTGGATCTGAAGTAATTCAAAATTCGAAAGAACCTAACCCTAAAATAAGTTTAAAACTGCCGGGAAGTTATATTGTTTCCTTGAAAGTTTCTGATTCACATGGAGCTGAGTCAATAAGTGATGATTTAGAAATAGTTGTTGGGAATGACCCGCCTGTTGTTAAAATTGATTTTATTAATTCAAACAGTAGTTTTTTCTTTATAGGAGATACCTTAGACTATATAATTAAAGTTGTGGACACTGAAGATGGTAATATTGATAATAATGAAATAGACCTATCTAAAATTTATTTTAATATTGAATCCGTGGACGTTGAAATAGAAGGTTTTAATAATATAATAAAACAACTTAAGGGGTTGAATGCAAGGGTTCCTTTTAAATCTGTTGTTGCAGAAAACATAATCAATAAAAGTGATTGTAAATCATGCCATTCTGAAAATCAAAAATTGATAGGGCCTTCGTATAATCAAATCTCCGTGAAATACTCTTCAGGTGATAAAGATTATTTGACAGACAAAATTCTCAGAGGAGGTTCTGGTGTATGGGATTCAAAAATGGCTATGTCTGCTCATCCTGATTTGAATGAAATACAAGCAGGAATGATTTTAGATTATATAATTGATCTTAATAAATTGAAAACTAACAAAACGCTTCCAGTAAAAGGTAGACATATCTTTGAAAAATTGGTAGATAATGACTTAAATAAGAAAAATTTTTTTGTTGGATTAAATAATCAAAAAATAGTTTTTAGAGCTTCGTATTTAGATAAAGGATTTAATGATGCTCCTGAATTGCTTGGTACTGATGTTATTGTTTTAAGGAATCCAATTGTACCTGTAACTAACTTTGATGTTTTCAAGAATGTTGAATTGAACCATCAAATTACTGTCAGTCGCTCAAGTGTCATTCCTGAAAAAACAAACTCTTACATTGGTCTAAATGATATAGATTTTACTGGAATTAGGGAATTAAAATTTAATTTATCCATTTTACAAGGATCTAAAGGAATTGATTTTGGACATATTGAAATTCGAATTAATTCTTTTGATGGCCAAGTTTTGGGTGATTTTAAATTGATAAGAGAAGGTGAAAAGGGTTTATTAAAATATAATAATATTAAGATTCAGAATATTGAAGGAATTCATGATTTTTATGTCGTATTCATGATGAGTAATGAAAGTTCCGAAAAAAATAATGTCGAATTGAGAAGTTTAGAATTCATTAAATGATTTAAATTTTCCCTAAGTTATTAACCTCGAGGGTGATTCTGGACCTCTTTTTTAGTTCTAGCCTAAGTTCAGGGGTACAACTTTAAAAAATAAAAGTAAAGTCAATAAAAATTATAGATCGTCATCTTAAAGTGGAAATAAGTGTGACTTAACAAGGTTATACTTTGAAACCATAAGTTGCTTACAATAAAAGAAAAAGAACTCAAAAATGAGGAGGTGGTTATCAAGGATATTCGCCGAAGAACCAAATGCACATTTTGCTCTGAGGAAAAGATCAGAATTGTCATTTCAGAATTGCGTGGTGATGATTTTATTAATACTATTTGTAGAAAGTAGGGCATCGCACCTTTCTATATCTAGCAGCAAAATCGGAGATAAGCCATTCTTCTAAAGCGGCTTGCTTAATTGAAATAGCCCAACATCTCCTTTTCAAGAAAAGAGAAGGTGTTGGATTATTTTTTTAACAAAATAGAAATATCTGGGTAGAAAAATTCTTGAAAAAAAGTAAATTGATTTTATAAGTGGTTTTAATTACCCTTAATTATTTCTCATCTTAGAGATTGGGAAATAGAAACAATCGTAAAATGTTTAATCCAAAATAATATGTTCCTCAAAAGCACTTTGAAAAATCTCCTAATTCTTGGGGTTGTCCTAGCGGGATTATTCGCCTGTGGCAAAAAAGAAGAAACTCGGCAGCTTACCGGCAATCCTAAAATTGACAAGCTAAAGCTTCCAGATGGATTTGTTGCTGAATTGCTCTATAGCCCTGGGGAAAATGAGCAGGGCTCTTGGGTAGCCATGACCTTTGATGATAAAGGTAGAATGATCACTTCGGATCAGTATGGCTTCCTCTATCGCCTGGAACTGCCTCCAATCGGATCTGACTCCAGTCAAAAGGCCAAGGTGGAAAAGTTGGTCGTAGGAAATGTTGCCGATTCTCTGGTGGGCATGGGCTATGCGCAAGGCTTGCTTTATGCCTTCAATTCACTTTACGTGATGGTCAATCACAACCCCAACGAGAAATTTAGCCAACCTACGGGGCTTTACCGAATTCAAGACCTAGATGGGGACGATCAATTTGAATCCATTATCCAGATTCGTGAGCTCAAAGGGGAGCAAGGAGAGCATGGGCCTCACTCCATGAAGGTCACTCCTGATGGAAAAGGCATTTATTTGATTGCAGGTAACCATGTGGATGTGCCTGAAATGAATTCGTATCGTCTGCCAAAAGTATGGCAAGAGGACAACCTATTTCCTTTGATCAAGGACCCAAGAGGCCATGCCAATAATAGAATGGCACCTGGAGGATGGATCGCTCGAATTAACCCTGAGGGAACAGATTGGGAATTGATTTCTGCGGGCTACCGAAATGCCTTCGATTTTGACGTCAACGAGGTGGGTGACATCTTTGCCTACGATGCGGATATGGAATGGGATTTTGGAATGCCTTGGTACCGTCCTACGCGCATCAACCATGCCACAAGTGGATCTGAATTTGGTTGGAGAACGGGTAACTCTAAGTGGTCTCCAAACTATCCTGACAACCTTCCTGCAGTACTCAACATCGGCCAAGGCTCGCCTACCAACGCCATGTTTGGCTTTAAAGCTAATTTTCCGAGTAAGTATAAAAAAGCACTCTATACATTTGACTGGAGCTTTGGAATCATCTATGCCATTCACCTTACTCCAAATGGCGCTACCTATGACGCCACAGCTGAGGAGTTTATCTCAGGATCTCCCCTTCCGCTCACAGATGGAATTATTGGTCCAGATGGCGCATTTTACTTTGCCACAGGTGGTAGAAGACTTGAATCTGATCTGTATCGTGTAACCTACAAGGGCGAGCTAGATACCTATGTTCCTTTGACAGAAGCAGATCTTCCAAAGGAGGCAAAGATTCGTAGAGAATTGGAGCAGTATCATCGGATAGGAGCTCCTGCCGAAGGGATAGAAAAGGCCTGGGCCCAGCTTGGTCATGAAGATCGCTATGTGCAGTACGCTGCAAGATTGGTTTTGGAGCATCAGCCTGTTGCTTCCTGGAAGGGAAAGGCCTTGGCCGAGCCTGATGCAGCTAAGAAAATGCAAGCAATCCTTGCGCTTGCTCGGCATGGTTCAAGCGCTGATGCTGCAGCCATGTTCAACAGCTTGATGCAAGTAGACTACAAGAAGCTCTCCTCCAAAGAAAAGCAAGACCTACTCCGCACTTTTGAGGTGCTTTTGGCACGTCATGGCTCAAATGCGGAAGCGATAAAGCCTCAATTGATCGCTTACTTGGATCCCCATTACCCAGCAAATGATAACCTGCTAGATCGCTCACTCGCTATTCTGTTGGTTCATCTGGATGCCCCCACCGCAGTGGGCAAAACCCTCGCCTTATTGAAAAATGCGAAGGACGATCCCGACTATCAAAAGACCTTTACCGAATCTTCGGATTTGATTTTGCGAAATCCTCAGTATGGATTGGATATTGCGAATATGCTCGCCAATGTACCGCCTGCTCAAGCCACCTTCTATGCCACCGTTTTGGGTGGCGCGGATAAAGGCTGGACTGCTGCCCAGCGAGTTGAATATTTTGGATGGATCAAAAATGCCCTCACTGCTTACAAAGGAGGACGTAGCTATGTTGGCTTCCTCGATCGTGCCCGAAAAATGGCCTTGGCCTCGGTGGATAAGGCAGATTTTGAGAAATACGACGAACTATCTGGTGGTAAATTACTTACGGAGAGCGGAAATGATATTATAGATTCAAGTGTTCAACCTGAAGGGCCAGGTCGTCGCTGGACTCTGGAAGAAGCAGAGCCCCTGGTAGCCAATCTAGTGGGTCGTGATTTGGTTAAGGGAAAAGCGATGTATGCAGCAAGCCTTTGTCAGTCCTGCCACACCATGAAGGGCGAAGGTGGAGCAATTGGCCCGGATTTGAGCCAGTTAGGAACGCGCTTTTCTGCCAAAGACATCTTGGTGGCCACTATAGATCCTAACGCCACCATTTCCGATCAATACCAATCTACGGTTCTCGAACTAAAAGCGGGAGGCTCAATTTTGGGTAGGATCAATGATGAGGATGCGAAGAATTATTACATTTCTCAAAATCCATTTGCTCCAAACGACATCAAAACCGTTTCCAAAAGCACCGTAGCGCTGAAGAAAAATGGGGATGTGTCTATCATGATGCCAGGTTTGATCAATCGACTCAATGAGGAGGAACTAAAAGACTTGATGGCCTACCTCATCTCAGGAGGGAATGCAAATCATGCCGCGTACAAACAACCTACTGCACAGCGATGAAAATCCCCAATCTAAGACCTTACCTGCTCCTCGAAGCATCTGCAGCTGTGATGCTCTTGGCGTATGTTCTTTTCTCAACTTTGGGAACAAGTCAGGCGCCAATTCAGGCCAAGAATGCTCAAGATGGATTTACACCCATTTTTGATGGCAAAAGCCTGCAAGGCTGGGAATTTGATCCGGTATACTGGTCGGTAAATGACGGGGCAATCGTAGGGGAAATCACCGCTGCAACACTCCTCAAGAATAATACCTTTATCATCTGGAAGGGGGGAGAGCTTGGAGATTTTGAGTTGAAGGTGGATTTTTGGATTTCAGAAAAAGGAAACTCCGGGGTGCAATACCGAAGTGATCGATACACGGAGTTGCCCTATGCCCTACGAGGCTACCAGGCAGATATCGATGGCGGAAATCTCTACACAGGACAAAATTATGAGGAGCGGAAGCGGACGACCTTGGCTTACCGAGGTCAGCGAACCAAGATTAACCCACAACCGGATGATATCTTGGAAGTGGGGGGTTATGTAGCGAATAATGCCTGGAAGGGATTGCACCTCGTGAATGAGTTGGGCGATCGCGCTGCCTTAGGAAACCTGATCAAAAAGGGGGACTGGAACACGATTCATATTGTAGCTAAAGGTAATCTGATGAAACATTATATCAATGGTACGCTGATGAGTGAGGTACAGGATGCCGATGCTAAAAATAGTAAATCCAGTGGTTTATTTGGTTTTCAAGTCCATGTAGGCCCTCCCATGAAGGTGATGTTCAAGAATATTCTCCTAAAAAAGGGATAGGGAAGATTAGCTCAATCATGGGTTTTACCGAATAAAAAATGAAGCATAAGGATTCTCAAAATTGGAAGCATACCCTTTCCAACTCCCAGCAACTAGGAGGGATAGAAACTTCTATCCTCGACAATGGTGCAGGGCGAGGAGTTCGTATCGCCTGGATCAATACGGGCACAGGGCTTCGCTACAAGGTGGTTTTGGATCGAGGCATGGATATTTTGGATGCCTTTTTCAATGAACATAGCCTTGCTTGGATCTCTCATGCGGGTTTGACCGCTCCGCAGCCTTTCTCTAACCAAGGCATTGATTGGCTCCGCACCTTTGGCGGGGGGTTGCTGACCACCTGCGGATTATCCAATGCCGGCCCTCCCAATTCGGATGAAAATGGATCCAGAGGCTTGCATGGTAATTATTCCAACCTAACTGCCGAAATCATTTCCATCAAGCAGCCAGATATTTTTTCAGGAGACTTGGGGTTTGAGCTAATTGGCAAGGTTACCGAAAGCAGCACCTTTGGTCCAAGCTTGGAACTGATTCGACGGATCTCAGGAACCATCGGATCTGCAGAAATTCATATTCAAGATCGGGTCACCAATAGAGGCAATTCCCCAGCACCGCACATGCTTTTGTACCATATCAATTGTGGATGGCCATTGATTGATGAAGGAACTAGGGTTGTCTGGCAGGGGGAAATGCAGCCGAAATCTGGAGAGACAGCGGTTCGGCAAAATTCTCGAAAAGATGGATTTAGACACTGTCCAGCTCCCATGGACAGCCATGCTGGCTTTGGGGAAGAGGTAGCCTTTATTGACCCGCAAGGAGATAAGGAGCAACAAGTAATTTGTGGCTATGTCAACGACCAATTGGGTCTAGGATTAAAGATTTCATTCTCCAAAACCCAAATGCCATGGCTTATCCATTGGCAGCATTGGGGAAAAAATGAATACGTAACTGCGCTTGAGCCCGCGACAAATCCACCTATTGGACAGGCTGCTGCTCGGGCAAATGAGAGTTTGATTTTGCTGGAGCCTGGAGAAACCCGGATTTATGACCTACAGCTCAGCGTATTGATAGGAGATGCTGCTAGGAAATTTTCTTGACCCAATTCAAAAGGACCTGCCACTTGTTTACCGATTTTAACTAATAAAAAAATATGATTAATCGCTTTGTTTCTAGCATTGAAGAAAATGAGATTTGAGGTTCAATTGAATGAGCTGTGGACCGTGGTCTGTCGACCGTTGGCGATTATCCGCGGTGATTAACTGATTACATGAGCCATAGGCATAATTGCGGATAATCCAAAAAAATACTAACATTAACCCAAAATACACAGGTATGAGTTTAGCTAAAAAAGCGCTCGAACAGGGCGAAGGAATTGTACGATTGACCCCCACCTGGGTGCCCCGATCTTTTTGTGTGCCAGGACGAAGAATTAAACTACATCCTGACGATTACTATGCCTTTGGAGGCATGCGCGGAGGGATCGATGAACGCTGGTTTTCCTCTACCACTGCTGCTCAAAATGGCCCTCTCACTTCAAAAAATGAAGGCTTAAGCCACATCGCTTTCGAAGATGGGGGGAGTACCCAACTCGTTCTTCTCAAGGATGCAGTGGAGGAACTGGGAGCTGACCTGATCGGCTCTCGCCTATGGAATGAGTTCAAATCCTGGCCCATGTATTCCAAGTTTTTTGATAACATGGGACCTTTGCCGCACCACATTCACCCTTCCGATGAATTTGGAAAATTGACGGGTCAGAATGGAAAGCCCGAGGCCTACTATTTTCCCCCACAAGTGAATAACCATGGAGGGGATTTCCCTTACACCTTCTTTGGCATTGCGCCGGGGACGAGCAAGGAGACGATTTTGGATTGCTTGAAAAACTTCAACAAAGGGGACAACAAGATCACCAATTACTCCCAGGCGTTTCGTTTGCAGCCGGGTACGGGTTGGGATGTACCTCCTGGGATGCTCCATGCTCCAGGGAGCATGTGTACCTACGAACCCCAAAAAGCCTCTGACATCTTTGCCATGTACCAATCCTTGGTCAATGAAGCAATTATTCCAGATGAATTGCTCTGGAATGCTTGTCCAAAAAACCGTTGGGGAGACTACGAACTCTTGTTGGAAATGATCGACTGGGATCTCAACGTCAATCCCAACCTGATGGATAACCACTACATGGAACCCAAGCCAGTACAGGATTCAGCAAAAATGCAGGCTGCGGGCTACCAGGAAACCTGGATTTGCTACCGTGCTCATGACTACAGTGCCAAGGAGCTGACCGTAATGCCTGGGCAGACCGTAGTCATCACCGATGCAGCAGCCTACGGCATGATCATGATGCAAGGACATGGTAAAATGGGTGCTTGGGATATTGAAACCCCTTCGCTGATCCGTTTTGGCCAATTGACCCAGGATGAATATTTTGTATCCGAAGCCGCTGCTAAGGCAGGAGTAAAAATCACCAACACGTCCAAATCAGATCCTATTGTGATGCTCAAGCATTTTGGGCCTAAAAATCCTGATTTAAAAATTGCCTAAGAACCAGTCCTTCATTCCCAGAAGAATTTGGCTACTGAAAAAATAGAAACTCGAACAATTAACCCAATCACGCACAAACATGAACACGCTTCCCAAACTCCACAATGCCACCTGGCCAGGATTGGTCGGGAAAGGACCCGATTCTGAACCTGTGATCCCCTTTGACACCTTGCTGGAAATGACAGCAGCAGCAGAAGTCAATGGAGTCAAATTTGATGGAATCGATGTTGGTTTACTGGAGCCGCATATCTACCTGGATGCTAAAGAAGAGGCCAAAAAATTGGCAGATAAGGTTGCAAAGCATGGTCTTAAAGTGGGTTCCCTTGTGGCCCCAATTTGGGCAGGCTCAGCGATGGGCACAGCCGATCAGCGCAAAACTTTTGTGGAGATGGTCCGCAAGTCTTGCGAATTTGGCCAGCAACTCAAGGCGCTTGGCGTCAGGGATTATGGAATCGTACGAATTGACTCCGCAGCAGGCGTATCAGACTGGGCTAAGGATCCACTCGGCAATTCCAAATTGATTGCAAAGACTTTCCAGGAAGC
>CAMBMU010000058.1 GCA_945868725.1 Spirosoma fluviale
TGCTTTCGGTGTGTAGGCCTGCGGTAGGCAGGCCGCAAATGGCTTAACCTATCTCTTTGCGCCTGCCTTCCGCAGGCAGGCCTCTTCTAAAAGAAAAGAAAGTTATCGCGCAAAGACGCCAAGCCGCGAAGGGTAGTATTTCTTTGCGCCTTCGCGTCTTTGCTCGCTAAACAAATAAAGTCTCTAAACCTGCTTTCGGTGTGTAGGCCTGCGGTAGGCAGGTCGCGAAGGTCTTAACCTATCTCTTTGCGCCTTCCCTTCTTTGCGAGAGTATTTTTTTTTCGTTAATGTGAAAGAGCCTTAGCTGTAATGCTTGAGCAAGATATCCACAATGCGCTCGGCAGTCTTGCCGTCCCAAAGTGGGATGCCTTGGTATTGCTTCCACTCTCCGCGTAGGATTTTGGCGAGATAGGGGCCAAGATTTTTCGGATCGGTGCCGACTAGTTCGTTGGTACCTAGATGGATTGTCTCGGCGCGCTCAGTGCTGTCACGTAGCGTAAGACAAGGCACATTCATCACAGACGCTTCTTCCGTCACTCCACCCGAGTCGGTAATGATCCCCTTGGCCTGCTGCACGAGGTAGTTAAACTCCAAGTAGCCCAATGGACTGATCAAGTGTAGATTCGGCGCAGAGATTCCCAAACGTTCCAGATTTTTGGCGGTTCGTGGGTGTACAGGGAAGACGATCGGCAATCCTGCAGTCCCTTCCAAGATAGCTTCCATCAACTCCCGTAAGGATTCTTCTTGGTCGACATTGGCAGGGCGGTGGAGTGTCATCACAAAGTATTCACCTGCCTGCAACTGATCGTAAGGCTTTCCTCCTGGCTTTTTGAAATGTGGCATCTGTGCCAGTAGGGTATCGATCATGGTGTTGCCGACGAAGTGAATTTTTTCTTCGGCCACGCCTAACTTCCGCAAGTTGGTATTTGCGATCTCGGAAGTGGTAAAAAAGTGGTCCGTGATGGAGTCGGTCACCATGCGGTTGATCTCTTCGGGCATGCTCAAGTCTCCAGATCGGATACCTGCCTCCACATGCGCTACATCGATTTGTAATTTTTTGGCAGAGATGGAGCAGGCCAGGGTACTGGTGACATCGCCAACTACAAGGACAAGGTCTGGTCGATATGCCATCAATTCCTGTTCGAAAGCCACCAATATCGCTGCGGTTTGTTCTGCCTGAGTTCCTCCACCTCCACCCAAGTTGGCATGAGGAGCTGGGATATGGAGTTGTTCAAAAAAATCTCCCGACATGTTTTTGTCGTAATGCTGTCCGGTGTGCACCAGTCGGAAAGCTACGTCTACTCCTTCAGCTTGCTTTTTTTGAATCGCATGCACCAGAGGAGCGATTTTCATAAAGTTGGGCCGAGCACCGGCGACAAGTGTAAAAATAGGCATAGCAAAAACGAATGGACAAGTAAAAGTAAGGGATTATCCTTTATTTTTTGATTCAAAAAGTGGGAGGGACGATTTCTAGGATAATGCCTTCTTTATTTTCAATTTAAATCAAAATCAACCCTTTTTCAATGCTAGTGCAATGACATTGTATGGCTTTAATTGGAAGAAGTGTCTTGTTTTTTGTTTCTTTGTTAAATTATATTTTTAATCCCCCCTTTTTCCATGGGAAAGTTGCTGACTTGTCTTCGCCTTTTTGCTTTTTTTCTGCTTTTGGGAACGGTTTCCTGTGTGGAATCTGTTGATAATCAAGTTCAAATCTACAACAACAATTTCTCAAAATTGGATCTAGCCAACTTTGAAAATGGGCGTTTATTGATCTGGAGGAACGATACCATTGCAGGTTGGTACAATAACGAGGAGGTGGCGGTGACGCTTTATGACTTGCCCAAGCACAATTACCTCAAACTTTCAGTTGAGTTGCTGATACACGATAGCTGGGATGGAAATGTAGACGATGGGGTGTCGGGGCCTGACTATTGGTTCATGGGCATTGACGGAAGAGATGTTGTTCGTACAACCTTTTCGAATAGTCCCTGTGTATCGACCTATTGCCTTTACCAATCCTTTCCTAACGATTTTTTTAGACAGAATTACCCGAAGGCCGGAGCGATTGAAACAAACATGCCAGGGCTTTGCCTTTTTGGAAGAACGGAAAATTACACTTCCCGATACCGTGTAGAAAAGTTGATTGAGCATACCCAAATGGACTCCATCCGGTTCTATATGCGGGATGAATTGAAGCAAACCAATAGCGTATGGCCCCTTTGTGATGAGTCCTGGTCTATCGCCAATGTTTCCATTTTAGCCATTCAAACCAACTCCTGATGCACTTTCGTCAACTACTAGTGTTACTTGGGTTTTTAGGGATGCTTGCACTTCCCCAGATTGGCAATGGACAAAGTATTCCGGTAGGGGCCCCTTCTATGGAGGATTACCTCCGGAGGCTGCAGTTGACTGGCAAGATAGATTCTGCCTCCTCATTTATGATTCGACCGCTTATTCCTACGGCGGCTTTTGGCTTAGCAAATGGGTTTGATTTAGATGGCGACTTGGTGAATTTGGACTCTTCCAGTTACCACCATCGCCTTGGGAAGCGAGGCAAATTTTTACTGCTCCCAGCCCTGTATAAAAGTCAATACACTTCCACCTATCCCTTTGCCACCAACGATGGCGCCATGATTCCAAATCGAGGGCTGCAGCAGGTTTTTAGTATGGGGGCTTTTGTAGAATGGTGGAAATTCAGCTTGCAGTTGCAGCCCGAACTGATTCGAGCTCAAAATAAAGAGTTCATCGGGTTTCCCATTGAGCAACAAGCAACTATCCTTTTTTATTACGAATACCTTAATCGAATTGACCTTCCTGAGCGCTTTGGGGAGCGGTCCTACCAAAAGTTGGTTCCAGGGCAATCCAGCTTCCGCCTGAATTTGGATGCCATTTCCTTGGGAATATCTACCGAAAATCTATGGTGGGGACCGGGTAGACGAAATTCGTTATTGCTAGGCAATTCTGCTCCAGGGTTTTTACACTACACGATGAATACCCGTCGACCGGTCAAGACAGTGATCGGATCTTTTGAAGGGCAAGTAATGACTGGAAGATTAGAAGCATCTAATTACCTTCCCCCCCATGTTGATTATACTATTCAACAAAGCTTTGCCTATTTTCCAAAGAAAGCCGATGGAGAGCGTCAGCTTTCAGGGCTGATCTTTACCTACCAACCCAAGTGGGTGCCTGGCTTGTTTTTTGGGTATGGCTCCACCAACAATGTGTACCGCTCCGAAGTATCCGATTTAGAGGATGTGCTACCCGTATTTAATGGACGGAAGAAAAACCAACAGGTGCAGGATACCATCCAATCCAAAAGACAGCAATTTAGTGCTGGCTTTTTCCGATGGATTGATCCCAAAGGCCGGTTTGAGTTTTATGGAGAATTTGGAACCCGTGACAACGACCGCCCCTTTATTGATTTTATCACTACTCCCGAATCTGGTAGAGCTTTTACCTTTGGATTTTCACACCTGATGGACCTGAAAAAAGAGAATCGCTTTTTGGAGCTGAGTTCTGAAATGACTTTTTCTGGGCAGACGATTCGCGAAGATATCCGACAACTTAAAACTTGGTACATCCATGACCATGTGCGGCATGGCTACACGCATCGAGGGCAGATGCTGGGATTAGGAAATGGGCCTGCCAGCAACCAAATTTTTGCCGGCATAGCCTGGATAGAAGGGATGAAAAAAATTGGGATAGAGCTAGAGCGTATTGAGTACAACAATGACTTTTACTATTACCGCTACGAGGAGGTGAAGGATTTCCGTAACAAATACGTGGACCTGGTCTTTTCGCTCGCCCCAGAATGGAAATTCGGCAACCTGCTGGTTTCTGGCAAATTTCAATATGTCAATACGCTGAATTACAAGTGGTACTTGGAAAACAAACCGGAGAAATGGTTTATCCCTGGATATGACCGCACTAATTTTGTCGGGCAACTTGCAGTTACCTACCTGTTTCGCTAATTCTTATACGTTCTACCTATGATTGCTACAAATGATAAGGTTGTCGCTGTTTCCTATACCTTGACGGTGGATGATGGGGAAACAGGCATGCGCTGGTATGAGACGGTGACCGATCAAGATCCTTTTTATTTTCTATTTGGTCACCACAACTTGCTTCCTGCATTAGAGCAGGCCTTGGAAGGCAAATCTGTGGGGGATTCTTTTTCGGTATTTATTGACTTTGAAAATGGCTATGGGGATTACGACGATGCGAAGCGAGTGATTATTCCCAAGGCCAATTTTAAAGAGGATGGCAAAAAAAATAGAGACCTACTACGGGTAGGAAATGTAATCCCGATGCAGGACGATAAGGGGAACCAAATGAGAGGAGAAGTGCTCAAGGTAGATTACATGGGAGTACATTTGGACTT
Organism: Spirosoma fluviale; assembly: GCA_945868725.1. Lineage (GTDB taxonomy): Bacteria > Bacteroidota > Bacteroidia > Cytophagales > Cyclobacteriaceae > Algoriphagus. The sequence continues at coordinate 4,382 of CAMBMU010000058.1, forward strand.
TAACTCCCCACTTGCAGGCTTGGACCTGCAGTTTGAAGGCAAAATTGAAATTATCCGAGAGGCATTACCTGTAGAACTAGAGCATGGCCACGCGCATGGGCCGGAAGGACACCACCACCATCACTAAGGTTTCTAATTTGAACCTATTTTCGGATGTCAACGCCGTAGCTATGGTAGGCCAGGTCGATGCTCAGGTCTTTTAATCCTTCTATCCGCTCCGAAGGATACAGCGTCAATGCCTTAGATAGCAGGTCAATTGCGCTCTTGTATTCTTGCTTGTTGAAATGCACAATCGCCTCGTTGTAATGTTGTAAGCCAGCCAATTCGTTTAGGGTGACTTTTCGGAAAATGGTATTATCAGTAAAATTTACTTTTGTACCTGCTAGGCCTTCGCTGATGTCTCGAGCTACTGGTAAACCCTCGTTGAGGTAAGACGCTAGGTAATTCCTTACCGCCGACGTGGAGGTCATCATGCCTCCTACTGGAAGCGTGCTTTCTAGGATCAACGTTTTTCCAGCAAGGTATACTTGAATAAAGACATGGTAATCGGTTTCTACCACATCAAAAGAATATCCATAGCGTTCTAATAGAAGGCCAAGTGCTGCGGACCCACTGACACAGTCATAGGAGCCCTTGTCCAATAGGTTGCTAAAGGTGGAATGTTGACGGTAATTTTTTAAGAGACGCTGGTGTGTTTTTTGGAAAATAACACGAAGAAGCGCTAAGGAGTCCATTTTTTTGGCAGCTTTCTCATCCAGCTCCTGCTGGAGTGCATGCCAGTTTGCTGCTGTAGTTATTGCTTCGGATTCATCTAAAAATAGAGAATAAGAGGCCTTTTCTGATTCGGAAAAGTTAGAATTAGATGCCTTAACCGCGTTTTCTTGGCAAATGCCAAGGGTAGCAATTCCTACAAAGAAGAGCAAGAAAGGGAGTATTTTTTTCATAGTCCATCAAGCTAATGTTAACTGATTAGACGAAAGTTAACAATTTGGTAACATTAGACAATAAAAAGACTAAAAAATTAACATTGGGATAATTTAAAATCGTCCACAGACGACTGTCCACAGACCACAGTCAATTGAGGTATGTATCAAATAATCGTACTTATATTAAGATTCTAGGCCATGTCATACCACGACTCGGCTGTTGACAGTGCACCGTTAGCCGTTGACAAAAATTAAATCGTCCACAGACGATAAACCACGGTTCACAGGCAGTCCACGGTCCACAGCCCAGTTAAATGAACTTCAACCCTTCTAATTGATCAAAAAATCTCGAATAAAATTTACAAACCTACTCGTGATGGTAGGGTTCGTTGCGCAGAATGGTCATTGCGCGGTACAGCTGTTCGACCACAAAAGGGCGAATCATTTGGTGGGAAAAGGTCATTTTGGAAAGCGAGATCTTTCCATTTGATCTGGCATAGACATCCTCTGAGAAGCCATAAGGCCCTCCAATGACAAGCACGAGTTGCTTAAGCCCGCTATTCATTTTCTTTTGTAAAAAATCAGCGAATTCGAGAGAAGAGTAAGTTTTCCCGCGCTCATCGAGGAGGATAAGCTCGTCGGAGGAACTTAGCTTTTTGAGAATCAACTCCCCTTCTTTTTCTTTTTGGAGGGCTTCAGAGAGGGACTTACTCTGTTTCAGGTCTGGAATTACCTCCAATTCAAAGCGAATGTAATGGCCGAGTCGACTGCTGTAATCCTCGATCAGGTCTTGAATTGCTTTATTGTCTGTTTTACCTAGCGCCAGAAGTTTGATTTGCATAGCATGGATCGTTGCATGTGAGAAATAAAAAAATGGTGGAAAAAAAAGCCGGCACATACGGGCCAGCTTTTGATTAGTGGAGGAGTTCCTTTCGTTTTAGGATCGCCTCCAGGAATTTTTTATCGTTGTCGGAGTTAAAGATTTTGAAGGGTAGATGAATAAACTGTGCCTTTGAGAGGTAGAGGATATACGCATCTTTGGACACTTCTACACGTTTGATCATATTCCACTGTACTGGCATTCCTTCTTTCGCATTTACCTTCATCAGTATTTGGCGGCTGTCGATCTCGTATGCCATCTTTTGAAAGATGGGTTTGTTTTGTTCCATTTGGGTAACTCCGGTAAATTGGATTGCCCAAAATAAAACATACAAACTATAGGCGATTAGTCCTCCAAAAATCCACCACAAGGAAGCAATCCAGAAATAGCCACAGCAAATGGCCAAGGCAATCAAAATGACCCACCACTGTTCTTTGAGGATGGATACTAATCCCATTTTGATATAGGTCCCTGTAGGAAGTTGGTATTTTTTGGTTTTGATAATCATGGCATCGAATGTTTCGCGAGCAAATATCCACCTATCCCGTTGATTAAGCAAATACATCCCACTCAAACTCGATTCTTCCCTGATTGGGGCATTGATTTTTTTTAGAGTATCTCGTATCTTTTCAAAAAAAATAGCATGAGCCCTACCCTAATTGATCTTCTTCTTTGCGGACTAGCCTACCTCGTGATCAGTTATTTCTTAGGGGTATGGACCAAGCCTCGCCCTGCACAATCTTGGAATTCTGATGATTCAGACGGAGAGAAATTTGAGCAGCAGCCTCCAGTGCTTGATTTGCCACCTGGGGTCAGTTGGCCTCAAGAAGAACTTGTAGCCTCAGAATCTCTTCAATGACATTTTTCGCAAATCCCCTGCACAAGTAAGTTCATCTCTTTTTTCACAAAACCCTTTGGAAGAGGGATTGCAGGCAAGGAGATATCTTCCAGGCAGATGGTTTCTTCACATTTTTCGCATTTGAAATGGACATGCTCGTGATTATGCGCATGTGCTTCCTCTCCGTGGGTACAAAAAGCGTACTTCGTAGCCCCACTATCGTCAAGCACCTTGTGGATAAGGTCTTTTTCCAAAAAAGTTTTTAAAGTTCGGTAGATGGTAACGCGGTCAAACTCTTTATTTAACGTGTCCTCCAAATCCGAATGGGATAGGGCAATGTTTTTGTCCAAGAACTCACGGATGATGGCCAGGCGGCAGTCGGTAATCCGTAGGTGGTGTGCCTGTAAAATAGACTGAGTAGAAGACATAAATGGAATAGATGTATTCAAAGTAACAAAAAAATGAGAAGGGATAAAAAAAGGGGGTCAAATTTTGACCCCCTTTTCATTTATTCTCCTGAAGATTCCTTCAGAACTTTGTTGATTCGCTCTGCAGCATCTTCCAAGTGAAGCTTGCTCATGCGGTCGGATGTTTTGGCGATGGCCGATCTAATTTGGCTTTGAAGCGTTTTCAATTCACCACGTGCCATCGGACGAATGTCGGACTGGGAAGCGTTGATTTGTGGACCAGCAAAACCTCTAAACTGCGCAGGTAGCGCAGCCACACTTCCAGTCAACAGGAGTTCCAATCGCTCGATGTGCGCGCGCTGCAAGGCTCTGCGGTGCACGTCGATGGTTTTTCCAGCTCCAAGCTCAGTCCAAATGCCTTTTCTTAGGTCATCGAACAATTCGGTCATCTTATAGGCTTGTGCACCATTCAAGGCTTCGTTTTCAATCACTCTACCCAGTCTACCCCACTCCAAAATTCCATTGAGGGTACTTACCTGGATTCCACGAATACGCTCTAGCGCACCGAAATCTTCGATTCTGGCGATGATCGTTTCGTCCATCAACCAGCTTGGGGTGCTGAATAGCTGCTGGTTGACAAAAGCAACTGCCGCTTTCTGCATTTCTTTGGTTTGGTGCGTGTACACTGCTTCGCCTTGACCAGAAGACTTGTAGATTTCCGTCACTCCACCCACATGGTTCCGTACGTGGCCCATGTAGCGGTTAAACTGGCCAATTACCAGACCGTACATTTCTTCGAGGTCGTCGTAGTTCTTGTAAGGCTTCTCTTTTTCTGTGGTCCACTCGCGTAGGTTAGGAAGGATGCGTTGTAGGTTTTTGATGCCGTATTCGGAAGCAGTTACGGAGTTGTCTCCCAAATCTTCCGATTGGGTAGTTGGGTCGTAGTTATTGCCCTGACGGCCGTAGCGGTACACAGGATCACCCTTCTTGTCAAGAATCCACTGGTTCAAAGTAGTGAGTTCTTCTTCTGGGCTCTTTGCATTCAAAATAGGTCTGTATCCCCACATGATCGCATACTTATCGTAAGGTCCCACAATAGGCATCAAACTCACACCCTTGTCTTCTGGCTGTGCGATGTAGTTGAATCGGGCATAGTCCATGATGGATGGAGTCGTTCCAAACTCCTTGGTGAAGGCGGCATCCCGTAGTTTTTCAACTGGGTAGCCGACAGAAGAAGCAAAGTTGTGCGGTAAGCCGAGCGTGTGACCCACTTCGTGCGACGACACATATCGGATCAATCGACCCATCACCTCGTCGTCAAACTTGACGGATCTTGCGTCTGGATTGATGGCTGCAGTTTGGACAAAGAACCAGTTTCTCAAGAGGTTCATCACGTTGTGGTACCATCCGATATCGGATTCTAAGATTTCTCCCGAACGGGGATCGGAAACGTGTGGTCCATATGCGTTTTGGATGTCAGAGGCAAAGTAGCGGATCACGGAATAGCGGGCATCTTCTGGACTCCAGGTTGGATCTTCAGCTGGGGTAGGGGCTTCTTTGGCGATAATTGCATTTTTAAATCCTGCGGCTTCAAAACCTTTCTGCCAATCTTCTATACCTTGCTTCAAATAAGGCACCCATTTGGTAGGGGTAGCGGGGTCGATGTAGTAGACGATCGGCTTCACTGGCTCAACCAATTCACCACGGGCAAACTTCTCGCGATCTTCTGGCTTTACTTCCAATCTCCAACGGTCCACAAACCGTCTTGAAGTGGCTTTTTGCGCATCTGCACCATAGTCTACATAAGAACGGGCAATCCAGCCTACACGCTGATCAGCAAGTCGCTGCTGCATCGGCACTTTAGGAAGGAGGATCATGGAGGTATTCATCTCCAAGGTGATCAAGCCCGTTACGCTGTTGGAAGGAGGCTCAGCAGCAGCATAGGTAAGTACATAACGCGCCTCAATGTTTATTGGGTAGCTATGGATGTGTTGGATGTAAGAACGCTCGTTATCCAAACGCGTTACCCGATATTGTGTTCTGCGATTTCGTTCCATCCCCAATGCCTGATTGTCTTTGGTAAATAAGTCTGTCGCATCAATTACAGTACCTGTAGAGTCTGTTTTTCTTGATTTGATGGGGAACTTCTGCAGGATAGGCTCGAGATTCGATGCTTCAACTGCTATCGAAATCGGTAAGGAATCAGCGGCATAGTTGTCCAAGGAAACTACCTTGAGTAAGATGTCTTCTAGGTTTTTTTCCCAACGGACCATCATATTGGTCGTCTCCTCACCTCCGTAGCCAATGCCGTCGGCTGTCTTGGCAATACGCACGACCATGAGCATGTCTCTACCGAGAAGGGAGTCTGCTATTTCATAGAAATACTTGTCTTCTACTTGGTGTACTTTAAAGAGGCCAGCTTTGGTTTTTGCCTTGGCGGTAATGACTTCTTTGTAAGGTTTTGGGCCATTGACAGGAGCACCTGGAGCGCCTGGACCAGCAGGTCTTCCCGGTGCTGGAGCAGCAGGCGCGGGAGTAGCTTCATCTTTTTTCTTTTTTCGCTGTGCAAAGGAGTCCTCTGCTTGAAACAAGGCGCCCATTAGGCCTAGCACAAAGGCTGTTCTCCTCAGCAACTTGGGGAAGGGTGTATTCATTGCTTGATTATAATTTTTGAAAAATATACTAACTTCCAAAGGATGATGATAACTGTGGAAAAAAACTTATTTTTTGACAGGCGGTTTAATCCTAAAATTAGAGGCCTTGGAAACTAGTAAACAGGACGTTGTAATCGTTGGAGGAGGGCTTGGAGGCTTGGTTGCCGCGTTACTTTTGGTAGAGCAGGGACACCCAGTCACCCTTATTGAAAAAAAAGTGTACCCCTTTCATCGGGTCTGTGGTGAATATATTTCCAACGAGGTTCTTGGATTTTTGAAGCGCCACCAGCTTTTTCCTGATTTTTTGGACTTGCCACTCATGGAGACATTTGAATTTTCTGATACCCAAGGTAAGGCGGCACGACTTCCATTGGATTTAGGAGGCTTTGGCATCAGCAGGTACCTGCTTGACGACTGGCTCTACCGTCTCGCCTGTGAGCGAGGAGTAGAAGTGATCACGGGCATACAAGTGACGGATCTTCATTTTGATTCCTTGGAAGATCGCTTTCGGGTGGAGCTATCTGATTTTTCGTATCGGGAAGCCTATTTTGTGCTTGGGGCTTTTGGCAAGCGTAGCAAGCTAGATCAGGTTTTGGAGCGCCCTTTTTTCTCAAAGCGTAGTCCCTACATCGGGGTCAAATACCACATCAAAACTCAGGGCTCAAGGAATACGGTGGCCCTACATAATTTTGATGGAGGCTACTGCGGCATCAATGCGATTGAAGGGGACACGTTCAACTTGTGTTACCTCGGTAGCCGAGAGCAGCTTCGGGTGTACGGCTCCATCCCAGAGATGGAAAAAAACGTGCTTTGGAAAAACCCCATCCTCCATCGTATTTTTCAAGAGAGTGACTTTTTATGGGAAAAACCTGAGGTGATTACAGAAATTAATTTTGAGCGGAAGCTACCCGTCGAAGATCACCTGCTCCTATTGGGAGACGCCGCTGGCCTGATCACTCCACTCTGTGGCAATGGAATGGCCATGGCTATCCACTCGGCCAAACTTGCCTCTGAGGCCCTTCAAAGGGGAACAACACGGCAAGAGGTGGAGGAGTATTATGCCTCTAGCTGGAATGAACAGTTTTACCAGCGCCTGGGTGCAGGCAGAGCCATACAGCGGCTTTTTGGTTCAGGCCGAGGATCTGTTATCGCTAGAAATCTGATTGAACATGTTCCTTTTGTGGCCCGTACCCTACTCAAAAACACGCACGGACAGCCTTTCTAAACCTCAATTAAACACCTGCAAAATCTGGGTATTCTCCAGAAAATAGTAAATGAAAAAGGCATTCAAGGAGATTGCTGAGAGGAAATTCATACCCATGGCCCAGCTGTAGGTCGCGTATTTTGTAGGCTCACGAAGGATCATCCCCATCCATATCAGAAAGAATAGTGCAATAGGTGCCATAGCGGCCAAGTAGTATCCCACGATCGGCGTTTGGCCTTTGTCCACAAAATACCAGGCAAAAGCGGAGGCAGTCAGCGCAAAAAATACCGCAGAAAAAGCAAAGGTGCCCTTGATGCCAAGAAGCAGGCTTAGGGTGCGGTCCCCTCTTCGCGCATCTTCTCCGTGCTGGTACACTTGGGTCAGGGGGTAATTGCCCCAGAGCATCAGGCTGGTAAGGAATCCTGGAAGGAGTACATGTGGTTTGAAGATTACCTCCCAACCTAGGTTGCTCAGCCCAGCATAAGCCATGGCAAAGGTGAAATAACCTTGGAACAGGCCGGCAATCACCCAGCTAGTCCAGGCGTATTTTTTCAAGCGTATCGCCGGGTGGCTGTAGGCCATGCTCACCAGACCGTAAACCCCAATCATGCTGGCAAAGGACCAGTTGATCCTGGCTCCAAGCGCGAGCGCTACCACAAAAAACACCAAGGACCAGACATATAGATTCTTGGTCACTTTTGGCGGATGTTTTAAGCCTCCAATACTTTCTTCATCCTTGTCAAAGTAACTGTTGTATCCATTGCTGCTGGGGTAGAGAAAAAGGTGTAGGCTCAAAAAAACAAGCAGCATGCGTTCCCCATTGTGGTTGGGCGTCAAGGCTAAGGCAAATAAAAAAACAGGCAACAAAAAAAATGAAAAGGGGATGCGGAGGTGTAAGAGGGTGGAGCGAGTGATCATGGGATGTGGTTCTGGTGAGCCAAGGTACAGCTATTTCGAAAAAGGTCCTTCGGCCATCTAAATTAGAACTATTTTGGTAACTTGGATCTATGAATTCCAGTATCGTCAGTATCGGCCTTTCCAACCCAGGATCGCCTATACCACAAGCGGAAATTGCTCGCTTCATGCAGTTGGCTCACCAGCTGGATGGGCAAGAGCGAAGAAAGCTTGATTTTTTATATCGAAAGTCCGGGATTGATTTCCGCCACAGTGTCTTGGATGATTTTCAAAAAGAAGATTTCAACACCTTCACTTTTTTTCCTAGAAATGCAGCCCTCCATCCCTTTCCAAGCACGTCGGCACGGATGCATGTGTTTGAGGCGGAGGCAGCGGGACTGGCAGAGCAGGCAGTTCAAAATGCCTTGCAGCAAGCCCAGATCGAGGCATTCTCCCTTACTCACCTCGTTCTAGTTTCCTGTACGGGCATGGTCGCCCCTGGGGTAGAATTGGAGTTGATGCGGCGGCTGGGGATCCCTAGTTCGGTGGAGCGCTATTGCATCCATTTTATGGGTTGCTACGCGGCTTTTACGGGTTTGAGGCTGGCAGACCAGCTGGTAAAAGCCAATCCAAAAGCCAGGGTACTGGTGGTATCTGTAGAATTGTGTACCCTACATTTTCAAAAAGAATATAACGAGGACAATCTGTTGGCCAATTCCTTATTTGGGGATGGGGCGGCGGCGGCCTTGGTGATGCAGTCCGAAAAAGGGCTTCAGATTAAAAATTACCTCAGTGAGGTTCTTTGGGAAGGCGAAAAAGACATGGCTTGGAAAATTGGGGATTTTGGATTTGAAATGCGATTGACTCAGTACATCCCTTCGCTGCTCAACCAAGGTATACGGAAGCTGCGCAACCTGTTTGAAGAAAAGTTTAATTTTTCCCAGGTGCAGCATTTTGCCATACATCCGGGTGGAAAGCAGATTTTGATCCAGGTGCAGGAGGCTTTTGGCTTGTCACCCGATGTGAATCGCCATGCGCTTGAAGTGCTACGTACCTGCGGCAACATGTCCTCAGCCAGCATCTTATTTGTCTTGGAGCGCATGCTGCAGGATCCCAGCATTCAGGGCGATATCCTCGCTTTGGGCTTCGGGCCCGGACTAACTTTGGAAACTACCCACTACGAGAAGCGATGAGTAGATTTGACCAGCGCTCCCGCGAAAAGGAAATTATGGACGACCTGGACTGCTCAGGCCCTGTCTTGGAGCAAACCCTTCGGGAGCTGAAGACCATCAACCGATTGCTGGGCGGCAATGGCGTCACGAATAGAGGACTAAGTCAAGTAGTGCAGCGCTTTCCACAAGATCAGTATAGCTTGGTTGACTTGGGTTGTGGAGGGGGAGACATGATCGCGGTAATGCAGACTTGGGCGTCGAAAAAAAATATTCCAATTCGGTTTATCGGCGCAGATGCCAATGCGAACACCATTACGCTAGCCAAGGAACGGCAGAAGGCACTCTCGGATGTCCACTGGCAAGTGGCCAACGTGTTTGACTCGACATTTCTGGAAGATCAGGTAGACATTGCTACTTGTACCCTTTTTACGCATCATTTTACGGACGAGGAACTCGTGCAACTTTTTCAAGGCTTGAAGCAAAAGGTCAGGCTAGCCATAGTCATCAATGACCTACACCGTCATCCGCTTGCCTACTATTCCATCAAATGGCTGACACACTGGTTTAGCAAATCTCCGATGGTGCAGAACGATGCCGCACTTTCTGTGTTGCGGAGCTTTAAACGAAGGGATTGGAAGTCGATTTTTGAGGAAGCGGGCCTGGGCAAGGTAGAGATTCGCTGGTGCTGGGCGTTTCGCTGGCAGATCTGTGTGTATGTCTGAGGACTTACTTTTTTGAATTCGGAGAATCCGAATCGTTTGGTTTAGGCTCTTTTTTAATAGAATTAGTGCGTACGCAGCCCAAGTTATGCGTTAGGGAGAGATCCTGAGGAAGCACTCCAAACGGCTCGCTTAGGTCCCATTCTACGGGTTCGGGAGGAAGTTGTTTGGTAGGTTTGGATTTCATCAGGTCAATTAAATAATTTAGTAAAGCCCCAATTCTAAGGCTTGGGTTGACTAAAGCTACAAAAACTAAAGCAAAATGAAGTCCGAAGTATCAACCACTTCTGGGAATGCCTATCTTTGGGAAGTATGAATCCATTTGATTTTTCTCCAGAGCAACTGGAACTCAAGCAAAAGACAAACAAGCGAAGCGTGGCTCAGCTGAGCATCCTTCGTATTTTTTCTTTTTTTGCCTTGGGTGCAACGGTGATTTTGACCCTCTCCGAGCACTGGGGATGGGTCCTTCCTAGCCTCATTTGTTTTTTCCTCTTTGTTCGACTCATCAACCGGTTCAACCATCTCAAAGATCAGGAACGCATTTACCTGGCCTTGCAGCAACTCCAACAGCAAAAACAGGCACGTCAGGAACGGAAGCTGGGCGACTTGGATGCGGGAATTGAATTTGCAGACAAGGAACATCCTTTTGCAGGGGACCTGGATTTGTTTGGCTCCCACTCCCTTTTTCAACTTCTCAATCACTGCACCTCTACGGGCGGAAAACAGCAACTTGCTACCCTCCTGAAGTCTGCGGTCGATCCTAAAGCTGCCCAGCAACGCAGGGAAGCAGCTGCTGAACTCCAACAAAAGCCAGATTTTCTGCGCGCCATGGAGGCAATTGGAATCGCCTTCCCTCAAGGAAAGGTGGGCCCTTGGAAGCAATGGCTGGAGCAGCAAGAAACTCAACCCAATCTCCTGCATTGGCTTCTTGCTATTCTAGGGCCGGTAGGAGGGGTACTCGTTCTACTATTGACTACCCAAGGGATTCTCCCGCAAGCCATTCTGGGGCTTTGGTTTCTGGTTGGAATTCTCTTGCTCGCGATGGTGTTTGTGCCGCTCAAGCGTGCTGCCGAAGCCATCCCAGTTGCTTCACATCTCAATTCTTTGCGTCTGAGAGCAGCACAAATTGAAGGAAATTCTTTCGAATCGGATCTTCTACGTCACGAGCAGGCTAGTCTTCAGGCAGGCAGCAGTCCGGCGTCTAAGCAACTGCAAGAATTGGATCGGCTAGGCCTTTGGACCCAAAACCGGCTCAACCTGCTTTACCTTCCTATCAACCTGCTCTTTTGGACGGATTTTGCACTTTTTATTTGGCTGGCCAACTGGAAAAAACGGGTGAGCAACTCCCTTGTCCAACTTCCAGAATCACTCGAAAGTTGGGAAGTATGGGTTTCCCTAGGAAGTTTTGAAGTGGAGGTGGGTCATCCCGGAATCTCTGCTTGGAGTCAGGAGCCTGTCCTAGAAGCCGAAAATGTATTCCATCCCCTCCTGTTGCCCGCCAAGGCGGTGGGGAATTCCCTCAGCTTGAACACGAACCGAAAACTGGTGTTGCTCACTGGATCCAATATGAGTGGAAAAACTACCTTTATGCGCACGCTAGGCATCAATGCAGTTCTGCTCAACCTAGGTCTCCGCCCCTTTGCGGATCGCATGACCCTAGGGCCCTTGCAACTCTTTACGAGCATGCGCAATACCGACAACCTCGGGGAAAGCGTAAGTTCCTTCTATGCCGAACTTTCGCGCATCCGTACGCTCCTGCAGCGTTTGGAACAGGGTGAACCCATCTTTTTTCTCCTCGACGAGATCTTGAAAGGAACAAATACCCAAGATCGAATTTCAGGTTCGGAGGCCTTGGTCGCCCAACTTTTACCTTCCCAAGGAGTTGGACTGATCAGTACGCATGACATTGAATTGGCCGCTTTGGCATCGCGCGAGGCGCGAGTTCAGAATTTTTCCTTTCACTCTGAAATCCTGGATCAAGAGATCCTCTTTGACTACCTCTTGAAGGAAGGAGCCTGCCCTAGTTTCAATGCGCACAAACTGATGGAGTTGATGGGGATTAAGTTTATACCGAAGTAGATCCAGCTTTTTTGTTCTTTTTAGCTCCAAATTTTTTAGAACGCACTTCTTTAAAGAAGTGGATTGCTCCGATTTCAGGTTTAATCTGTTAATTTTGACCCATCTATGGGTTCAATGCATCCAAATCCAATTTTAGGCGTACTCGGAGGAGGCCAACTTGGCCGCATGCTGATTCAGTCTGCCATCAACTACAATCAGGACATTCA
>CAMBMU010000059.1 GCA_945868725.1 Spirosoma fluviale
TTGGAGCAGGCCTATAGCCCGATGACGATCCGCTACTTTATCTTGACGGCCCAGTACCGCTCCACGCTGGACTTCTCCAATGAAGCGCTTCGTGCCGCACAAAAAGGATATAAAAAAATCATCAATGGACTGCGCATCGTCCGAAGCATGCAGTATGCTGCAAATTCAGATGTAGCCTTAGATGGGGAACAAGTGCAGCAGATAGAGGCGAGTATTTCCGCAGCCTATCGCTCCATGGACGATGACTTCAATACGGCCATGGCCATTGGTCACCTGTTCAACTTACTGAAGAAAATCAACTCTATATTCACCGGGCAACTTCATTCCGCTAGCTTAGGTGAAGCAGTCTTTACCAAGATGCTTGCTACCTATGTCACCTTTGTGGAGGAGATTTTAGGTTTGGTAGAAGAAAAAGGCGAGGTGCAAGATGGACTCTTGGATCTCCTACTGCTACAATATACCGAAGCAAAAACAGCTCGAAACTATACCAAAGTGGATGAAATTCGACTTGGGCTCAAGTCTATGGGCTTTGTAGTCAAAGACATGAAAGACCGTATAGACTGGGCCTATGAAGAATAAGTTACACTGGGGAGTATTCGTACTTCTCTTCATCCTGGCATCCTGTTCAGGCGAGAAAAGCACAGAAACCAAAACTGAATCGGTTACCTTAAAGCCCTATCCTAATTTTCAAGCAGATTCCGCCTATGCTTTTGTCAAAAAGCAGGTGGATTTCGGTCCACGTGTTCCAGGTACTCCAGGACATGCTGCGACCAAAGCCTGGATCCAAAAAACCTTGGAAGGCTACGGCTGGACCGTGCTAAAGCAGGATTTTCAGGCCAAAACCTACGATGGACTCACTTGGAATTTGACCAACCTGATCGCTTCTTACAATCCCCAGGCGAGCAAGCGGATTCTATTGGCAGCACATTGGGATACCCGACGCATTGCAGACAAGGACAAAACACGCACCTCGGAACCCATCGATGGAGCGAATGACGGCGCCTCAGGAGTGGCCGTACTTTTGGAGATTGCTCGGAGCATTTCAAGCCAACCCCTTTCTGAAGAGGTAGGGATTGATCTGATCTTCTTTGACGGGGAAGACGACGGGGAACCCGAATACACCGCCAGCAGAGACAATACCAAAATCTGGTGGTGTCATGGCTCCCAGTACTGGTCCAAAAACAAGCACCTTCCCAACTACTCCGCCTATTATGGAATTTTAGTGGACTTGGTGGGTAGAAAAAATGCACGATTCTACCGAGAAGGCTATTCAAGAAGGTTTTCCAGCGGAATCCTTTCCAAGGTTTGGGACAATGCTTCCTTACTTGGCCATGGCTCCTATTTTATCCAGCAAGATGCCCCTGAAATCTTGGATGACCATGTTTTTGTGAATGAATGGGCGGGTATTCCAATGATTGATATCATTGATTTCTCTCCAGATTTAGGCTTTGGCGCCTACCACCATACACACCAAGATACCTTAGAAGGAATTGACAGCCGCAGCTTGAAGGTGGTTGGTGAAACAATTTTGGCAACTATTTATCAAGAATAGCAGTATTTGTTAAAATCTTTGCTTTATTCGTAACTGCAGACGATTACAATTAATAAAAATTTAATAAAATAGGGCGGATGAAAAAGGGGAGACAGGTTACGATGAAGGAAATCGCCAAGAAGCTTGGGGTGTCCGTCTCTACTGTTTCCAGAGCCCTTCAGGACTCGCCCGAGTTACATATCGAAACCAAGCGAAAAATTGTAGAGGCCGCCAAGGAGATGAACTACCGGCCCAACTTGCTTGCGCAAAGCCTTCGTAGCAGCAGATCCAAGACGCTGGGCGTCATTGTACCCGAAATCACCTCTCACTTTTTTGCTTCCTGCATCAGCGGCATACAAGACCTTGCCACCACCCGCGGGTACAACGTGATGATTTGCCAAAGCAACGAGTCAATTGCTCAAGAAAAAGCCAACATTCAAACCTTAGTTTCAAGCCAAGTGGATGGCCTCTTGATTTCGTTAAGTCGCCAAACCAATACTTACGAACACCTGTACGAACTCTACGACCGAGAAATCAACTTCGTCTTGTTTGACCGCGTACAGGAAGATATCCCCGTTTCCAAGGTCACCTTCAATGATGTCAGTGGCGCCTATCAGGTCGTCAAACACTTGTTGGAAAACGGTTCCCGCAGGATCGTTTACGTATCTGGACCTGAAGACCTCTACATTTCCAAAAAAAGAAAGGAAGGCTACCTTCGTGCCCTTGAAGAATTTGGCGTTGCCGAAGACCCCTCCCTGATTTTAATATCCGACCTTACCCTAGAAGGCAACCTTCAGGTAGCCCAACATATTCTCCGCATGGATCCTCGTCCAGAAGCTGTTTTTTGCATGATCGATCCTGTCGCATTAGATGTCCTGACCGAATGGAAAAAGTTAGGCATTCGAATCCCAGAAGATATCGCATTAGCTGGATTCACAAATAACCCTTCTTCCGCTGTGGTCGAACCGCCCTTGACCACCGTCGCCCAGCCAGGCTATGAAATGGGAAAGCTGGCTGTGAGCCATTTGCTCGATCAATTGGATGGAATGGCATCGGAAGACCCCATATCCATCGTATTGGATACGATCCTGGTCGTACGAAAATCTTCCCAGCATTTTCCTGTTAAAAAATAGGCGAGCTATTTTTGCTAAATTTCACTTGCCAGCCCTCCTCTTCCAAATGAAATCACAGATTACCCAAACCTTCCAACACCATTTTGAAGCCGAGCCCCTTGTGGTTTTTGCTCCAGGAAGGATCAACTTGATTGGAGAGCATACCGACTACCAGGAAGGATTTGTTTTCCCTGCAGCAGTTACGCAAGGGATTTGGGTGGGTATAGCAAAAAATAAGTTGACCGTATGCAAGGCCTACTCCCTAGATTTTGAGCAGGAGTTTTGTTTTGAGCTGAATAGCATGTCGCCTAAAAAAGGACACTGGGCCACCTACATCATGGGTATCTGCACCCTGCTGCACCAGGCAGGCTATCCCTTGGAAAACTTTGATCTTGTGATCGGAGGAAACATACCAGTTGGAGGCGGGCTTTCCTCCTCTGCTGCACTCTCCGTTTCCCTCGGCCTAGCGCTATCCGAATTATTTGCCTTTGCTATCCCAAAGAAAAACCTAGCCCTCTACGCACAAAAATCAGAACAGCTCTTTGCTGGGGTGAATTGTGGCATCATGGACCCTTATGCATCAGCCTTTGGAAAGCAAGGAAAAGCCATGCTACTAGATTGCAGAAGTTTGGATCATCAAGAGGTGCCAGTAAACCTTGGGGACTATGGACTACTTTTGATCCACTCCAAAGTTTCTCATTCCTTGGCCTCTTCTGCATACAACCAACGGCGCGCAGCCTGTGAAGAGAGCGTGGATATATTACAAAAATCATTTCCAGAGATTCGTACGCTTCGAGACTTTGCAGTGGGCGATTTACCAACCATCAAAAGTCTTTTACCTGAAGTTCTTTTTCCCAAGGCAAAGCATGTGATCACGGAATGCGCACGCGTTCACCAAGCAGCAGAAGCCCTTCAAATGGGAAATCTTTCCGAAGTGGGCGGCTTATTGCATGCTTCCCATCAAAGTTTACGTGATGATTTTGAGGTAAGCTGTGCAGAACTTGATTTTCTTGCAAAGCAAACTGAAAATACCCAAGCAGTATTGGGAGCAAGAATGATGGGCGGAGGCTTTGGCGGCTGCCTGCTTACCCTCGTGAAGCAGCAAGAAAGCCGGATTTTTAAGGATCAAATTCAAGACGCTTATGAAAAAGAATTTCAACTTACTCCAGCATTTATAGAAGTAGCAATTGGTGATGGCGCTCGTAAAATATGAATTCTCCGCGTTCATCGACAAAATCTACCGCTTGATCTATTATCTCTCGCAAAATGAGTCCTTTACCTAAATTAACTTATCCTTTTTTGTTATTTTCGACAAATTAATTCTACCTCGATGAAGTACCCGAAAAACCTACGAAGCCTAGTGCTACTGCTCGTTCTAGTTGGAGCAGTTCTTTCCTCCTGCTCCAAAAAGCGTGAGGGCAAACCTAAAGTGCTTGTTTTTAGCAAAACAGCCGGTTATTACCACGAATCTATACCTCAGGGTATTGCTGCCATTCAAAAATTAGGCGCTGAAAATGGATTTGACGTGGACACCACCAAAAATGCAGAACTCATCAATGAGGAAAACCTCGCACAATACGCGACGGTCATCTTTTTGAGTACCACTGGTGATGTACTTAATAATTACCAAGAGGCAGATTTTGAACGATACGTTCAGTCTGGTGGAGGATTTTTAGGAATCCACGCCGCAGCAGATACAGAATACGATTGGGGCTGGTATGGCCGCTTAGTAGGAGGATATTTCTCAGACCATCCGGGGATCAAGGATCCTCACCCAAATGTACAACCGGGAAAAGTAAGCAAAACAGGGGAGAAACACCCTTCCACAGAAACACTTCCTGATAGCTGGGCTCGTACAGACGAGTGGTACAGCTACAAAAAAGTAAATCCAAACACCAAAAAGCTACTTCTTTTAGATGAAGCTTCCTACCAAGGAGGACTGGATATGGGCGAGCATCCGATCGCTTGGTACCATGATTTTGATGGAGGAAGAGCGTTTTATACTGGAGGTGGGCATACCAACGAATCCTACGAAGAGGCCGATTTCTTGAAGCATCTTTTAGCAGGAATTCAGTACACCAATGGGGAAAATTTGGAGTTGAACTACGACAAAGCAACATCCCAGCGTACTCCAGAAGAAAATCGATTCACCAAGACAGTACTTTCCATGGGCCAGTTTACCGAGCCTACGGAGATGACCATCCTGCCCAACTTAGATATCCTAGTAGCGCAACGTAGAGGAGAGATTCTACAATACAACCAAGCTACTGGTGAACTTAAAGAAATAATAAAGCTAGACGTCTACTGGAAAACAGAGGTAAAAGGCGTCAATGCAGAAGAAGGATTGATGGGTATTCAAAAAGACCCGGACTACGCCACCAACAACTGGGTGTATGCATTTTATGCCCCAACAGGTGACAAGGAAATCAACCGACTTTCTCGATTCAAGTACAAAGACGGCAAGTGGGACATGGCTTCCGAGCAAATCATTTTGGATGTCTATTCTCAGCGCAATATCTGCTGCCATACTGGTGGATCCATTGCATTTGATAAGGATGGAAACCTATTCCTATCTACAGGAGACAACTCCACTCCTTTCAATCAGACAGAGTCCATATACACCCTCAATGGTTATGCACCAGTGGATGGCCGTGAAGGAAATAAGCAATGGGATGCACGCAGAAGTTCGGGCAACGCAAACGACCTAAGAGGAAAGATCCTCAGAATCAAAGTTGCTGAGGATGGTACCTATACCATTCCAGAAGGCAACTTGTATCCAAAAGGTACCGAAGGCACTCGTCCTGAGATCTACGCTCAAGGACTTCGAAACCCATATCGAATCTCTGTGGATCAGAAAAATAGCTTCCTCTATTGGGGTGAAGTAGGTCCTGATGCCAACAACGATTCCTTAGCCATCAAGGGCCCTAGAGGTTATGATGAAGTCAACCAAGCAAGAAAAGCGGGCAACTTCGGATGGCCTTATATCATTGGAAATAATTTTGCCTACACGGAGTTTAATTACGAAACAGGTCAACCTGGTCCTTCGTTTGATATAGCAGGCCCAACCAACAATTCACCAAACAATACCGGTTTGAAAAAGCTTCCGGCATCGGAGCCTGCGTTCATCTGGTATCCTTATGGGGCTTCGCCTGACTTCCCGCAGCTAGGTACTGGGGGTAGAAATGCGATGGCTGGACCAGTTTACTATGCAGATCAATATCCAAAAGATTCACGCATGCCTGAGTATTACAATGGCAAGCTCTTCATCTACGATTGGATTAGAGGCTGGATCAAAGTGGTGACCATGCAAGAGAATGGGGATTACGATAAAATGGAACCCTTCATGGGAGGAACCAAATTCAACGCCTTGATGGACATGGAAATGGGCCCAGACGGAAAGATTTACATTCTTGAATATGGCAATGGTTGGTTTGCCAAAAACCCAGATGCAGGACTCTTCCGAATAGATTTCAATGGCGGCAACCGCCCTCCAGTGGTAACTGAAGTCAAGGTGGACAAAACCTCTGGCAAAAGCCCACTTCAGGTAACCCTTACTGCTACTGCTTCAGATCCTGAAAACGACGCAATTACATATACTTGGGATCTAGGTGCTGGAGTCACTAAGACGACTACAGAACCGACACTCACGCATTCATTTACTGCCACAGGGGAATTTGAAATTCAGGTAACTGCTGCAGATCCAGCTGGATTAACAGGCAAAGGGCCATTGGTAGCCGTTTATTCTGGTAATGTCGCACCGCAGGTGAGCATCTCCGTAGTAGGCAACCAATCCTTCTACTTCCCTGGTAAAAAAGTGAACTACACCGTAGCAGTGAGCGACGAAGACCACCCAGAAGCGTCTTCAGACATGAGCAGCTTGTATGTAGCAGCAGATTATTTACAGGGCATTGACCAGGCAGAAGCCGATATGGGACATAAAATCATGAGTGAAGCCATGACAGGCAAAGCCTTGGTTCAGTCACTTACCTGCAAGACCTGTCACAATGAAACTGAAAAATCCATTGGCCCTGCCTACACAGATGTAGCTAAAAAATACCGCGAGCGCAACCGAGACTACCTGGTCAATAAGATCAAAAATGGTGGTGGAGGCGTATGGGGAGAGACTGCCATGCCGGCCAACCCAGATTTGAAGAATTCTGAGGTAAACGCCTTGGTGACCTACATCCTTTCCTTGAGACAAGAGAGCAAGCCTAGCCTTGGAGCTAAAGGAAGCTTGGATCCTACTCTTGGTAATCCTGCGTCTCCAACTGGTTCTTTGGTAATTTCGGCTACCTACACAGACAAAGGAGGAACAAATATCAAACCGCTTACAGGTTCTAGCTCTTTGGTACTTAGTCCAAACTCAGTGGATTTGGCTCAGGCTGGAACTTTCGAAGGCTACGCCAAGATGGCATTTGACGGAAAGACCTTGTTGACCATTCCAAACACCAAGGGTTCCTTCGCCTTACAAGGAATTGACATCACAGGAATAGGGTCGATTACCTTGATGACTGCTTCTCAAGCACCCGTTAAATTCCCGGTTGACTTTGAAATCCGTTTGGATAGCCCAACAGGTGAAGTGGTAGGTCGCGGAACACATGCTCCTAGTGAAGGAATGAAGTTGCCAAACATGCCAATACTAATGCACCAAGCGAAAGTAACGCTTACAGCTGCTGGGGATGGCAAAAAACATACCCTCTACATTGTCAGCGATGCGAAGGGAGCAGATTTAGGCACCTTTATCTTGATGGGCGTCACCTTCAACGCGAAGTAAGCAGAAGACTAATCTTGATTCACTAAAAAACCACTCCGGATATCCCGGAGTGGTTTTTTTCTTTTTTTTTGACTGAGATGAACTTTTAGTTACATACAGATTCTGCCGGCCGCCAGATTACTTTTTGATTTGTTACATCAGTGATCAATGCATTAGTGATCACATTTCCCTCGCAATCCAGGATTTGAGGGACAAATCTGCAAAAAGGACAGCAGTTTAGAAAAGTGAAGACAGTTGCTCCTTTGTAGGTTCCTTGAACGAGGTAAAAATACGCGATCAAATTCGTGCTAGCTGTACTGTTGATTTGTTCCTTCAACAAGGGCAAATCCTCTACTGGATTAGCTACAGCACAGCCAGCAGGGCTCTCCGGATCTTGACAAGAGAAGAGGAAGGCTAGTATTAGAAAGGGTAAAATCCGAGACATGGTTTTGAATGAGTTACTAGTATCAACGGATAGTGAATTTGAATCGCTACACCTCCTCCATAAAAATTTGGTTATGGAGTAGCTAAGACCGTTTTGGAAGGCAGGAATTACTCAAGTAGCCGTTGACTGTGCGCGGTCAGCTGTCGACGATTATCCGCCACTACCCACCTTCCTTGGTAATCAATTGGCCAAATTGCGGATCATCAGTTTACCCTTTATTTCATTGGTGAAAAAGGCAGCGGGGTATAAAAAACCGTATCAACCTTCTCTACAATCTTACCTGGAATCTCGGAAGCATCGCGCACTTTAATCCACTCAGGATCGGCTACGAATCCAGCAAATGCAGTTTTAAATTCGTCCTTGGATTGATGCCCAATAAAGTAAACCAATTTGGGCTGTAAGCCTTCTTTTTCAACCGTAATCCAATAGGGATAGTTGGAGAGGCCTTGCTTTTCAAATAAGGCCTGCGTATGATCTCGGAATCGAGTTTGGATGGCATCCAACTTTCCTGGTAATAAGTGGTAAGTTCGTAATTGAAAAATGCCACTTGGTTTAGGAGTTTTAGCAGAATTGAGGTCCTTTGCCCATACCATAAATACTTGATCTACTTTTTGGACTAAGGGCCCATTCGCTTCAGAGGCAGTGGCTACCGCCTTCCATTCGGGATCATTGGCAAAATTGTTCCATCGAATATCCCGTTCAGATGCGGAAGGATATCCAATAATAAAGGTGAGCTGCTTGTCAGGCTGCTCCTCCGAAAGAAAGTAAGCTACATTTTCAATCCCATGTTTATTGAAGAGGGTCCGGGTATGATTTTGAAAACGTTGAATAAGATCCGGCATCTTGCCATCGTGCACCGTGTAGGTGCGCATTTCAAAGTAGGAACTTGTGATTGTTTGCTGTGCTTTTACCAAAATAGTACTAGAAATAAAGAGCAGGAGAAGGAAGAGAATACGCATGGATTTTAGAATTAAGTGTTAAAATTTATAAGGTTTGTATCAGTTTTTTTTCCAGGCTCGGTAAAGTGCTGGACTCAAGACAAGGGCAATGATGAGCAAACCGAAGGTTTCCCGGTTTTCTTCCATCTGAGGTGTTTTCATGGTTAGGTCTTTTTGTGCCCATTCGGCAGCAATCCATTCTCCTACCCCACCTGGGAAGAAATATACGGCTCCAAGTAGGCAAAAGACAACGACTAGGGTGAGGGGCAATTTGGGAAAAATACCACGTACGGCAAATAGTGAGAAAATCACCGCGACCCCATAGATGCTCACCCAAACTTCTGGGTCGGGGTCGTTAATTTGCCAATAAGCAAAAAGTGCAAAGAGAAACACCCAAAGCCCGTAGAAATAAGAAATAGGTTTCATAGGAAGCGCAATTCAAGTAGACTGAAATTTAAAGAAAATCTAAGACTATTCCATCTTTACTTGCTTTGATGATCTCCTTCCTATTTTTTCACAAAGATTAAATGCATTTATTTGGAAAATTTTTTTCAAAAACTCATGGTTCAATTTTGTCTATCCCAATCCACCGCTGATCTCGAGGGGATTTTATCCCTCCAACGCGAAAATCTATCGACCCTACTTTCACAGGAAGAGAAAGACGAACAAGGATTTGTGACTGTTCCACATACCTTGGGTCAATTGGAGATCATGCATTCCATAGCCCCACATGTACTTGCCAAGGAAAACGGACAAGTCGTGGCCTATGTGTTGGCGATGACTTTGGAATCAAGAGAGTTGGTACCCCTATTGACATCACTTTTTGACAACTTTGAAAGGTTGGATCTAGCTGGCAAAAAAGTAACCTCCTACCAACCCATGGTCGTGGGCCAAGTGTGTGTAGGGAAGTCCCAACGCGGAACAGGCTTGTTTGACAAACTCTATACGGCTTATAAGGAGCAGTATGCCTTCACCTATGACTTTGCCATCACCTCCATAGCTTTGAGCAATTACCGCTCGTTGGCAGCCCATCAACGGATGGGGTTTAAAATCATCCATACCTTTCAAGACAGCTTGAATCCCTGGGCTATTGTGTATTGGGATTGGAATTCGAATTTTCCCCCGCAGGCTTGAGAAGCTGAATTTGGTTGAATTCAAGCCGTAGGATTGAAACGCTTCTCAGTCCAATTGGCGAAAGACCGGATTAGGGCGATGGGCTTTTTGCATCAGCATTTGGAGTTCTACCAGACGTTTGGGATGATCTAGGGCTACATTAGTCCGTTCCTCAGGATCATTGGCAAGATCAAACAGTTCCACGGTAGTCTGAGAAATTAACTCGATTCGAATACTCCCCTATCCTTATCGTATCAAAACCAAAAGAGTTAATCTGTTCAAAATTTATCAGCCTCTTTTTACGATTTGTATTCGTTGAAATCGCTCCCAGGTGCTCTTTTTTTTGCCGATTTTCTTATAAATGTGATTTTTTAAATTTAAAATGAAATTTTATAAATAGTAGTATTCCTTTTATTAAATGATACCTTGTTTGTTGCTGGAGTCCAGAGCCCACACTAAAAAACGGAACAATCATTACAAACAAAGGTCAACCCAAAAAATTATGAAAAAATTAATTTTATGTTTCCTCGTTTCTGTATCATTTCTTTCGTGTAAAGAATCTGCAGATACTACTAATGCATCAACCAATCAAGAACCATTAAGTGGGACGTTTACCGAAAGGGATGAAAAAGCAAAAAAGCTATATTCAAACATGAACCTTTTTGCCAAAGAAGATTTTTCTTATGTTAAAGAATCCTTTGCTCCTAATTTCACATTGAAAACTGTAGGAGATACGGCTGTAGCAGCCAAAGGAGAAGAAGAAGCAATCGCCTATTGGAAACAACTACATTTTTTATTTAAAGACATATCATTTGCAGAAGGTAGAGTACATACTTTTTCTTTGAATAATGGGGAAGTTCATACTGCTTACTTTGGGAATTGGACAGCTACTGGAAAATTTACAAATGTAACCTTTACCGCACCTCTTAATGTTTGGATTACATGGGAAGGGGATAAAATTATCTCGCAAATGGATTTGTTGGATTCCAAAAATATTTTGAAAGAAGCCGCAGCAGTTCCAGCACCACCTTCCAACTAGTTTAAGTTCAATTAATTTTAAAAATACGAGAGAGGCTTCTAGCAATAGAGGTCTCTTTTTTTATGCTGTCAATGAAAATAGAAGTAATCCATTAAGATAGAATACCTAGTTCTTAGTTGGAGTCCAGAGCCCAGAATAAAAAATGAGCAAGAGTTGGAATTGATTTTGCGATCACCTCCATTCCCTTGAACAATTACCAGTCCATGGCAGCCCATCAACGGATAGGGTTTAAAATCATCCATACCTTTCAAGACAGCTTGAATCCCTGGGCAATTGTGTATTGGGATTGGAATTCGAATTTTCCCCCGCAGGCTTGAGAAGCTGAATTTGGTTGAATTCAAGCCGTAGGATTGAAACGCTTCTCAGTCCAATTGGCGAAAGATGGAGTTTGTTCAATATGAAATGAAATTTTCAAAATAGTAGTTATCATTTTTTAAATGATACATTGTTTGTTGGTGGAGTCCAGAGTCCACACTAAAAAACGGAACGATTAGTACCAACAAAATTCAACCCAAAAAAACTATGAAAAAATTAATTTTGATTGCAGTCACTGCAAGTACTTTATTTGCTTGTGCCGAGCAAAAATCTACTACTATTGAAAAAGAAGTCCTTGGCTATGATACTACAGAAGACGGTACGAAGACCGCTGTTTATGCTGGCGATTCGTCTTCGGTAAAAATCTTAGAGAAAATACTTAACGCACACAATGAAAGAGATACTGCTACCATTCGTAGCCTACAGGATCCAAAATTGTTTCAACTTTTAATGGCCGATGGGAATGTTGCAGAGGGAACGGATAATCATTTTAAGGTTTTACTCCCAATGTTTGCCACTGTTAATCCGAGATGGGATATTAAATTTATCATAGCAAGTAGTTTTAAAGGAAAAAATGGAGAGGTTCAACAATGGGTAACTGCTGGGGCCGTCGTTACACTTTCCATTGATGGACAGGATGTAAAAGTGAATCAATATTATGATGCCCTGGTGGTTGATGGCAAATTAAGAAAAGTTATCGTTGCTGAAAGGAAGCTTTCCGCTGGAGAATAGAATGGGAATTAATTTATTAGTTGACATTCTAAATAGTAAAAAAATGGGTCCACTAGTAGAGGACCCATTTTTTATGCTGCTAGAGAAAATAGAAGCAATCCTTTTATATAGGATCCTAGTTCTTAGTTGGATTCAAGTAGTAGGATTGAAACTCTATTCAGTCCAATTGGCGAAAGACCGGATTGGGACGGTGGGCTTTTTGCATCAGGATTTCAAGCTCTGCCAGGCGTGCGGGATGATCTAGGGCAACATTATTTCGTTCCTCAGGATCATTGGCGAGGTCAAACAGTTCCACGGTAGTCTTTGCGGCATCTTGAACTTGGTACTTTACCAATTTCCAATCTCCTTGCCGCAGCGCTTGCCTTCCCCCAGACTCATGAAATTCCCAATACAGGTGATCGGGCTGTTGTTGATTTCCCGAGTCCAGTAAAGTAGGCAAGAAGGAAGTACCATCTATTCCTTGAGGGCTGGAGGCGCCAATGGCATCGGCTAGGGTGGGTAACCAATCCCAAAAAGCAGCTACATGCTTGGACTGACTGCCTGCTTTGATTTTTCCTGGCCAATGGGCGACAAGTGGCACATGAATGCCTCCTTCGTAGAGATCTCTTTTAAATCCCCTAAATGGACCATTCGAATCGAAAAACTCCGGGTCTGCTCCCCCTTCCCGATGCGCACCATTATCAGAAGTAAAAACCAAGAGCGTGTTTTCGGAAATCCCTAAGGCTTCCAATTTACTCATGATTTCACCTACATAGCGATCGATTCGTGCCACCATGGCTGCGAAAGTGGCTCGGGGATAGGGTTGAGACTGGTAACCAGGAATGAGCATTTCTGGGCCATAATCCCCTCCCTGAGGAGCGATATGTGAAGATTCCTCTCCAAATTTTGTTCGATAGTATTGAAAGACCTCGTCCTCAGGTACTGCCAATTCTGCGTGGGGCATCACCAGGGGTAGAAATAAGAAAAAGGGTTGGTGGTGGTTGGCCTCAATAAAGTCCAAACTCTTCTGATGGATTAGGTCTGGTGCAAAAGTGGTTTTTGTAGTCCAGTCATTTCCAAGTAGCGGAACCTGCTGTTGATTTTCCCAGAGGTAAGCAGGATAATAGCGGTGGGCATAGCGCTGGCAGTTGTAGCCAAAAAAATGATCGAAACCTTGATTTGAAGGATCTCCCGTGGTTCCTACAAAGCCCAATCCCCACTTTCCAAAGGCGGCGGTGCGGTACCCTGCTTGCTGAAAAATTTTTCCCAAGGTGAGCAGGGTATCGGGCATCGGGTACTGCCCTTCAGGCTGAATTTCAAAATTTCCCCGTATGGGGGTATGGCCGGTATGCAAACCGGTAAGCAGCGCTGAGCGTGAGGGTGCACATACAGGAGCTCCAGCATAGTGATTGGAAAATAGCATCCCCCTAGCCGCCAGTAAATCTAAATTAGGGGTTTTAATGTGTTTTTGCCCAAGAAAACCCAGGTCTCCATAACCTAGGTCATCTGCTAGGATAAAAATCACATTCGGCTTGTTGGGTGCTGGAACATCAGGCAAATTCACCTGAAAGGAGCTTAGCCCAAAGAATAACCCGCACCAGATTACAAAAAGAAGGAGAGATCTCATCTCCCGAATCTACTAAAAATGGGCTGAAAACAGAAACGGGAAGCATTTCTTGCGAAAGCTTCCCGTTTGGTCGACAGATCCCCGTAGTTCACTATCTCCCTCAAGCTACAGTTTAAGACTTTTCCCAGTTGCCCAGGTCCAAATCATCGAATGATGCCGCCCTTTCGGACTTGTCCTGTTTTTGTAGACCCCATCCCCATTTCTGTGGTTGCCCCTTTCAAACACTTGTTTCCAAGTGATCCTTCATGGTGGGTATCCCAAAGTTCACCTGATGGCAAACTTCCAGGCCGATCTTTAATGTACGTCTGCGGTTTCCCGTTGCAAACTATCTCCGCTAAGAGATGGCTCCTTTGTACCCGATTTTTTTTCAAAACTTTCCGAAGAAAATTCTGGGCCGATAAATCCTTTATCGCTCTTCTGGAGTTGCCTCTTTCAACCAAAAGATTTCTCTTTCGATCCTTCGAACTGGAAATTCGATTCTTTCCGAAGAAGTCCTCAAATTCAAGCCAATCGTTTTTGGCATTTCTGCGGTTTCCCGTCTCAGAAACTTACCCTAAGGTTAGCCCCCCTTTATGCCCAATCTCAAACTTTCAATCAACGAACCGAAATCTTACTTTCGGTCTTTTTTTCTCTTACTTGATGAATTAAAGATTGCTGATTGAAAAAAATATTCCAATTATTTTATCAAAAACTTCTCTACAATTTTTACCATGAAATTGCCTGTAAACGAACAAGTTATCCACCTATTTTAAAGCATTATCCACCAAAAGTTTGCATTAGAATAGCCTACACCTTCCAAAGACTGCATTCCTGGATTCTTTGTGCCTTGATACTGATTTAGACTTGCCAAACCTTGATGCCCAAATCGATTCACACAACCTATTCTTAGCCCATCATTAAATAATACGAACAAAAAAAAGGGAGCAATTCTTTCGAATACTCCCCCTTTTTACAGAAAACTCAAACCCGTGTCAACTTGATTGGATACGATTTCCCCGCATTCCATTGACAGACATAGATGTTCTCATCCTGATCAATACACACATCGTGACAATGCTGAAATACCGCCTCCTCCTGAAGCATCAACTGCAAGACTCCATTGTGGTAATGAGGCTCCGAACCCCCTGGATTGGAGACCACTCGATTGTCTTTATTCAAAATAGTAACAAAACCCGAATTATCCGTTTGCTCCAAATAACGAAGTCTAGACCAACATACCCCTGCATACAGATTTTCTCCGTGGATCACAGGCCGACAAACGTATGCCCCTGGTAGAAAAATCGTTTCCAGGTAGTTTCCATCCATCGTAAATCGCTTGAATGAATTGTGCCCTCTAGATGTGCAAATCAAGGTAGGTTCAGCACCCGCTCGCTGATCCACAGCAATTCCGTGCGCAGTACTAAATTGCCCATCTTGATTTCCAGCACCGCCAAATTTTCGGATAAATTTTCCCTGTCTATCGTACTGAAGAAAAAATTGAGAACCATAGCCATCAGCCACATACAAATCCCCATTGGGAGCCACAGCAGTTTCAGTAGGTACCCAGCGCATTTTGTCTGTGTAAATTCCTTCAGTTAACGGTGAAGGAATTTCGGTGATAACTTTTCCATCTAGGCTTGTTTTGAGCACCCTTCCCCCATTGTCTACTATCCAAAGGTATTCGGCATCCCCCTCATCCACTAAACTCAAGCCATGTGCAGCAGTGAGTCCCAAAGTCCATGTAGTTAGCAACTTGCCCGATTGGCTGTAAATGATGACATTATTTTTGGGCTCGTCGGTAAGTAAAATCATTCGCCCCTTTCGATCCATCACCATTTCATGGCAGTTGATCACCGGAACTTTTGTAGGATCTAGGTTCCCCCAGTTCGGATCTACGGTGTATTTGAAATCGCCATGTCCCAAGACTTTTTTCTGGGAGGCAAGCAGGGATAAATTGGGTTGTACAGTCATGGCCAAACCTAAAATGCTCGTGTTTTGTATAAATTTTCTTCGTGAATGCATGGTGCTAAAAGCTAGATCAATGTAGTGATTTTGAATGGAGCATCCCCCCATCCAAAAAAAAGGAAAATCCAATTCTTGTAATTTCTTTTAGGAATCTAAAAAAATAAAACCAAAGGGGCGCAAAAAAAATAATAAAATGTATCCCTTGGCTGTAGCGAATCCTCGATGAAACGCGTTTGGAAAATAATTAACTTTGTTTTACCTAAATCAACTACCCCATGAAACTTTTCCATCTTAAAATCGCGCTAGTACTCTTGGCAAGTACCTTGCTTTTTTCATGTACCGATGAGGTCAACAGCACCTATTCCTTCCGTACGATGATGCCCGTCTATCTGGAAATGAAAGATGTTCGAGCCAAGTTAATCGCAATGGCCCCAGCACAGGAGATTGAAAATCCTGGAAAGATTTACATTTACAAGGACTTTTTACTTATCAATGAGCCCAGCAAGGGGATTCACATTTACGACAATAAAAATCCATCCAACCCGATCAACCTGAGCTTTATCCCGATTGAAGGAAATGTGGACTTGGCAATCAATAGCAACATCCTCTACGCAGACAATTACGTGGATTTGCTTGCCTTTGATCTAAGTAACATTCGAAATGTCCGCCTAGTCAAGCGGGTGGAAGATGTGTTCACCCACCTCTACCAGCACAGTACCGGAAAAATCATCACCTTCAAGGA
>CAMBMU010000060.1 GCA_945868725.1 Spirosoma fluviale
TTTTCTATTATCAATAATTTGTACATTCCTGCTAATGATACTTCTTTGGAATTTTTCGATTGATTTGAACAGCTTGTCAAAAACAATATCGTTACAAACAATATTGTTATACACTTAACATTTTTAAAATCTGGAATTGTCATACTGAATTATGGTTTGTCAAAATTATTATTAGTTACGAAATGTCGAAATAGGCTTGCTAGCGTTTTGCGGCTTGGCGAAGGTGGCGATTTTTACCAAAAATGTTCATACGAAGCACACACTTCAAATTTACGAAAAACTTTCATTCGAAGCACTGAACCGCCACTTTTGCCAAACCGCTGTTAGCAGCCGTATTTCGTCACTCGTATCCATATTTTTTTAAAAATGCTTTCCTTAATTCGGATACTTTTCCGGAAAATCTTCTGTCAAACCAGATAGCATGCGGTGCTCCTTCTAATGTTTGAAACTCAAAATCGTTGCCAAGTTTTTCCATTTCTTCTGCAAAAGCTTTTGCTGATGCATAGTCAACGCTTTGATCATTAGTCCCATGAATGATAAGCATAGGGGGAAGCCCGGTTCTTAGAAGATGAATAGGTGATATTTTCTTTGCCAAAGATTTGTCTGCAAGGTCTCTGGTTATCCAATCCGTACTACTTTCAGAATACAAACTGTAAACCCCAGCATTAACCAATAAAAGATTTGGTGTAGCACTGTAATTCAAATTATCACTCTCTTCATTCCATTCGTCTGCCAAGGCAGTAGTTAAAACCAAATGTCCGCCTGCTGAATTTCCTGTGACAACAATTCGGGTTGTATCGATATTGTAAGCGTCTGCGTTCATTCTTAACCAACGGATAGCACTTCTGGCATCCTTCACTGCTTCAAACGGTGTTGTTTCGTGACGGTCTGCAAGTCTATATTCTACGGATATGCCAACCCAACCTTTTTTTGCATAGCTATCGCAACCATAGAAAGCCCATTCGGGATTTCCCTTTGTCCAGCTACCACCACTGAAATAGACCATTACTGGGCTTTTCTTCGTTTTATCAATGCTGTCAGGAAGAAAAACATGGATGTCAAGGTCGTACCCGTCAACTGTTTTATAGGTTTCGATAAGATGGTCTTTTCTTGTATTTGAACTTTCTGTATAAATCGAGTCAATAGTTTTCTTGTAATCTTCGTTTTTGCAAGTGGAAAGGAATTTAGAAACTATGTCATTCAAATTTTTGGTACCCCAGTCCTCCATATGAGCATAGATATAATGGTACTGCCAAAAATCTTTACACTCTTGATTAGAAAAATACTCTGGGATGATGTTAAGATAAGATTGAAGTCTTTTATTATCTGATTTTTTATATATCTCTTTCTTAACTTCAACTGTAGATTCATGTCTTAAAAATGCTTCCACGTATCCTTGAAAATCTTTACTTGCTAGAATATTGGGATTATTAAAATCCTTTAAGTGACGATTTAGTTTTGATTGGGTTGATTTTGATAATCTTACCTTTTTACCTGTATGATTTTCATGGAAATATGGGTAGTCCAATATTATCCTGTCAAAAAAATACGAAATATCCCTTTGTTCATTAGGAATGAAATATTTGTCAACTGTTTGAAAAGGCGAGGCATATTTATTAATCATTTTCATGAAAGGTTGTTGCAGGGAATCAATCTTTTTTAGGAACAGGTGTTCATTCAAAGAATAGATTTCGGGTCTGTTTGGATAATAGGCTTCTGCAAACGCACCGCTAAGAACTCCCATATTCTTATTATACGCTTTACGTAATGAGTCGGTATTATGATTGTCTTGTCCAAAACAAGTAAATACTAATAGGAAGCATAAAGTTGTTAAATGTATTCTCATAGTTTATATTCTGTTACTGTGTCATTTTTTTAATATGGCTGCTAACGTTTTCGGGCTTGGCGAAGGTGGCGATTTTCACCACAAATGTTGATGCGGACAACCAAACTTTGATTAACCACAAATGTGTCTGCGGAGCACTGAACCGCCACTTTTGCCAAACCCGTGTTATAGCCAGTATTCATTTGTTTACACCAAATTTTCTATATTTTCTTAAAAAATAAATTAAAAGTCCTATAAATAAAATTTGTGCAACCATATGTGTTATTCCAAAAATTGGGTCATTGTTATTTATAAAAGGTCTTAATTTTGGGATATGAAGAAATGCTTCATTTATTGCTCCACCGATAAGTAAATAATAACTAATCACCATACTTATTATATGAATTTTCAACCAATATTTATGTTTAAATTTTATTGCTGTAATACCTGGAATAATTACAATTAAACAAGCAATTGCTAAATAATGAGGAAAAAACCACTTTCCAAAGGCGTTAATGATTACAAGAGCTGTCAAATTGTTAATCAGCATTGCATAAAAATACCACAATCCTAATTTCTTATGTCTCAAGTCACCCTTGCTACCAAATACCACAATTGTTCCAAAAACTAATGATAGTGTCGCTGATATTGTATGTGTCCAGCTAATAGTTTGATTTAATATTTCCATTTCTTAATATTTTAATTTTATGTTAGATATACCATTTCTTGAGTATTTTTTTAATAAGTATGTTGCAAACTTTCATATTTATTATTTTTTTATTTAATTAAAATCCTTTTCATTTTGTTATGAGTTGTGTCTGGCAAATATTGGCTATAACGTTTGGCCGCTTTGCGAAGGCGGGGATTTTCAGCACTAAACTTCATTAGTTGCACAAAGCTTGAATTTAGCACTTCACTGTCATAGAAGTACGTAACCCCCGCTTTTGCAAAACGGCTGTTAGCACTCGTTTTTCATTTGTTTTCTTGTCTGTCGCTATGGTTTTCATTGTTAAAGATGCCGAAATTTTCAGCGAAGTGTCCAACTGAATCAGTTGAGTATCTATTACTAAACTTTCTACCACTCTGTCAGCCGTGTTCAAAAGTCAAGCAATGTTGTCCTTTGTCAACTTTCTATGTTGTCTGACAAGTCGTCCAACGGCATAAATACCACCCGCCATAGCACAAATTAAAGGTGCTTGTCCGCTGGTACCAAAAAGATTAATCCAACTTATGCCCAATCCAATAAGCCAACTAATAAAAATGCCGATTAAAACTTGTCCGATTAAGTTTCCGTTGATTTTGATTCCAAATATTTTCATAATTGTCGAGTTTATATTTTGTGAATGTTTTCTTAATTGTTTCGTGTTCTATTTAATAAATGTCGTTTCTCTTGTCGTCCATTAACAAAAACCGTTTTAGTTCTTTCCGTCTTGTTTTAACCCTTTCCGCTGTCGTCATAAAATGAGTGCTAACTCCCTTATATGCGATACTTTTTATCGCTTATTACTACTTAAGTAGAGAAATAAGCGATAAACCCGTTTCGGTTTATTGATTGGTCTGATTCAAAGTTGGCTTCATAAATCATCAAATGGACTCTTGATTTTTTGGATCGATTGGGTACTTACATGGGTGTAGATTTCGGTTGTCTTACTGCTTTTATGACCTAGCAGCTCTTGAATATAGCGAAGATCTGTACCACTTTCCAGTAGGTGCGTCGCATAGCTATGCCGAAACCAATGCAAAGTAGCAGGTTTCGTAATGCCTGCTTGTTTGAGCGCATTCTTAAAAACCAATTCCAAACTTCTTTCCGAA
The DNA here is from genome assembly GCA_945868725.1 of Spirosoma fluviale. GTDB lineage: Bacteria > Bacteroidota > Bacteroidia > Cytophagales > Cyclobacteriaceae > Algoriphagus. The sequence continues at coordinate 3,638 of CAMBMU010000060.1, forward strand.
TAGGCATTGCCAGCTTTCTGTCCTTCAAATAACCATACTTGAGGCTTGTATGCCTTGTAATAATCTCGAAGCATCTCCAATAATTTTTCGCTCAATGGGACTATTCGGTCCTTTTTTCCTTTGGCTTCCTTGATGTGCAAAAGCATCCTGTCTGATAAAATATCCTTCGGTTTAAGGGTCAAAAGTTCTCCCCTACGAAGACCGCAGGCATAGATCATGCAGAGCATGGTCTTGTGCTTGGTATTCTGCAAACTTTCCAAAATCTTTTTTACTTCTTGTTTGCTCAGTACATTAGGGAGTTTATGCTCCGTTCGCGGTCTTTGGATCTGGGCTATGGCGATGTTTCGTTTTTCTACTTTACCAAAAAATAACTTGACCGCGTTTATAAATTGGTTTTGATAAGAATACGAGTGGCCAAGCTGGATGACATACTTGTTTATAAATTCGGTCAGGTCCTCGTTGTGCAATTCATGCGTTTCTTTTTTGCTATGGAATTTGAAAAACACGCCTAAAGTCTCTGTGTAGGTCTTAATGGTACTTGGACTATATCTTTGGTTTTGGAGAAATATCGTAAAGACATTTATTTTCTCTTGGTGATAAGGGGATAAAGGATCAAATTTGGGCTGCACATGCTTTTGAGTGATTTTTTTTCTTTCCTCTACAAGTTGGTTATAATCTACCCAAGCTTTTCCCTTGTATGCAGTGAAAAATAAACCTTTCAACTTTGGGTTATAGGGAAGTTCCCATCTTAGGTACGTTGGATCCCACTTAACTGCTGCAAAATTTCTTTTCAAAATCTCAATCAATTCCAAGTCATTCTCCAGTTGGATCACCAAAATTTCTCCAGTGGGGCCAGTTTTCTTGGATAGCTTGATGGTCTTTTGGTGCATAGGATTGGTTGCGCCTCGTATCACTCAGTCACAGAAACTAAACCAGTGAGGCTTAATCAATTTAGTGATAAAATCTCCTGGAGAAAAGCGATAGATAAGACTGAATAGAAAAAATCTTAGACTTTATTAATCTTGATGCCCTATCCAAAGCATAACTCCAATAGCAATGCGATAAAAGAAAGTGTTCAAGTTACCCATCATCGAAACCAATGGCTAGGGTAATTTTTCATAGCCATTGGTTTCAATAGGTGGGTTTTCTTTTTTTATTTACTTACCGTACTCTGGATAAAGGACTTCAAATCCTGACGGAATTGCGCTGCAGACGGCAAATGCGTGTACATCATGTGACCTGCTTCGTAGTAGGTCATTTTGATTCGATCTGTAGCGGAAGCAGGTAATCCCATATGGGTGATGGAATGCTCCACTCCATGAAACACAGTCGCCAGGTCGTAGTAGCCATTCATGATCAAGACCTCCACATGTGGATCCTTACTCAAGGCTTCCGCCATATCAGGCACAGTGGTCACCGCAGCATCTGCACCCCAGAAATTATTTCCTTGGTGCTTCCAATCCCACTTAAATCCTTCTTTAGCATATGCAGAAGTCGCATAGCTCAAGTCTTTGCTTACGCCCAAGCTTCCGTGATAGTAATCCAAAAAGCCCATGGTGTAGGCAGGAGAAATCGCATCACTTTGCGGATCGGTAAAAGCCGACATGGCCATGGGATCCAAGTTGATTCCCTTGTATCGGGAATCCAATCGACCCACCGTCATCCCTTCACCTCGAAGAAGTTCTTGATAGTATTCTCCTGGAGTGATGCGAAGGTCTGCTCGCTCCCATACGGCTGAAGTAATTCCTGTAAATCCTTCCAATTTCTTGGCAATGGAAGACTTCTCTGCAGCAGTAATTCGATTTCCTTTAAATAAGGCTGGAGCGTATTCCTTTTCCACAAATTCGCGCACCTGCTGTACGAAGGCAGGAAGATTAGTTCCTGGGTTGGCCACTTTCTTATGGTACCAACTCGTCGCTGCTACCGTAGGCAAGTACACGATGTAAGGCAAGTCCTCATTAGGCGCAAAGAACAAAGTGCGTAGGTCAAACACAGCAGATACCATGATGACTCCATTTAAGGCATAGCCCTTGTCCAGCAGGTAATTCATCACCCCTGCATTTCGGAAAGTGCCGTAACTCTCACCCAAAATGTATTTTGGCGAATTGAGACGGCCATGCTCCTTTAAAAACTGCATGATGAATAAGCTAGTGCTACGAATATCCTGGTCCACACCCCAGAAATCAGCGCCTTTGGAATCGCCAATTGGCACGCTCAATCCGGTCCCTACAGGATCCATCATGACCACGTCGGCCACATCCAGGATGGAAAAATCATTGTTGGTCAATTGGTAAGGGGCTGCAGCATTGTAATTTGGATCATCTATTACAATACGCTTCGGACCCATCACACCCATGTGCAACCAGTAGGAAGAGGATCCAGGACCTCCATTGTAGGCAAAAACGATGGGTCGATTTTTCTCAGGGTTATCCTTGAAATAGGCCGTGTAGCCATAGAGGGCTATCGGCTTGTTGTTCTCGTCCTTCAGTTGGAGCGTACCCGCCTCAGCTGAAAGTGGAATTACTTTTCCATCCAAGGTGACAGATTGCTTGGACTTCGCTACTTCGCCTTTTGGTAGCGCGATTGTAGAAGCCTCTTTGGTAGTTTGAGCCATACTTAGTCCTGAAAGGAATAGGAATAGCAGGAAAATGTGTTTTTTCATGTTTTTGTAACTAGTATTTGGTGAAATGTTTTGGGTTTTGACTTGATGTCTCTAATCTAAAAACCTTTAAGGAAAAGTGAACTATCCCAATTGGCTAGAGCAAAATTTATTGCTTCAAATTTTCGCCTTCCTTCATCGCATTGATGTATTGGTCTGGGTTGCTCTTCACTGCAAAACTAGCTACCAGTTTGCCACCGGCTATGTCGAACATTGCGGCGCCCAAGCCTAAATAAATTTGTTTTTTTTATACAAGAAGTACTTAGAAAGATATTTTTGGCTATGTTTGCACCACTTCAAGGCAAAAAGGCATTGGAACAAGTTCGGGGTGTAGCGTAGCCCGGTATCGCGCCACATTTGGGATGTGGAGGTCGTAGGTTCGAATCCTGCCACCCCGACTTATTTAAAATTACCTAAAGCCAGCAAATACTTGTTGGCTTTTTTGTTTCTAGGTGTAGCGTAGCTCGGTATCAGGCACCGCAGCATTGCGGGAAGTCCGTAGGTTCGAATCCTGCCACCCCGACTTATTTTTTGATTTACTTTTTTACCTTAATCATCCACTTCCTTAAAATTTTCCAAAAATTTTCTGAATATTCATTGACTTTCACGTCGTCGCTCAATAAAAAGCCGAATGCCTGTTTATTTATGAAATAGAACGGCAGCAAAAAAATTCAGTAAACTCCAAGATTGAATTAGTTTTGGAGATTGAAATCAAATTTCAAACTTACAAGAAATCCAAACCAGCCCCAGCTCATGAAAAACCTATTCCTTTTACTCCTCCTTTTCCCTTCCATACTAGTTGCTCAAGGAGGAGTTGACACCATAGCCGTCTACAGTCCATCCATGAAAAAAACGCTGAAGGCTGCTATATCCTTCCCTGCTGGCTATGAAAATGGGGAGAGCCGCTACCCTGTGGTCTACCTCCTCCATGGGGGTTCAGGAGCCTTTTCGGATTGGCATCAAAAAGTGACCGAAAAAGGGATTGTAAATCAACTAGCAGAGGAGCATAAGGTGTTGATTGTCACACCTGGAGTAGGTCCTGCAAGCTATTACTACGATAGCCCATTGCTAGATTCGGTTCGCTACGAAACCTACATGATCCAAGAGCTGATCCCATTCATCGATAAGAATTACCGAACACTTGCACAAAAAGAATCTCGAGCCATCACTGGCTTGTCCATGGGAGGTCACGGTGCGATTACTCTAGCTGCCAAACACCCTAGCCTATTTATTGCTGCAGGAAGCATGAGTGGAGTGATGAATATTGATACCGACCTTTGGAAAGTCGGCGAAGAGTTTAGGAATTTGCGGAGACAAGGACAGCAGGAAATGCTCGGCCCAATCAATTACCAAGGACCACTTTTCAATCCCTACACCGCTGTAGGTCTAGTAGATCAACTCAAAAACCAAAAAATTTCCTTGCTTATCGATTGTGGTGTGGATGACTTTTTGATCGAGACCAACCGACAAATGCATTCGCTTTTGATGGAAAAGAAAGTCGCTCACGAATACATTGAAAGGCCAGGTGCGCATACTTGGAACTATTGGACCGAAGCTTTACCAGTACAATTTTTCTTTTTATCTAAATCCCTGAAGCGGTAAACCAGTCCAGAAGCGCGCTCTCCAAATTTTAATCCCCTTCAAAATTTAAACTAACTTTACGCGCTAAGTTTTAGCCTATTCAATCATGTCCCAGTTTGACTCAATACGCCCCTTTTATGACGCAGAGGTAAATGCTGCCATCCGAGAGATTGTGGACGACAGCATGCTGGATGCCATGATGCAGTTTACCTTTCCAGAGGACCTTGGCCGCTCTTGGAAAGATCGCATGAGGCACACGCATTCCTTGCGGGATTTTCAAATCAACTTCATCTACCCCGCCGTAAAGAAAGTTTTGGAAATGAGTTCCGAAGGATTGACCCTCGGAGGTTTTGACCAATTGGAACCCAATACAGCCTACCTATTTATTTCCAACCACCGGGATATCATTCTCGATACCTCCCTGCTCAATGCCAGCTTGTATGAAAATGGTTTGGTAATGACCACTTCTGCCATAGGAGACAATTTAATTAAGAAGCCTTTCATTCATGTTTTTTCGAAGCTAAACCGCAATTTTGCTATTAAAAGAGGTGTAACAGGGAGGGCTTTATTGGAAAGTTCCCTACTCGTATCCCAATTTGTTCACAAATCACTCCTTCGCGAAAATAGATCCGTGTGGACCGCACAGCGGGAAGGTAGAACCAAGGATGGAAATGACCTTACCCAGAAAGGAGTGCTGAAAATGCTTTCCCTGGCAGAAAGAGGAAGCAATCCCTTTGGCTTTTTTGAAAAAATACAGCTGGTTCCAGTATCCATCTCTTACGAATACGATCCAACCGACTCCTTAAAAATTCCTGAATTGATCGCTAAATCAAAGGAAGAAATATATGTAAAAGGAGAAAATGAGGACTTCATTACCCTACTGAGCGGCATCATGGGTTCCAAAAAGCGAATTCATATTCAAGTCAATAAAATTTTGACCGAGGAGGTCCGTCAACTCAAAAAAGAGGACCTCCCCCAAAATGAAAAGTTGAGCAAGCTCAGCGAACTTATCGATCGAGAAATTTGGAAAGGGTACAAACTCTGGCCCAGCAATTACATCGCCTACGATCTTTTACACCAGAAAAGTCAATTTGCATCTCAGTACACTGCAGAAGAAAAAGCGAGTTTTGAAAAACGCCTTTCCCAAAAAGTAAATGAAAAAAATCCCCTAGAAGTGGGAAATTTTTTACAAATGTATGCGCATCCAGTTGTCAATCAGTTGGGCCTCTGATTTTTGAATCCTACCGATTTGTAGTCTCTCAAGAATCTAATTTACTCCCCATCAATTGAATCGTTTGCTTTCAAAAAAAGCTACCAAACAATACTTGGAAATTAAAAAAGATGCTTTCCTCAAAAAGGAAATAAAATGTAGCAGAGAAATCCGTAGTTTAGGAAGTAAACTTTTTCTGCAATGAAAAAAACAGTACTTCTCTTTTGCATCTGCTTTGTCGTTTGGAATGTAAGTCATGCCCAAACGAATAAAATCGCGGTAGGATACATTCAAACTCCGCTAGGAGAACTTTGGATAGAATTGGATGATCGCACCCCCAATCACAAAAAAAGCTTTATTGAACTCGCTGAAGCAGGGTATTGGGACTCGCTCACTTTCAATCGGGTGATCCCAAATTTTGTAGCTCAAGGAGGATGTCCCGATACACCGGCAGGGTTTACCGATCCTGAATACCTTCTGGCTCCGGAATTTCACCCAGAGTTGAAGCATGTATATGGAGCCCTAGGAGCAGGAAGAGACGACAATCCAGGTAAACTTTCTGCACGATGCCAATTTTATATCGTCCAAAATCCTGCAGGAATACCCCGACTGGATGGAGATTACACAATTTTTGGCAGAATCATCAAAGGGATGGAAATCGTTGACCGCATCGTAACCGTAGCGCGGGACAAGCAGGATCAACCTCTAGAACCCATCACCCTTCAGGTAAAAATTAAATACCTCAGCAAAAAGGAATTCGCAGCGCTCCTAACCCCAACTGCACATGACTAAGCCCATCCGAATCCTTGTGGTTGGCTGCGGAAACATGGGCGCTTCCCATGCTACCGCCTACCACCACATGCCCGAATTTGAGATCTGTGGTCTTGTCTCCAGAGGTGATTCAAAATTGCGCCTCCAAGAAAAATTAGGGCGCGACTACCCACTTTTTGAGGATTTCAATACCGCACTAGCGGAGAGTAAAGCCGAGGCCGTCTGCATTTCTACCTACCCTGATACCCATGAGGACTTTGCATGCAAGGCCATGAAGTCGGGCTGCCATGTGTTTTTAGAAAAACCCTTGGCCTACAGCATTTCTGGAGCGGAACGAATACTTGCAGTGGCCAAGGAGACCAATAAAAAAGTGGTGGTCGGCTACATCCTGCGTCACCATCCCTCCTGGATCAGATTTATTGAAGAAGCCCAAAAGCTAGGCAAACCCTTGGTGATGCGGATGAATCTAAATCAACAAAGCCAAGGCTATATGTGGGAGGTACATCGCAATCTGATGAAGACCTTAAGCCCAATAGTCGACTGCGGGGTCCATTACATTGATGTAATGTGCCAAATGACCCGTTCCAAACCAGTATGGGTTTCCGCCATTGGCGCCCGTCTCAGCGAGGAGGTCTCCCCAGATAATTACAACTATGGGCAACTTCAAATTCGCTTTGAAGATGGATCCGTAGGTTGGTACGAAGCCGGATGGGGTCCTATGATTAGTGAAACCGCCTTCTTTATCAAAGATGTCATGGGGCCAAAGGGCGCGGTATCCATCGTCGCCAAAAAAGCCGCTGCCGCAGGACAATCCGACCAAATCGACTCGCATACCAAAACCGAATCGCTTCTTGTGCACCATGCAGACCTGAACGAAAAACAGCTGTTCTCCAAAAAAGACGAATGGATAGACCTGAAAGATGAACCCAACCATCAGGAATTGTGCAACCGAGAGCAACTATATTTCTTACAGGCAATTCGTTCGAATATAGACCTTACCGAACACTTAGAAGATGCACTGAATAGTTTAAAAATTGCTTTTGCTTGCGATGAATCCGTGAAATCTGGAAAGGGTGTTTCCCTTTAAAAATATAGGCTAAAAAAAAGTAAACCCGAACCCTCAAAAAAATGAATAATAAAACCATTCTCATCACTGGTGGAGCAAGTGGAATAGGGCTTGCTCTCGTCGGAAAATTCGCAACCGAAGGGAGTAAAGTTTATTTTATTGATTCCAATGGCCAACTTGGCAAACAAGTAGAAAAAGAATTTCAAGAAAAAGGAAAACCGGTTACTTTTTTGGAAGTTGATATCCGGGAAGAAAGTCAAGTAAAGCGTGCGATTCAATCAATTTCTAGCAAATTGGATGTGCTGATCAACAATGCGGGAATCTCGCATATCGGAAACCTAGCATCCACTTCCCTAGCTGATTTTGAGCGGCTATTCGCAGTAAATGTCAGCGGTATGTTTCTCTGCAGCCAAGCGGCTCTTCCCAAGTTGATCGAAGAAGGTGGTGGATCCATTCTCAATATGTGTTCCGTAGCTGCCACGATGGGAATTCCAGATCGCTTCGCTTACAGCATGACCAAGGGAGCTACCCTTTCCATGACCTTGAGCATTGCCCGAGATTACGTCACCCAAGGGATTCGCTGCAATTGCATCTCTCCAGGAAGGGTACATACTCCATTTGTGGATGGCTTTTTGGCAAAAAATTACCCAGGAAAAGAACAAGAAATGTTTGAGAAGCTGGCAGCTACACAACCCATAGGACGAATGGGAACTCCGACAGAGATTGCAGAACTGGCCTACTTTATCTCTTCCGATGCCGGCAAGTTTATTACCGGATCTAATTTTACCATAGATGGCGGCTTTACAGGAATCAAAATGTAATCCCTCCACAATTTCCTTTTGAATTTAAACACCCAATAAACCTACCCAGCCCATGAAACTAATCCGATTTGGAGAAGCAGGCAAAGAACTTCCAGGCATCGAAGATCCTTCAGGCAAACGCTTGGATTGTTCTTCTTTTGGAGAAGATTGGAATGAAGCATTTTTTGGCAGTCAGGGTTTGGATCGCCTAAGTCAATGGTTGAAAACCCAGCAAAGCTCCTTAAAAGAAATCCCTGCAGGAAGCCGACTCGGCTCTCCCGTAGCCCGGCCCTCCAAGATCCTATGCATCGGTCTGAATTACCGAAAACACGCTGAAGAAGCCGGCATGCCTGTTCCAGAGGCCCCTATCCTTTTTATGAAGGCGAGCAGCTCCCTTTGTGGGCCATTTGATCCCATTTACATTCCGCGGAATTCCACACAAACCGACTGGGAAGTAGAGTTGGCCGTGGTCATCGGGAAGCGAGCCAAGTACGTCACCAAAGAAAATGCATACGACTACATTGCTGGCTATTGCGTCCACAACGATGTCAGCGAGCGAGATTTTCAGTTGCGGCATGGCGGGCAATGGACCAAAGGAAAAAGTGCGGACCATTTTGCTCCATTAGGCCCCTACCTTGTCACCAAAGACGAAATACCAGACCCACATCAACTATCCATTTGGCTGGAAGTAAATGGGGAGCTTCTCCAAAATAGCAACACGGGAGATTTGATTTTTGACATTCCTACGCTGGTTTCTTACGTGAGCAATTACATGACCCTGCTTCCAGGAGATGTAATATCTACTGGAACACCGGCAGGCGTGGGTATGGGCTTGAAGGAGCCGCGTTATTTGAAAGCAGGTGACCGAGTACGATTGGGAATCGAGGGCTTAGGTGAATCAGAGCAAGTAGCAATTCAAGATCCAGAAGCATGAGAATCGACGCGCATCAGCACTTTTGGAAGTATGATTCCGAACGATTTGAGTGGATAACAGATGACATGGCTGAACTTCGGAGAGATTTTCTTCCTGAAGACCTGTATCCAATTCTGCAAAGCTCCCAAATCGACGGTTGCATTGCTGTGCAAGCAGAGGAGCATCTTCGAGAAACAGAATTTTTACTCGAACTAAGTGAAACCTATCCTTGGATCCTCGGGGTAGTTGGTTGGGTAGAATTGGCACAGGACAACTTGGATGAGCTGCTGGATGCCTGGTCCAGTAACAGCAAGTTGCTGGGGTTTCGAGAAATTCTCCAGTCCAAGGATCCTGAATACATGCTCCGCAAAGATTTCATTCGTGGAATTCGGAAAATCGGGCAACGAGGCTATACCTATGATCTACTCACCTATCCGCATCAGCTCAGTGCCGCACTCAAACTTGTCGACTCCTGTTCCAATCAAGACTTTGTAATCGATCACTTGTCTAAACCAGAAATCAAGGCTGGGGACTGGAAAGCATGGAAAAAAAGTCTTCAACCCTTTGGGGAGCGTGAGCTCGTTTGCGCAAAGTTTTCAGGACTAGTCACGGAAGCCGATTGGAAGAAATGGAATCCCAGCGACCTCTTCCCCTACTTAGAAATTGCCCTGGAAATATTTGGACCAAAAAGGCTCCTTTTTGGAAGCGATTGGCCGGTATGCCTGGCTGCAGGAGATTACCAAGAGGTTATTGGAGTGATTGAATCATTTGCCGACCAACTTTCAGGGGACGAAAAAGACGCTCTTTTTGGAGAAAATGCTCAAGAATTTTACAAGATTTAATTCGTATCGAAGCAACCATGGATTTACAACTACAGGATAAAGTCATCTTAGTTTCTGGCGGTGCAAAGGGCATTGGTGGAGCCATTTCCAGAGGACTCATCGAAGAAGGGGCTATCCCCGTAATCATCGACCCTTCCGAAACAGAGGGGAAAGAACTCGTGGATTTTGCTAAGGGTAAAGCCTTGCACCTCAAAAAACGACTTTTCTCCCCAGCAGATGCTGAAGGCGTAGTTCAAGAGGCGCTTTCCAAATATGGTAGAATTGATGGATTGGTGAATAATGCAGGCACAAACGACGGAGTAGGATTGGAAAAAGGAAGCCCAGAAGCTTTCCTTCAGTCTGTTGAAAAAAATGTTGGCCATTATTATTTCCTTGCTCATTATTCTTTAGATGCCTTGAAAAAATCCAAGGGGACTATTCTAAATATCTCCTCCAAAACTGCCATTACAGGGCAAGGCAATACCTCTGGCTATGTAGCTGCCAAAGGCGCTCAGCTGGCACTTACGCGAGAGTGGGCGGTAGAGCTCCTGCCCTACCACATTCGAGTCAATGCCATAGTTCCTGCAGAGGTGTACACCCCGATGTATGCAACCTGGATTCAGTCCTTTCCAAATCCAGAAGAGAAGCTGGAAGAAATCAGTCGTAGGGTACCTCTCCAAAATCGAATGACCACGTCAGAAGAAATTGCAAACATGGCCCTATTTCTTCTCTCCCAAAAAGCTTCACACATCACCGGACAGCATATTTTTGTTGACGGTGGCTACACACACTTAGATAGAGCCTTATGAGCACTCAAGCTGAACTTGTTCCCAAGAAACTGTTAGTTCCCTTTATCCTCATCACTTCCTTGTTTGCGTTGTGGGGATTCGCCAATGACATCACCAATCCCATGGTGGCTGCATTTAAGCGAGTGCTAGAACTCTCCAACACCCAAGCCTCCTGGGTACAACTGGCTTTTTATGGTGGATACTTCACCATGGCCTTGCCTGCAGCCTTTTTTATTAAGAAATATTCTTATAAAACTGGAGTTCTCCTGGGCCTTGCCTTGTATGGCTTTGGAGCTTGCCTTTTTTACCCCGCCGCAGCATTGGAGAGCTATGGATTCTTTTTAGCAGCACTCTACATTCTGACCTTTGGCTTGGCCTTTCTTGAAACGACTGCCAACCCCTACATCCTTTCCATGGGCAGTGAAGAGACCGCTACGCAACGCTTAAACTTGGCTCAAGCATTCAATCCAATGGGTGCATTAGCTGGGTTGTTTGTGGCCAAAACGTTCATCCTCAACAATCTCCAAAGTTCTGCCACCGACGAATCAGGCAAAGTATACCTTTTCGATAGCCTCGATGAAACTGCAAAAGCTGCCATTCGAAGTAATGATTTATTTGTAATTCGAGATCCTTATGTGATGCTAGGTCTTGTAGTCTTGGTGATTTTAGTGGTGATCGCATTGATTAAGATGCCAGAAACGAAGGTTGATGGCGATAAGGTAGACTTTATTCCTACCGTCAAGCGGTTGGTAAAAAATAGAAATTTTGTGGAAGGCACGCTAGCACAACTGGTGTATGTAGGCGCGCAAATTATGGTTTGGACCTATATTTACCAGTACGCAGAAGCACTTGGCATTTCGACATACGACGCAGTAAACTATGCATTCGCTTCCTTAGGCGTATTTTTAGTAGGAAGATGGATATGTACCTTCCTGTTGCGAATCATCCCAGCAGCAAGACTCTTGTCCTGGTTTGCCGTATTGGCAATGGTTTTTACGCTCGGGGCTATTTTCATCACTGGGATGGTAGGACTCTATTCGCTTGTCGGAGTTAGTTTTGCCATGTCATTGATGTTTCCCACGATCTATGGAATTGCACTTGAAGGCCTAGGAGAAGATTCCAAATTTGCCGCGGCATTTCTAGTGATGGCCATCGTAGGTGGAGCCATCATGCCTAGCTTGCAAGGAATGATACTGGATTTGGGAGGCAAAGGCTACACAGATCTCTTAATTCTTGGAGTTTCAGAAGTCAACTTCTCGTTTATCTTGCCCTGGGCATGCTTCCTACTCGTGTTCATCTTCGCCATAAGAGTACGAAAATAAGTTCGTCCGCCTTTTTCCTCCTCTATGAAAACATTCGTCCTAATCTGTGATCTCAAAAATGAGCCCGAGGCCATTGAAGCCTATGTTCGTTGTCATGAACAAGTAGATCCAGCCATCCTGGAAAGTATCCGTGTAGCGGGAATCCTGGAGATGAGTATTTACCGATGGGCACAGCGGCTCAGTATGATTCTTGTCACCTCCGATGACTTTAGTTTTGATAAAAAATCGGCACTTGATCTGGCCAACCCAAAAGTTCAAGAATGGGAGGCATTCCTTGGGCAGTACCAAACTAATCTTCCTGGCACTCCTCCTAACTGGAGGTGGGCCCTCACCGAAAAAATATTTAGCTTCACCTCCTGAGGTATGGGTCGAAGTAAACCACAACAGCCCCTCCAAAGGAAATAAACTTAACGCTATGAAATACATTCTAACCCTCCTCACTTTCCTCTCCGCTACTAGCCTAGCTTTTTCCCAAAATCATACCCTAAACTTATGGCCGGGCCTTCCCCCACTTCAAAAAGTCTCGGATCAACAAGAAAAATCCGTACAGGAGGGCATTGTTCGCATATCCAATGTTCAAATCCCTAGCATCGAAGTTTATTTACCCACCCAGCAAATCGCTACAGGTGAAGCAGTTGTGATTTTTCCTGG
>CAMBMU010000061.1 GCA_945868725.1 Spirosoma fluviale
CAGTTTCAGGAACTGGAAATCAATCCCAATCCGGCAACCCAATCTTCCATTCCTACTTCTTGGAATGATTTCCACCAACGGGATTACGCCTTGGTCTCTAAAGGAGTGCAGCAACTCACTTGGAACGAAGCCATGAAACTAATGGGGCAGGAGGTAGCCTTTGTGGATGTGCGCGAACCAGGGGAGATGCCCCCATTAGAATGCACAGGTTTGGTGAAGGTGCCTTTCTCCACTCTTTCAAGCCAGTTGGACCAATTTGAGGATGCGGAAGAGATTCTATGCTTCTGCCAAAGCGGGGCACGTAGCCAAAAAGCAGCGCAGCTTCTCCAGCAAACCTATCCCGACAAGAAGATATTTTCCATTCGTGGAGGCATCCAAGCGCTGAAATCCTAAGTACTATGGAAAAAGAACGCACCCCTAAGAATATATTCGTGCAAGGCCCCATCTCTGCCGAGAAGATCGCTCAGTCCATCGCCAATCATTCCACCAAAACAGACATTGGAGGACACTCCATTTTTTTGGGTCAAATCCGTGCCGATGAAAAGCCAGAAGGAAAGGTGATTGCCATCGACTACACCTGCTACGAGGAAATGGCTCTTGAAAAGGCCTTTGAAATTCGAGAGGACGTGTTTGCGAAGTATCCCCTGACCTGCATGCACATCTACCACAGTCTAGGGGAGATCAAGGTGGGGGAAATTTGCCTGTTTGTCTTTACCTCCTCCAAACACCGGAAAGCAGCCATGCAGGCCTGCGACGAATTGGTGGAGCGAATCAAAGCCGAACTGCCCATCTGGGGCAAAGAAATCCTAGATTCTTCGGCTACCCAATGGAAGGTAAATACCTGATTTAGGGAATTCTGATTATCCGCTTTTCACCAGAAACGAAAGAAAAACAAGGTTTGAAGTTCATTTAGATGAGCTGTGGTCTGTGGACAGTCGTCTGTCAACGATTATCCGCAGTACTTCAACTAGACTTCAAACTACTGGTGTTGTTGCGGATAATCATATAGGGATTTATTGTCCCCGTAAAAAATCCTTGAACTCCTTCGTATTGAAATTGCTCATCCCTTGCTGGTAAAAGACGATTTTTCCTTCCTTGTTGACCACAAGGGTGGTGGGGATGGATTCGCTTTGCAAACTCTCATTCAAGCCATAACTGGCATGGACTGCAGGAAAGGTCCAACTTTTTCCCTCCATAAAATCTTGACTTTTCTGCTTGTTTTCGTCTAACCCAATCATTAAAAATTCGAGGTCTGGGGTATCCTTAACCGCATCGTAGAGATCGGAAATATGGGGCATCTCTGCGCGGCAAGGACCACACCAGGAAGCCCAAAGGTTGATAAACAGAGTTTTACCTCGGTAGGCTTGGAGGTCGATTGTATTTCCTTTAAAATCGGTAAACTGCCCGCGGTAGTCAAACTTTTGGTCGGTGAGGTCGGGCACCTCGATGCTGGGCTTCATCAGACCTGTAGCGAGCAACACAGATTGCAAGGCTCCTTGAATCACAGGAATCAGTCCCGTGAAATAGAGAAAGGCAAAAACAGCCAAAATTGCAGCCCAAGACTTCACTTCCTTTTTCCAATCCATTCTCTTTTCTGCAGCAGGTCCCCTGCGCTGGGGTAGGTATTATTTAGTTTTTAATTAGCCTCTTTTTTATCAACCCTAGTACTCAGACGACAGACAGCAACCAAAAATTAGGAAGTTAAAGCGTTGTATTACTACAATTGGCTGTGGACAGTCAACCGTAAACAGTTGACCACAAACTAAACCATAAAATTACCTCCAGAAATTTAGAATCTTAGTGACCTAGCGCACATTTTAGCTGGTTCTCTTGATTTCCAACTGTATCTTGTACCTAGAAAACCCCAGTACCCTCCCATGAATTACGAAATCAAGATTTCCGCCGAACTCGGAATTACCGCACAGCAGGTCCGCGCCACAACCGCCTTACTCGAAGATGGAGCAACCGTTCCCTTTATCTCCCGCTACCGCAAGGAAGCCACAGGGAGTTTGGATGAGGTGCAGGTCGCTGCCATTCGTGATCGACTGGAGCAGTTGAAGGAATTGGATAAGCGTCGGGAGGCGATCCTTAAGTCGATTGAGGAACAAGGGAAATTGACTCCCGAACTGAAAAAAGCCATCGGTCAAGCGGAAACGATGGCGAGGCTGGAAGACATCTACCTGCCTTACAAACCCAAGCGCAAGACCAAGGCTTCAGTGGCCAAAGAAAAGGGGTTGGAGCCCCTGGCAACGCGTATTTTTGCGCAGCATCCCTTGGATATTCAAAGCGAAGCCTCCAAGTACCTCGATGCCGAAAAGGAGGTAGCAACCGTAGAAGAAGCCTTGCAAGGGGCCCGGGATATCATTGCAGAATGGGTAAGTGAAAATGCTGCAGTGCGTGGCAACCTCCGTACCTTGTTTTTGAAAGAGGGGGTATTTGCTACCCGTTTGATTTCAGGCAAAGAGGCCGAAGCGGCCAAGTTCAAGGACTACTTTGACTGGTCTGAACCGATCAAAACTGCCCCATCTCACCGCGTCTTGGCCATGCGCCGCGGGGAAAAAGAAGGCTTCCTGCTCTTGGATGCACTTCCGGAAGAGGGAGCAGCAGTTACGGTATTGGAAAGGGAACTAGTGACAGGTGGGAGCAATGCTTCCGTGGAGCAAGTAAAAATAGCAATCAAAGATGCCTACAAGCGGCTACTGAAGCCAAGTATTGAAACGGAGATTCGTCTTCAAACGAAAAAGAAGGCAGATGAAGAAGCGATTCGAGTATTCGCTGAAAATTTGCGGCAGCTCCTCCTTGGCGCTCCGCTGGGAGAAAAAATTGTCCTAGCCATCGACCCAGGATTTCGATCTGGTTGCAAGCTGGTTTGCCTGGGAGCAGAGGGGCAACTCCTCCATTACGAGAATATTTATCCCCACGAGCCACAGCGCCAAACCGCTGCTGCAGGAGCGACGGTAAAAGCCTTGGTGGACAAATTTTCCGTTCAGGCAATTGCCGTGGGCAACGGCACTGCCGGTCGAGAGACAGAAGCCTTTGTAAAAAGCCTAGGATTGAACAAATCGGTACAGGTGGTGCTGGTTAATGAATCTGGAGCTTCGATTTATTCCGCTTCAGAGGTCGCAAGAAACGAGTTTCCGGACTTGGATCTGACTGTTCGTGGGGCTGTATCCATTGGGCGTAGACTCATGGATCCCTTGGCCGAGTTGGTCAAGATTGATCCCAAATCCATCGGAGTGGGACAATACCAGCATGACGTGGATCAACAAGCCTTAAAGAATTCTTTGGATGACACCGTGATCTCTGCAGTAAATAAGGTAGGCGTAGAGATCAATACGGCCTCTAAGGAGTTGCTCACTTATGTATCTGGCCTAGGGCCTCAATTGGCACAAAATATCATCGCTTACCGTCAAGAGTTTGGGCCTTTCAAAAGTCGGTCACAACTGAAGAAAGTTCCTCGCTTGGGGGACAAAGCATTCGAGCAGGCGGCGGGCTTTTTGCGGATCCGTGATGCAAAACATCCCTTGGATCAATCTGCCGTGCATCCCGAGCGCTACGAACTGGTGGAAAAGATGGCAAAGGACCTGAAGGCATCTGTCAGGATTTGATGAGTTCGGAAGCGCTGCGCAGCCAGATTATTCTCCAGAACTATGTTTCTGAAACCGTTGGGTTACCGACCCTGCGAGATATCGTGGAGGAACTGGCCAAGCCTGGTCGAGATCCTCGTGCTGGATTCGTGGTTTTTGAATTTCAGGAAGGAGTCAATTCCATGGCAGATCTGAAAGTCGGGATGAAACTGCCAGGCATCATCACCAACATCACCGCATTTGGGGCCTTTGTAGATATTGGCGTACACCAAGATGGCTTGATCCACTTGAGTCATATGGCCGATCGCTACATCAAGGATGCCAACGAGGTGGTCAAAGTGGCCCAGCAGGTGGAAGTCACCGTTTTGGAAGTGGATGTTTCGCGCAAGCGCATTGCTTTGAGTAGAAAGGCAGATCCATTTGGAACCAGACCAGATAAAAAGCCAGTACCACAGGAGGTTAGAAAACAGGTATCGGAACCAGAAGGGTCGATGGCAGATAAATTGGCCTTACTCAAGGGGCACTTTAAAAATTAAGGCAAAGCGAATTTAGGCTTCTTGGCTAGTTGCTTTCCTCGTCTTGGTACATTTCCTTGTATTTTTCCTCATCCATCCCCTTGCTGAAGCGGCGGATGTTGTAGGTGAAGGAAAGCATAAAGTATTGTTGAATGACATTGGTTTGAATGTCTTCGATGAAGGTGTCGGAGATATTTCGACGCACGTTTGCGTTTTGGTTGAGTAGGTCATAGACCATCAGGCTGACTTCTCCGCGCTGATTTTTGAATACTTTTTTACCCAAGCTCATATTTACTAGCGAGAAGTTGGTGTTGAATCCTGCGTTCAATCCCGAGTTGATTTGGTGATTCAAGTCAAGCCGGTAGATGATGCCTTGCCAAATGATCCAGTTGAAATTGATCCGGAAGCGTTGCTGGAAAAAATCCGTATTTAAGTTTGTGTTCAGTGTGTTCTCCGAGCGATTGAATGAGGAACGTGAAGAGAGGTTGAAGTCCAGGTTTTCACTGATGCTGCTGGCGATGGAAAGGCCAGTACTCAAGCGTTGGGAGTTGGTAAAGCCAATGCGGTCATTGACCTGACCGGGTCTACGGGTCATTCCTCCTCCTGCATTGATGTTTAGCTTGGATTTGATGAATTCTAGTGGCATTCCATAGTTGGCCCAAGTGCGTAATTCCCAGAAGCCATCCAAGTTAACCGGCTTAAGCAGCTGGGCACCTTTTTGCAGGGTAATGCCTTCTGCTAAATCTGTCGGTTGGCTAGCGATCAGAGTGCTGTTGCTGATAAACCGATTGGTGAGGGAGGAGCTTGCAAATAGGAACCAGTTTCTGTCGGAGTCGGGATTTTGGCTACGGAAGCGAAGGCGAACTTCCTGATTGTAGGATTGATCCAAGTCTGGATTCCCCACACGCACCTGAAGGGGATTGGTATTGTTGATGACCGGCTGGAGCTGGCGTATATCGGGTTCTGCTGTTTGGGTATCGTAATCGAGCTGCAGGTTGGTATTGGGACTAAACTTATACTCTAGGCGAAGGGTGGGGAGAAAAGCGGAGAAGTTCCGTTCCAATTCAAAAGATCTGGGAAAATCCTGTTGGTTGTCGAGTTTAGCAGATTGGTACTGCAGTTCCGTTTGAAACTTTAATTTCTCGGTACTGTATTGGTACCCCAATTCAGTTTCTTGGGTGAGGTAGTCGCTGAAGTAGACATTGGTGAGTAGGGTGTCCAGTTCTTGGATCAACCCAAAATCTTCCTTATTTCTATTGTACACGCGCTGATCCGAATCGTTGGTTCGGTTTCCAATTTCGTATTCAATTTCCAACTGTCCATTCTTGCCTAATTTTTCGGTGTAGGAAATGCCCGTTTCCCAGCGATTACCCTTACGTCCTCTGCTGGTTTGCTGGTTTAAGACTTCGCTTCGGGTTCCAGTTGGCTGAAAGAAAACCGAGGTGGCTTGGCGCTCGGATTCGTCCTGGTTCCATCCTCGGTTCAAGATGGATCTCCAGGTAAGCGATCTGCCTGCGGTATTAAATTTTCGGCTTACGATCAGGCGGTTCGCAAAATCATAGTCCTGGTAGGTTCCAGTCCGCTGGTTTTCTACCTGGTTGATAGGCTTGCTTTGGTCTGCTGTTTGTCCAAGGAAAGAAGAGTTTTCAGTTTCCAGGTTGGCCGAAAACCGAGGGATGTAGAAGATCTTAGTTTTTTCATTGGGGCTATATTCCAGTCTCAGATTCGCCTCGTGTCGGTGGTTGGTCCGTAGATCCTGTGCTTGTTCGGTGTAGGTCACATCCGATCGGTCGGAGGTTACGTAATCCCGTACTCGATTCACAATTCCGACGTTTTCATTCTTGGTGTACCCGTAGTTCCCCGTGATTTTGAGCTGAGGGCCCCAGAGGTCGCTGTAGTTGAGGCCTAGGATGGAGGTGGTGACAATCCCTTCTTGAGGCCTGCCTTCGCCCTGGGATTGGGTGGCAGCATCACTGGCGTAGGTGAGGAGATTTACGTTATTTGCGAGACCTGTGAAGGTAATGCGTTGATCCTCATCGAAGGCGTTGATGCTGGCTCCAGTTAGGTAGCGGTCTTCGGTACCAATGCCTGCGGTAGTTTTTCCAAACTGCCCCTTTCTCCGGTTGGGTTTGGTAATGATGTTGATTGTTTTGAGGCGTTCTCCATCGTCAAAGCCACTTACTTGGGACTTTTCGCTTTTCTGATCAAAAATCTCGATACTTTGAATGACTTCGGCGGGGAGGTTTTGAAGTGCTGCCCGTACATCCGTTCCGAAGAATGGTTTTCCATCCACGAGGATTTGGGCAATGTTTTCTCCTTGGGCCTGGAGGATGCCTCCCTCTGAAATTACTCCAGGCAATTTTTCAATCAGTACCTGGGCGCTTGCATCCTTCATGGTGCGGAATGCATCCGCATTGAACAGGGTGGTGTCATTTTTTTGGGAGCCTGTTGCCCGACTAGCAGCAACAATCACTTCGGATAAGGCCTTTTCTTCTTCACGGAGGGAAAGGGTTCTCAATTGGATATCCGTTTGGATCTCCAAGGTTCTGAAGAGGGTCTGGTACCCGAGGTACTGGATTTTAAACAGGTAGATTCCGCTCTTAATGGAAGGGATCTCAAACTGTCCATCTACTTCCGAAATGGTTCCGGCCACTTGAGTAGAATCAGAAATCCGAAGCAGAAGAATGTTGGCATAGGGAATCGGTTCGGATTTGCCTGCCTCTAGGACCGTTCCTTTGAGGCTGTAGGTTTGTGCTTGCAAGCCAAGCACTCCAAAAAATAAGGCAATCGTAAGAAAAAGGTATTTCATAGTTGGCGTGGGACAGAAGTGCTCTTGGAGTTCTTGCCATCCGCTACTTCTAATTACAAAGAAAGGAGTGAAAAGGTTTAGAATCTCCGAGTATTGGCTGAGCGGTTGATTTTTCGGTTTAACGAGCAATACGACCCTTTTTTGAATTTTCACCCTTAGTTTGTGGTCTATTTTGCTATTTTGCGACAATTACTGTCTCGAAATATGTTTATTTTTAACACATTTAAATGTTTATTAAAGTAACATTACTACATTAGCACCTGTAAACGAGACACACATGAACGAATTAGCTTCCATTCGCATTACTACCAAGGCCCTATCTTCGGGCAATTGTCAGGTAAAGTTTTTTATTGAAGATGAAGAGAATCCCCAGTACGGGTACTTGTTAATGCATGAGACCAAGTCCATCGGGGATATCCTAGAAGAGATCAAGGTTCGTTTGGCCCACAGAAGGGAATCCTTAGTGCATGCCAATCCTTTTTTATCCATTGCGCCAAGTCAAGACGATCACCATTTTTACCTTTTTTCCGCATGAGTTACCTAGCCGCTAACCTTCGCTTTTTGAGAAAGCAGAAGAACATCACCCAGACCGAGCTTGCCGAGCAATTGGATGTGCAGCGCACCATGATCTCTGCCTACGAAGATGGTCGTTCAGAGCCCAAATTGGCTACGCTCCTGACGCTTTGCAATTTGTTGGGAGTAGGAGTGGAGGAATTGCTGTCCCACGACATCGAATCCAGAGGTCGGATGGCACTTCAGCCTCGAAACCTGCAGGTGTTGACCATCGCAACCGACAATTCGGATCGTGAGAACATTACCTGGGTGGCGCAGAAGGCCTCAGCAGGCTACCTCAATGGCTTTGCTGATCCAGAGTTTATGGAGACGTTGCCTCAGTTTCACTTACCCAACCTTTCTCGGCAGGCGACCTACCGAGCCTTCGAATTGGCAGGGGATTCCATGTTGCCTTTGATTTCGGGAACGATTGTTATCGGTACCTATGTGGACCAGCTCCAAGACATCAAGAGCGGGAGAACTTATGTGTTAGTTACCCAAACCGAAGGGGTGGTCTACAAACGAGTATTCAACTACCTAGCAGAAAACGGGAAGTTGTTTTTGGTTTCGGACAACGAGGTTTACAAACCCTATGAAATACGCGCAGAAGAAGTACTGGAGGTGTGGGAAGCCAAAGCCTTTATCAGTACGGACTTTCCCAATCCTGGGGATAAAAAGAAGCCCTTAAACCTAGACGATCTGGGGGAGATGATTCGAGACATTCACGCCGACCTGAAGCGCATTACTGGTTAAGAGATTTTTTAATTTGGTGTGCCGGGGCGAGTTGAACTCCCGAAGTATAATTAATTAACATAACCAGGAATTAATCATGTGGTTGATATGGTTCGATCCGCGGCGGATCGTAAACAATTTACTATTTTATCTTACCACGGGTTCACCTACCGCGGTAGGTAAACCCGAGGCTATTCAAAGTTAGATCCGCTGCGGCGGATCAGTCCGTCGTGGTGTGATCAGTCTACCGCAGCGAATCAGTCCCTCGTGACGGACCCTATCTAAAAGCACGTTAACTGTTCTTGATAACAATAAAGAATATCTTTTTTCCACCAAACTTGTACCTAAACCCGATCCGCCGTGGCGGATCAAACCTTGCATAGCCCCGGGTGTACCTGCCGAAGGTAGGTATACCCGGGGAAAAATGGTCCCGAACCATCATCCAATCCGCCGTGGAGGATTGAACCTATCCGGAAATTAATCACAGGATTAAGAGGGTTCGATTTGATGGGGTGGATGGGGGATATCAATATATTCTTTATCCACGAGTTTCACCCGCGGCTATTCAAAGTTGGATCCGCTATGGCGGATCAATCTATCGCAGTAGATTAGTCCGCCGTGGTGAATCCTATTCAAAAACTAGTAGAGACGTTAATTGGTGAACATTACGAATAACCTATTTCCGTCAAAATTGTATCGAGTAAAGATCCGCTGTGGCGGATCAAACCTTGCATAGCCCCGGGTGTACCTGCCGAAGGTAGGTACACCCGGGGAAAAATGATCCCGAACCATCATCCAATCCGCCGTGGAGGATTGAACCTATCCGGAAATTAATCACAAGATTAAGAGGGTTCGATTTGATGGGGTGGATGGCGGATATCAATCTATTCTTTAGTACCCCGTGGTGGATTAGTCCTTTGTCGCGGATCAGTCCGCCGTGGTGGATTAGTCCGCCGTGGCTGATCTTATCCAAAAAGCACTTCCACTTGTTCTTGGTGAAAGTTTGGGACAACCTATTTGCACAAAAATGTATCTAAATCTGATCCGAGGTTATGACAAATTCGCAATTAATTGGCATCCAGCAAGCGATCAAAGCCAGCCTTGATCTTGCCTACGGCATCTACCGATGCATGGCTGTTCACCACGCCTTTGCCCAGCTCGTGCCAAAAGCCATCCCCACATTCGATGTAGGACCCTCGTTTATTCCCCGGGGTATCTTTGGCTTGTTCGTAGCGGTAGTCGGGCATAAATACGAACTTCATCAAGGAGATGGCTCCTTCCCAGGAAATGGTTTTGGAAACTTCATCGCGAACGACCACTGCCTCTCTGTTTGAGAAGTGGATGGTCAGACTCAGATCGCTGATTTCCTCTCGCTCTACTTTTCTATACTGAATAGTCAGCGGAGCTTCTTTCTTTTCAAGCTCGTAAATGGCCTGTATCAGATCCTGAGCCATCAACTGCCATTCTTCCTGGTTGGAAGGAATCTTCAATCCTTCGCTTTTGGTTCCTTCCATGGGCGTCAAGGTAATTCCACCCTCGTCTATCCCTTTTTTGGTCCAACGACTCGCCTGCAGGAGTTGCTTCACTGGCCCTATCCACACCGAAGGTACATTGCCTTGGTACCGGTAATTATCCTCCAAACTAAAGCCCTCGTCAAAAATTTCTTCCTCCGTAAGTTCCTCCCGATCCGTGTAATGCAAGTCAAGCTGGGCACTCAGGTCACCCTTGGACCAATCCAAAGACAAGCGAAAAACATGGCTGTAGGGTGGGGGGACAATTCCTGAATCGTATTCCAACACAATTCCTGTGTTAGCGGGATGTAAACTCATCGGTATAGCTTTTCACAAAAGTATGGTTTTTTAGGGATTAAACTGGTTATTTTGCCTTCCCATCCCGATCCCCATGGAAGACTTACTCGATCACATCAGTCAAGAGATTTACAGCAACTCCTACGTTGTCGTGGATAATTTTGTAGACGAGTCCTTTCGAAAGGCCCTTTTGAAGGAACAAACTGATTTATTGAATCAGGGTCAATTTAAAAAAGCGGCCGTCGGAAAGGGAGATCTGAAGCAGGTACGAGCCGAAATCCGAAGCGATGAGGTGCTCTGGATGGACCCAACTGCACTGAGCTCGTTGCAGGCGATTTTTTGGGAAAAAATAGAGGAACTCCGGCAGGTGCTCAATCGCCGCTGTTTCTTGGGATTAAAATCGTTTGAAGGGCACTTCGCACGCTACCCCATCGGATCTTTTTACAAGCGCCACGTGGACCAGTTTCACGCGGTACCCCATCGCGTGGTAACGGTGATTTTGTATCTAAACGAGTCCTGGACGGAAGCGGATGGGGGCCAGTTGCGGATGTATTTCCCCCAAGAAGATGGAAGCGAACGGATAGAAGATGTGCTACCGGTAGGGGGTAGACTCGTGGTGTTTTTGAGTGAAGAGATCCCTCACGAGGTCATGCCTACCCACAAAGAACGGATGTCTATTACGGGCTGGCTTCGGAATATCGACTAGCGTAGGCTAATGGTAACTTTCATAGGGGTTTTTCCCAAAACGAAGGCAGCCTTTTCGAAAGAAGGGGGGCTGAAATAAACCTTGGGATTGTTGGAGAAGCCAAACTTTTCGATGGGATAGCCCACCGCGTTGCTGCTCAATTTGCCATTGCTATCCTGATCGTGAATGACCGCAAGCGCATAGGTGCCAGGAACTAGGTCTGTAATGGTAAAGGCCACTTGTAGATTTTTTGGAGGGAGTGAAAAACTCTTTACTGCCTTACCTACCTGATCGGGAAATCCAGCGGCACCAGAAAAAAGTAAAACGCGAATCATCCCTTGATCACTGTTGGCTTCTTGGATATTCACCTGTACCGAACTACGCGTCTGGGCTGATAGCGTGAAACTAAAAATAAAAGCAAAGAAAAACAGGAGGTATTTCATGTTTGGTTGGCAGTTTCAGGTCTATTGATCTTTCCACTTGGTGTATACTTGAAACGGGGTAGGAGGTAGATCTGTTTTGGAATTTCAAACTTGTCCAAAAATTTCTTCAGCTCCTCTTCAAGTACCTCTAGGGTTAAAGCGGATTGCTCGCCTTCGACATACAATACCAATCGCTGTCCGAGCCGTTCATCTGCCTCTCCATAAAAGAAATAGGGCACACCCGGATAACTGTTAGACATCAAAGCGCTGATTTTTTTCTCCAACTGTTCAGGGAAAAGCTTGATTCCTCCAGAATTCACCACAAAATCCGCTCTGCCCAACCATACAAAGGAGTTTTTTGACCGAAGTTCAATACTATCATTGGTCTGTATTTTTGCAGACCCGCTCATAGTCGATTGGATCCAAAGGCATTGATTTTCACTTACACCGATTTCTACCCCAGGTAGGGTTTGGAATATCAATTCTCCAGTTCCTATGGGGGCCAACGCGATATGCGAGACAGTTTCGGTCATTCCAAAGGATTGCCATGCTCGAATTCCCTGTTGAACCAGCTCCTGTTGGATTTTATGGGGTAAAGCGGCTCCTCCGATCAGTACTTGGGGGATGGACTGGAGTAGTTTTCTGCTCTTCTCCTCGGACAAACCTGCTTCCACCTGCAGAGGAACTAGCGCAACGAAGCTAAATTGCTCTTCCAGGCCTAGCAGCGGGTTTGCACTAGGCTCCACCAAGGTGATTGGGCAATCCCAAACCAATGCGCGCACCAGCATCATCTTTCCTGCGATATAGGCAGGGTTGAGGCAGCACAGCAGTTTAAACTCGGAATCTACCCCAAAAAATGCCCCAGTAGCGCTTGCACTGGCCACTAGCTGCTGTCGGGTGATTTCCTGAAGTTTGGGTGTTCCCGTAGAGCCAGAGGTCATCTGCACAAAGCTATCCTTTCCATCTAGCCAGTCCTTGCAGAAGATAAAGGCCTCCTGAGCAAATTCCGGAAGTTCCTCCAAGTTGGGGAGGGGCCGGCTTTTGCTGTACTGGTAAGACTGGTAGCGAAGTTGAAACATACGCGTGGTGGAGATGAGAAAGGAAACCGTATCCTTAACAAATTTCGTCAGCTTCGGTTAACTTGCACAAAAATGTGATTTTTAAATCAAACGATCATGATCAACTGGATTACGGCCAAGGAATACGAAGACATCACCTATAAAAAGTGTAATGGCGTCGCGCGGATTGCATTTAATCGTCCCGAGATACGGAACGCCTTTCGTCCCAAAACTACCGCTGAACTATACGACGCATTCTACGATGCACAAGAAGATACTTCGATTGGAGTGATTTTACTTTCTGGAGAAGGGCCTTCTTCCAAAGATGGCAAATGGGCCTTTTGCTCGGGTGGAGATCAGCGCGCCAGAGGCCACCAGGGCTATGTAGGCGAGGATGGCTACCATCGATTGAATATCTTGGAAGTACAGCGCCTCATTCGTTTTATGCCCAAGGTAGTGATCGCAGTGGTTCCGGGCTGGGCAGTAGGAGGGGGGCATAGTCTTCATGTGGTTTGTGACCTCACACTTGCCAGTGCGGAGCATGCCATTTTCAAGCAAACCGACGCTGATGTAACCAGCTTTGACGGAGGCTATGGATCGGCCTATTTAGCCAAGATGGTGGGTCAGAAAAAGGCCCGTGAAATCTTCTTCCTAGGAAGGAATTATTCTGCTCAGGAAGCGATGGATATGGGCATGGTCAATGCCGTCATTCCGCATGATCAATTGGAAGATACCGCCTACGAATGGGCGCAAGAGATTCTTGCCAAATCGCCTACTTCCATCAAGATGCTCAAGTTTGCAATGAACTTAACCGACGATGGGATGGTGGGTCAACAGGTCTTTGCTGGTGAAGCCACCCGACTTGTATACATGACCGAAGAAGCCCAGGAAGGGCGTGATGCTTTTCTTGAAAAGAGGAAGCCTAATTTTAAGAAAATCAAATGGATACCTTGATTTAGATAAAGTAAAAAAGAGCCTAAAGCAGCTGCTTTAGGCTCCGTTTTTTGGTTTCATTTACATTAATCCCCAAGAGTGGCATATATCTTCTACTTCTTGCCCCAGCGGGGTAATATGTTAATAGTATGTGAATCATGAATGGGATTAGAGCTCCAGAGGAGCGAAATAACTTTAAACTTTTATGTCGCTCCTCTGGAGCTCTTCGAAAATATTTTTTAGGTTTTCTATTAACAAAATGCTCCTCCGGAGCATAATTCAAAAATTCATTTTCCTATTTTAAATTTAATATACCCTAATCCCCCTCACCCAAAATTCTTCCTTAAAATATACTCCACACAACGAGCAGCAAGGCGAGCAGTTGCCAGGTCTTGGTCGTAGGTAGGGTTGAGTTCGACCACATCCAAACTGATTAATTTTTTGCTTTTGGCAACCAAGTCAAATACTTTAAATGCAACCTCAGGATCAAATCCCATCGGCGAAGGAGCGGAAACTCCAGGTGCGAAGGCAGAAGAAAATCCATCCATATCCACGCTCAGGTAAAGTGAATCTACCTGGTCTAGAAACCAGCAGATTTGCTCTTCGATGTATTCCCAATGCTTCAAACGGAAATCCTCCATGACCAAAAATTTAGTATTCAATTTTTCTGCCGCTTGGAAAAGTGACTTGGGATTGGCTGCCCGCTGGATCCCAAGGGCGAGGTAGTGAAATTCGTTTGGATGGTTACTGGCCAATTGGTAGAAAGGGGAACCCGAATGTCCCTTGCCATCCACCAAAGGGCGCAAATCAAAGTGTGCATCTAAGTTGATGATGCCCAACTTTTTTCCCTGCTCCTGGGAATACTTCAGTACAGCTGACCCCTGTGCGAAAGCCAAATCATGGCCTCCACCCAGCCAAACTGGGAAATGGGCGCTTTGCAAGAGTTGGTAAGTGAGTTCAGTAATGACCTGATGGGATGCTTCCAAATCCCCACCCCAGGTAAACACATCTCCATAATCAAAAAGGGGAAGGCTAGCTGGAAGATGGTGTGCCAATGCACCCAAACACTTGCGGATGGAAGCAGGGCCCTCAATGGTGCCCAATCGTCCTTGGTTTCTTTTGACCCCTTCCTCGCCCGCATAGCCTAGGATGCCCACCTTTTTAGTTTGGGATTCGTCAAAAGCCAAGTTGGCAAGGGTCTGTACCGCCTGGTGCCAATACTCCACTTCACTGGATTTTCTTCCGGTCCATTGGGAGGGAGAGGGATTCTGATGCAAATTCATGGGTACAAAAGGTTTGGTTTTTTGTCTACAAATCTACAAAAATTATAGACTTTTGCTATTTTGTTAAAAGGGGACTTAGGTTGGTTCACTTAGGAGATTAGCTTGTCAATAAATCGATCTTCCACGAGTTGCGGGATAGTGACTCGCAATTGTGGGCTGCGGTCCATTTCACGCAGTATGGCTTCGATGGAGCCGCTATTCCGTGCCCAGGCACGTCTTGCGATGCCATTGTTCACATCAAAGAAAAGCATGGATTGTACTTTTCGGCTTGCCTCTTCGCTGCCATCCAAAACCAGACCAAAGCCCCCATTGATGACCTCTCCCCAGCCTACACCACCGCCGTTGTGGATGGATACCCAGGTGGCACCTCGGAAACTGTCGCCAATCACGTTGTGAATGGCCATGTCGGCAGTAAATCGGCTGCCATCGTAGATATTGCTTGTTTCCCGGTAGGGGGAATCCGTTCCACTCACATCGTGGTGATCCCGACCCAATACCACAGGGGCAGAAATGCTTCCCGCAGCGAGGGCCTCATTGAAGGCCGCGGCAATCTTGGCTCTTCCTTCTGAATCCGCATAGAGGATTCGAGCTTGTGACCCCACCACCAGTCGATTCTTTTCTGCCTCCTCAATCCAGGTGATGTTGTCCTGAAGTTGCTGCGCGATGGATGGAGGAGCAGCTACCAAGAGCGTCTGCAGCACTTCTGCGGCCAGTTGGTCCGTTTTACGCAAGTCTTCGGGGTTCCCAGAGGTACACACCCAGCGGAAGGGACCAAATCCGTAATCAAAGCACATCGGACCTAGAATATCTTGCACGTAACTAGGGTAGCGAAAATCTATTCCATTACTGGCCATCACTTCAGCACCTGCACGTGAGGCCTCGAGTAGGAAGGCATTGCCATAATCAAAAAAGTAGGTGCCTCTACGGGCATGGCTGTTGATAGCCGCAGCCTGCCGACGCAAGGATTCCTGCACCTTTTGTTTGAAGGCCTCAGGATCCTCGACCATCAGGCGGTTGGATTCTTCGAAAGAAAGGCTTACCGGATAGTATCCTCCAGCCCAGGGGTTGTGTAGGGAGGTTTGGTCCGAACCCAGTTCAACCAGCACCTCTTCCTGGTCCAATCGCTCCCAAAGGTCCACCACGTTGCCTAGGTAGGCGATGGAAACAACTTCAAGGTTAGTTTTGGCCTTTTTTACGCGCGCTACGAGGAGATCTAGGTCTTCGATGAGTTCGTCTACCCATCCTTGTTGGTGTCGCTTGTGGGCCGCCGTAGGGTTGATTTCAGCGCAGAGGGTGACGCAACCTGCAATGTTGCCCGCCTTTGGCTGAGCACCACTCATGCCTCCTAAGCCTGCGGTGAGGAAAATTTTTCCTTTGGGTGGGGTATGGGATCCCCATTTCTTCCGAAAAGCATTCATCACGGTGATGGTGGTCCCGTGAACGATTCCCTGTGGACCAATGTACATGAAAGATCCTGCGGTCATTTGCCCGTATTGGGTGACCCCGAGGGCATTGAAGCGCTCCCAATCCTCCGGTTTGGAGTAGTTGGGGATCATCATCCCGTTGGTGACTACTACGCGAGGAGCGTCTTTGGAGGAAGGAAAAAGCCCCATTGGGTGTCCCGAATAGAGGTGAAGCGTCTGCTCCTCGGTCATTTCAGACAGGTACTTCATGGTAAGCAGGTACTGGGCCCAATTTTGAAATACGGCTCCATTGCCCCCATAGGTAATCAATTCCTCCGGATGCTGCGCTACCGCAGGATCCAAGTTGTT
>CAMBMU010000062.1 GCA_945868725.1 Spirosoma fluviale
ACAAGACTCCTCATCTGGAAATTCGTTTAGAAAGTGGATTAATTTCATGTTCTCAGGCGTTTAAACCAAAGAAAAGAGTACTTTTCCACTTGACAAAACTATTGACACAAACTGTCATTTGGCGACGTGCAAACTAACGAATACACATATTACTTTTTTTGAAACTAGAAATCTTAAAATATATCCTTATGCCTCCTGAAAATGTCTTTGAGAATAGGTCCGCTTTAATCCCTTTGAGCAGATGAGGTTTCATGTTGCAATGTTGGAAGTTTTCATTTTAAATATATGTCAATAACCCTTAATACGCTGTCAATCTAGAGCACGAATTGTAAGAGATAGTTATTAACTTTTACAAAAAATGATTTAAAACGCACTTTCACACACTTTTTTGTTGCATCAGGATCCAAAAGAACACAATTACTAAGTAAAATTGACAAGCTAATATGGAATCGATAGTACTCAAAAATCCGGGTGAACTCATTAGAATTAGAAAAGACCACCCCGGAAAACCTGAAAGTGGTGAAGTGCTTTTGAAAGTCAAAAGACTTGGTGTTTGTGGAACAGACCTCCACGCTTACAATGCTAAACAGCCCTTTTTCACTTACCCTCGAATTTTAGGTCATGAAATAGCTGCAGAAGTGATCGAGCTAGGAGAAGGAGTAAGCCATTTGAAGATTGGAGATTATTGTACAATAATGCCTTATCGAAACACAATTATTGATCAGGCTGTCAAAAGAGGAAAAACAAATTGTGGAAGCGGACTCTCCGTTTTTGGAGTCCATGAAGATGGCGCAATGCAAGAGTTTTTTATTTATAATGCAGATTTGGTATTCCAAGCCAATGGCTTATCGCTTGATTTGATTTCTATAATTGAACCGATAGCCATAGGCAGCCATGCTATCGAGCGTGCCGAGGTGACGCCCAATGATATAGTGTTGATCATTGGGGCAGGGCCGATTGGAATAGCAGTTTTGGCTATGGGATTATTGAAAAGTTCCCGAATGGTTGTGCTTGATACAAACCAACTACGACTTGACTTTGTGAGCCATAAATATCCAGGTGTAATCACCTTGTTAGCAGATGAAAATGTAGTTGATGACTTGAAAACAAATTTGAATGGTGATCTTCCTACAATAGTTATTGATGCTACTGGCAATAAGGAATCGATGGAAAACTGTTTTGAATACGTCTCACCGGGAGGCACAATAGTATATGTAGGACTTTTTATTGGAGACATCGTTTTTCATGATCCTTATTTCCATCGTAAAGAAATTACCCTCAAATCTACCCGAAATGCTGTAGCAGAAGATTTTCAAAAAATAATTGGACTACTTACCTCTGGTGTTTTAAATATGGAGGGCTACATCACCCATCGATTAGCCTTTGAGAACCTAGAAGAAACATTTACTTCTTTGTATAGTCCTGGCGTCATTAAAGCAGTGATTGAGTATAACCACTAATTTTTAATAGAATTAATATCAAATAGAAAATGGTAACAATTGACAGTCATCAATATTTTGGGAATTAGCTATTAGTTTGGATGGGATTGATCCGTAATAAAATGATATTTATGATCTCTAGGTGTAAAATAGGGTAATATAGAAGAAAACTTGTTGTATAATTTATATTATGTTAAATAAAGATTTAAGACCTGTATCTATCCTCATTCCTTACCACCACTCGGTACGATCTTAAGACAGTCCTAGAGTTGATGCCCACAGCTCCTCTTAGGGATTCGATCTTGACTACCCCATACAAAATCTATAAACCTACCGTAGCTTTCCTTCTTTCTATTTCCATCCTCACTTCGAACTTCTTCTCCTATGAATAATTGGTTGCCAACATTTGGACGTATCGCAGGACCTCTCGCTTTTTTTCTGCTGTATTATTTAGCAGATACTCCTGGTCTCGCTCCCGAAGGAAAATTGATGCTTGGACTCACGCTGTGGATGGCAATCTGGTGGATCACCGAAGCTGTTCCGATTGCAGGTACCGCATTACTTCCATTAGTTGTACTTCCTTTGCTTGGTGTGCTTTCCATCAAGCAGGTTTCATCCAATTACATGGATCCCACGGTATTGCTTTACATGGGAGGTTTTCTCTTGGCGACTGCCATTGAGAAATGGGGATTGCATAGACGTATTGCACTTAACATAATAAATTTATTAGGAACTGATTTAAGACGTATTGTTCTGGGTTTTATGCTTGCGACAGGCTTTTTATCTATGTGGATATCCAATTCTGCGACAGCATTGATGATGCTGCCCATCGGATTGGCTGTTATTGGGCAGTTCAAACACCATTTAGGCGATGAAAATGGAATTCTATCCACTCATTTGGCCAAAAATATATTGTTAGGTATCGCCTATGCTGCCTCCATTGGTGGAATGGCAACCCTTATTGGAACGCCCACTAATAACATTCTTCGTGCTGTGGTAGAAAAATTGTACAACTACACCATTGATTTCAACGAGTGGATGCTTTTTGCTTTTCCTTTTACCGTGGTATTGATGGCAATAGCTTGGTTTTACCTGGTGAATTTTGGTAACCCTCTCCCCAAAAAATTTCAATTGTCTGAAGCCAAATCGGTAATTCAAGAGCAGCTGTCCAAAATCGGGAAAATTACATTTGAGGAAAAGACGGTATTGATAGTATTTGGAATTGTTTGTTTTTCTTGGATTACCCGTAGCTTCTTATTGGCACCGCTTCTCCCTGCATTAGACGATACGATTATTGCTCTGATCGGTGTATTGCTCCTACTAGTTCTCCCCTCTTCTGGTAAGAACGAGCACAAAGGGCGTATTTTGGACTGGAAAACTGCTGAACAAATTCCTTGGGGCGTTTTGATTCTTTTCGGAGGTGGATTAGCCTTGGCGGAAGGGTTTAAAGAAACAGGTTTGGCAGATTGGATTGGTCAACATTTAAGCCTGATCGAAGGGGTAAGTTTCTTTGTGCTATTGTTGATCATCGTGGCTGCGGTGAATTTCCTCACTGAGGTTACTTCAAATGTCGCTACTGCCTCCATGTTACTGCCTATTTTGGCCTCTGTAGCCATCAAATTGGATGTGCACCCCTTTGGACTGATGGTTGGAGCGACTCTCGCTGCAAGTTGTGCCTTTATGCTTCCAGTCGCTACACCACCCAATGCGGTTGTATTCGGTCCTGGGTATTTAAAAATAAAAGACATGGTCAAGGCCGGTCTTTGGCTAAATATCCTTTCCATCATTCTACTCACCTTGATGGTCTATTACATTCTACCTTGGCTCTGGGAAATTAATTTGCAAAAATATCCATTCTAAGTTTTTAAGTAGAATTGGCCTACAAAAAACGAGAGGCCTGAAACTCTTTCCGGTATTCTTTGGGGGATTTGTGTAGCCGCTCGCGAAAAAGCTTATTGAAATTGGAAAGGGTATAAAAACCACAGGAAAAGGCAATCTCACTGATATTCTGATCGCTTTCGTGCAGTAATTTACATGCATGTGAAATTCGAACTTCAGTCAAAAAATCGGAAAAGGGTTTGTTGACACGGGATTTGAAATACCGACTAAAGGCAGAAACGGATAGATTGCACAATTGCGCTACCTCTTGCAGCGTAATTTTGGATGAGTAATGTTGCATCACATATTCATACACTTGTCCCATCCGGTCTTTCTCAGATTCCTTATTCGTATTGAGGTAGCCAGCATCAGTAATCAACTGGTAATCCTGGGACTGAGCCAATACATCCAATAAATGAAGAAGTTGCTGGATCCTTGCCAATCCTTTCAATTCAAGCAATTCCTGCATTAATTGGGTGATCCGGAGATTGGTTTCGCCCGTTACTTCTATTCCTCGTTTGGAGAGTTGCAGCAACTTGGCTATCCCCTCCAATTCTTCCAGTTCAAAAACAGAATTATTCAAGAAATTATCTGGAAAATAAATCACAATTCCATGGGTTTCTAGTCCATTTGTCGAATCATGATACGCTTTATCGTTTTTCCATAAATGAGGCAAATTTGGACCCGTCAACACCAAGTCGCCCTCTTTGAAGGAAGTGGTACGGTCTCCCACAAAGCGTGTTCCCCTACCCTTAAGCACCACAAATAGCTGATATTCAGAATGAAAATGCCAATTCACATCAAAGTAAGGCGCTACGAGTTCCTGGATTACAAAGGCTTTTCCTGCTGGAATTCGAGATTTCTGAACGGGTTCTTTCACTGTATCTTTACTTTAATCTTCGAATATGCTCATTTTTGTGAATGAATACAGTCAAAATTTAAGATAAAAGAGTGAGACTTTCACCAGATAAATGATGAATATTTACATCAAATTAACCAAACCCAGCCTATGCGCCCTAGCATGATTTGGAGACCTATTGGCCTTCTTTCCTTGATCTTAGTTCTTTTAGTTTCTGCCTGCGGCAAAAAGAACGCTTTTCTATCGATGACCGAACCACGTCGCGTGGAGATTTTGGTCTTGGGACACGACAGTGACCATCACAATACCGAAAAATTGATGATGTACATTTCGACTCCCTTGTTTCAAAAAGGCATCAATCTCACCTATACAGCAGATCCAAATGATCTGAAGGACGAGATACTTCAGAACTACGATGGCCTACTCATCTATGCCAACCATGATTCCATCTCCACTTCGCAAGAAGCAGCACTTAAATCTTTTGTTCAAGGTGGAAAGGCCTTGATTCCATTGCATAGTGGCTCCTTCTGCTTTAGAAACTCGGACTGGTATGTACAAGCTGTCGGTGGACAATTTAGTACACATGGCACGGGTAGATTTACTACACAATTACTTGATGCAAAGCATCCTATCTTACAGGGAATCAGTGAGTTTGAAACTTGGGATGAAACGTATGTTCATAGCCAAATCAATCCTGACATTCAGGTGCTGATGGAGCGAAAAGAGGGCGATAAAAAAGAACCTTATACCTGGATCCGTAACGAAGGTGAAGGACGTGTATTTTACACGGCATATGGCCACAACGAGGAAACTTGGAAGCAGCCAGAATTTCATGAATTGCTAGCGAACGGTATCCTTTGGGCAGTAGGCGATAAAGTAACCAAACTCCTAGCCGACTATAAAATTCCTACACCTCAGTTTCAGGACGCAGAAATTCCCAATTACGAAAAACGTGATCCAGCACCACGCTTTCAGTTGCCCCTCTCTCCAGAGGAAAGCATGAAGTTGGTACAGCTTCCTATCGAATTTGAAATGGAATTGTTTGCGAGCGAGCCCATGATCATCAATCCCATGGCAATGGCTTGGGATGAGCGTGGAAGGCTGTTTGTGATTGAAACAGTTGATTA
This sequence comes from Spirosoma fluviale, assembly GCA_945868725.1. Lineage (GTDB taxonomy): Bacteria > Bacteroidota > Bacteroidia > Cytophagales > Cyclobacteriaceae > Algoriphagus. The sequence continues at coordinate 5,304 of CAMBMU010000062.1, forward strand.
TCCAAATGAGGTACGCACCGAGGGTGGCAACGACAGAATCAAAATCTTGGAAGACACCGATGGTGATGGCAAAGCCGATAAAGTCACCGTTTTTGCAGAGAATTTGAACATCCCCACTTCCATCATGGCAGTTAATGGAGGCATTCTAATCTCCATGGCTCCAGATTTTGTGTTCCTAAAAGACACTAACGGGGATGATGTAGCTGATGTCAGAGAAGTAGTCATTACCGGCTGGGGCAAAAGTGATACCCATGCGGGTCCTTCCAACCTCAAGTATGGCTTCGATAACAAAATTTGGGGAGTATTGGGCTACTCTGGTTTCAATGGTGAAGTGGGTGGAAAATCCCATTCCTTTGGACAAGGCGTTTACCGATTTACTCCCAATGCTAGTGAATTGGAATACTTAGGTAATTCATCTAACAATACCTGGGGATTGGGCTTTACAGAAGATTTTGAGACCTTCCTTTCCACTGCCAATGGACAACACAGCGTGTATTTTTCCATGGCCAACAAGTACCTAAAGCGTCCCATCTTCCAAGGGTCAGCCAATACCGTACATGGCATCGATAGCCACTACGACATGCCTCACCTCACTCCTTTCTTACGTCAAGTAGATTGGTTTGGAGGCTACACCGCAGCAGCTGGTCACAATTTTTACACTGCACGTAGCTTCCCTGAATCCTACTGGAACCGTGTAGCCTTCGTAGCTGAACCGACAGGACGTGTTCTCCACAAAGCCATGATCAATCCAGATGGATCGAGCTACAAAGAGAAAAATGGATTCAATATCCTAGCCAGCTCAGACGAATGGTTTTCACCAGTACATGCTGAAGTGGGTCCTGATGGAGCGCTTTGGGTAGCGGATTGGTACGATTTTATCATTCAGCACAACCCTACCCCACGTGGTTTTGAAAATGGAAATGGAAATGCTTACATCAATCCCCTTCGGGATAGCAAGCATGGTCGTATCTACCGAATCAGTTACAAGGGAGGCAAGAACTCCAAAACGTTTGACCTGAAGGATGCGAAGCCAGCTAAACTTATCGAAGCACTGAAAAGTGACAACCTCTTCTGGAGAATGACTGCCCAGCGTTTGATTGTAGAGCGAAAAGAAAAGTCCATACTTTCCGACTTGTATTCCATTATCGAAAACCAAAACCAAGACAAGGTTGGCATCAATGGTCCCGCAATCAATGCCTTGTGGACACTACATGGTTTGGGAGAGTTGACTGGAAAAAATCAAGATGCTACCGATGCTGTGTTGAAAGCACTCAACCACCCATCTGCAGCGGTACGCAAAAATGCGCTACGCGTTCTTCCACGAAATGAAGCCTCTTCCAAAGCGATTCTTAGCAGCAGCTTGTTACGAGATGCTGATTTGCATACTCGAAAAGAAGCCTTCTTAGCCCTTTCTGAAATGCCTTCATCCTCTCAGGCAGCAAAGAAATTGATGGATGAAGCCAAGTTGGAAGAAAATGGCAAGGATGCATTCTTACCGCAAGCCATATTTGCAGCTGTATTGACTCATCCTTCCGAATTTGCGAAGCGAGATTCAAAAGCAGCAGTTCAAGCATCTGGAGAAACTCCTCTCCCACTACCCGACCGAATCAGCAGAAGCTTGGTAGCTGAACAATACCCACTGGATCAGCGAAACAGCATTTTATTCCCTCCAGATGTAACAGGAAAGGAAATTGGAGTTCGTTTCATTCTTTCTAAGGGAGACAATCCACTTGAAGGCGTACTGATGGCTCAAGGCAACAATACGAATGGCTACAGCCTCTACATTTACCAGGATGCCCTTCATTTTGCGGTTGCCCAGCAGGATAAGCTCACCATCATTAGTTCCAAAAAAGCCCTTCCTACTACTCAGTTTGTTGTAGATGCGACACTAGTGGCAGACGGTACCCTTTCCCTTCAAATCAATGGAGAAGAAATCGCCAAAGGCAAGACAAATGGACTATTTACCCAGCCGCTTCGCCCTAATAAGGTTCGAGTGGGATCCAACGACAGCAAAAATGTGGTCGGCAAGTACGAAGGCAACTGGTGGTTTGGGGGTAGATTGAGCAAAAGTTCGATACTGACACTCAAGAAACCGGGTTCGGAATTGGCTCTGGTAGCTAGTTTACCTACCCTAACCAATACGAGTGGAACCACCACCATCAAATTGGGTGTAATTCCTCACGAAATGAAATTTGACAAGCCTTCCTTTACGGTTCAGGCAGGTACCCAGGTGACCATAGACTTTGAAAACCTAGATTTCATGCAGCACAACCTCGTAATCGGTAAAAAAGGAAGCATGGAAGTGATTGGAAAGGCAGCAGATGAACTGGCAAAAAATCCAAAAGGAGCAGAACTCAATTATGTGCCTGAAATCCCTGAAGTGATTGTTGCTACTGTGCTAGTTAGTCCCGAAGGCAAAGAAACCTTGGTATTTACTGCACCAACCGAGCCAGGAGAATATCCTTTTGTGTGTACCGTACCGGGCCACTGGAGAATAATGAATGGCATCATGGTCGTAAGAAAGTAAACCATGGCTTTGGAAGTAACCTTTGGGGTAAGTACCTGGCTTTGGACTTCCCCATTCAATCGAGAGACAGTTGCTTTGTTTCCGAAGATCAAAAGCTTTGGATACGATGCGGTCGAAATCCCTGTGGAAGATCCTTCCTTGATCGATCTGGATCTCGTAAAGAGGGCCATGGCGGATCAGGGTTTAAAAGCCATCATCTGTGGAGCTTTTGGTCCCAGCAGGGATTTGACGCATGCTGATCCGGCATTTCACCAGACCTGCTTTACCTACCTGGATTCCTGTCTAGAGATAGCCAGTGAACTGGGGGCAGGTTTTGTGGCTGGTCCCATGTATTCGGCCGTAGGAAAGGCGCGACTAGTAGCTCCAGAGCAGCGAAAAGTGGAATGGGATCTTGCTGTGGTCAATCTCAGGAAAGTTTGCCGTCGTGCAGGGGAATTTGGATTAGACTTGGCCATAGAGACCCTCAACCGTTTTGAAACGGACCTCATCAATACCTCCGAGGACCTCATGCGCTTGATTGGAGACATCAACGAACCCCAAGCAAAAGCGGTATTAGATGGCTTTCACCTCAATATTGAAGAACCTGACTTGGAGTCAGCGATTCGTCGTGTGGGCGATAAATTAATTCACGTGCAGGTTTCTGAAAATTACCGAGGCACTCCAGGAACAGGACAGACGAACTGGGCGGCATGGAAGCGAGGCCTAGAAGCCATTAATTACCGTGGTACGATCTCCATCGAAAGCTTTACCCCTCAAGTGAAGGAATTAGCAGGCGCAGTGTGCATCTGGAAGCCCTTAGCACCGAGTCAGGATGGATTTGCTAAGGAGGGCCTTGAGTTTCTCAAAAAATGGGCCTCCTCCTGAAATTGCTTCCCTTTCTATTGACCTAGAATTAAAAAAATATCTAATTATCCGCTTTGTTACCAGTAAAGAGAGAAAATAAGGCTTGAAGTTCATTTAGGTGAGCTGTGGACTGTGGACAGTCGTCTGTCGACGATTATCCGCAGTAGTTCAAACAAATCTTAATCCACTGACATAATTGCGGATAATCATAAAAAATTAACACTTCTTTTTTAACCCAAATCCATTCTCCCTCCCATGAGCAAAAAACCAATCAACATTGCCATCATCGGCTTAGGTTTTGGCGCAGAGTTTATCCCCATATACCAAAAGCATCCATTGGCAAACATGTATGCGATATGCCAAAGAAATCAAGAGAAGGCCGACGAAATTGGCAAAGCCTTTGGCATCGAAAAGGTATACACCGACTACGATGAATTGTTGAAGGATCCCAACATCGATGCGGTACACATCAATACTCCCATTCAAAACCACGCAGAGCAATCCATTAAGGCTTTGAAGGCAGGAAAGCATGTAGCCTGTACTGTTCCGATGGCTACAACGGTAGAAGAATGCCGTCAAATCGTGGAATTGACCAAATCCACTGGTCTGACTTACATGATGATGGAGACGGTTATTTATAGCCGTGAATTCCTATTTGTAAAGGAAATGTACGAGAAAGGTGACTTGGGTAAAATCCAGTTTCTCCGCGCCTCCCACCAGCAGGAAATGGCTGGATGGCCAGGTTATTGGGAAGGCCTCCCTCCTATGCATTATGCGACACACTGCGTAGGACCTGTATTGGCTTTGCCTAAAGGGCAGGCTGAATATGTTTCTTGCTTGGGATCAGGAAGAATTGATGAAGCCCTGATTCCGAAATATGGCTCTCCTTTTGCCATCGAAACTTGCCATATCAAACTCAAAGATTCGGATTTAGCTGCTGAAGTGACGCGTTCCCTATTCAATACCGCACGCCAGTACCGAGAGAGCTTTGATGTGTATGGTTCCAAAAAATCCTTTGAATGGACGCTAATCGAGCATGAAGATTCGGTGATTCATACTGGGGAATCGCCTGAACGGGTTAAAATCCCGGATTATGCTCACTTGCTGCCAGCCGAAATTGCCTCCTTTACGCAACAAGGCGTGTACGATTCGGACGACAACCAGCATCTATCCTTTATTCAGGGCTCAGGTCATGGTGGTTCTCACCCCCACCTCGTACATGAGTTCCTAACTGCACTTGAGGAAGATAGAGCTCCCTACCCAGATGCAGCTCAGTCTGCCAACATCACCTGTGTAGGTATCCTGGCGCATGAATCAGCCATGGAAGGAGGAAAAATTAAATACTTGCCGGAGTTCACACTTGGTTAGAATCAAAAGGCCTGAATTTTTTCAGGCCTTTTTTTTATCCAATTTCTAGCTTGTTCCCTCCAAAAATATCCATCTGATGCATTGTCTGTAATTGGAGATATAAAATTTAATTATGATTTAATATACTGAATGCGAATCAAATGAGTTTAGCTTTTATATTTAATCTGATTATCCGCTTTTTCACCACTAACCAGAGAAAAAAAGGTTTGAGGTTCAATTAGGTGAGCTGTGGACCGTTGACTGTGGTCTGTCAACGATTATCCGCAGTTTTAAATAGGCGAGCTGAGCTACTGGCATGATTGCGGATAATCATAATATTTAGCTAAATTCTGCCATCTGGATGAAAAAACCGAAGGTACTTCAAAGGTCTAAGAAAGTTAAGACTAGCGAGCAAGGTAAGTATAGAACCATGGCTGGTTTGCAGCAATTTGCTGCTGCATGGGATGAATCTACCCTTCGACACTTGCTTCGGCGTACTTTATTTGGATTCAAGCAGGAGGATATCAATGCCTGGAAGGGCAAGAGCATGGTTGAGGTGGTACAGTTACTAGTGAGCCCGAGCCCGGTTCCCCTCCCTCCTGTCAACAATTACAACGATACCAGTTTTTCAGATCCTACAGTACCTGCCGGGCAAACCTGGGTAAATGCTCCCTACGATGGGAATGCCAATGGACGAAGAAACAGTTCCTTAAAATCCTGGTGGCTAGGAAATCTCATTCAGCAGACTTCCTCAGTACATGAGAAGATGACTTTGTTTTGGCACAACCACTTTGCCACAGAAGCGGTGGATGTAAATGATGCTCGATACATGTATCGGTATTACAGCCTCTTGCGAAAGTATGCCTTGGGCAATTTCAAAGAGTTAGTCCTAGAAATAACCAAGGATCCCGCCATGCTCCGGTACCTCAATGGCTACCAGAACAATAAAAATGCACCTGATGAAAACTATGCGCGGGAATTGCAGGAGCTATTTACGCTGGGTAAGGGTCCGCTTGTGTTTTATACCGAAGCAGATGTCAGAGCAGCAGCTCGTGTGTTGACAGGCTACACGATAAACGCCACCACAATCTCTTCCGCTTTTGATCCCAACCGACACGATACCGGCAACAAACAGTTTTCTACCTACTACCAAAATAAAGTAATCCTGGGTAAGACCGGCGCTAATGGGGCAAAGGAAACAGAAGAATTGATCGACATGCTGTTTTTACAAGAGGAAACAGCACTTTACTTGTGTCGAAAACTCTACCGATTTTTTGTGTACTATGAAATAGATGCAGCCACAGAGGCAAATGTAATCCTGCCCATGGCCAATCTTTTCAGAGCGAAAAATTATGAAGTAAAACCTGTTCTTGAACTGCTATTCAGTAGTACGCATTTTTATGATTCTGTGAATGTAGCTGGAATGATCAAAAGCCCTCTGGATTATTGCGTGGGCCTATGCAAAGAATTTAAAATGCAATTTCCGGATTCCACTGACTTCGCAAATCAATACCTCATGTTCGACTACATTCGAACACAGTCCTCCAATATGCAGCAAAATTTGGCTGATCCTCCCAGCGTCGCAGGTTGGCCCGCATATTACCAGGCACCTCAATTTCATGAGTTGTGGATCAATTCAGATACGCTGCCACGGAGAAACCAATTCATGAATATCCTGCTTACTTCAGGATACACCCGAAACAGTAAAAAAATCTTCATTGATGTACTCACCTATGTCAATGCACTTTCCAGTCCTGGTAATCCGAACCTCTTGATTCGTGATACGGTGACCCATCTCTGCGCCATTGATTTGACACCAGAAGTAATTCAATTTCTAAAAGGTATTTTGTTGTCAGGTCAATCCACCGATTCCTATTGGACCGATGCATGGACAAGCTACAAAGCCAATCCAACCAATGTGGTGGCCCGAAACATGGTTTTAAGTCGATTAAACTCGATGTTTAGCTATCTAATGAACCTCCCTGAATACCAGCTATCATGAAGAGAAGGGAATTTTTACAAACACTTGGACCTGCAGGAATCGTTTTTCCTGCCTTGATCAATGGATTGACTTTCAAGGCTTTTGCAGAATCCCCATTGGTATCGGCACTCACCCAGGCTCCTACTGAAACGGACCACGTCTTGGTCATCATCCAACTCAATGGTGGCAACGATGGCTTAAATACCGTGATTCCCTTTGATCAATACGATAAGTTGGCCAATGCACGTTCCAACATCATTCTCCCCAAAAACAAGCTACTCAAACTCAATGGGACAAGCTTCACGGGACTTCACCCCTCCATGACGGGTTTGCAAACCCTTTTCAACGAGGAAAAATTGCAGGTCATCCAGTCTGTTGGCTACCCACAGCCCAACTTCTCACATTTTAGAGCCACAGATATTTGGATGAGTGCCTCCGAGTCCAATCAGTATGTCAACTCTGGCTGGACTGGACGCTATTTGGCGGAAGAATATAATGGATTTCCTACCGGTTATCCCAATGCAGTGATGCCAGATCCATTGGCTATCCAAATCGGATCCTTCGTCTCCCCTGCCATGCAAGGACCCTCTGTCAATATGGGAATGGCGATTTCTGACCCGGTAAATTTCTACAACCTCATCAATGGTATCCAAGGAGCCTCTCCGAATACTCGAGGGGGAAAAGAGCTTACCTACATCCGTCAAGTGGCTCAGCAGACCACACAATATGGAGCTGCGATCAAAAATGCAGCTGCCAAAGTTACCAAGCAGTTTTCTGGATACCCTACTGGTAATTCCCTAGCGGATCAACTGAAAATTGTCGCACGACTAATTGCAGGTGGTCTAAAAACGCGGATTTACATGGTCAGTTTGGGAGGATTTGATACCCATGCCCAGCAAGTTATTGCCTCTGCCACCGATACAGGCGCTCATGCCTTATTGCTAAAAAGAGTCTCTGAGGGCATTAAAGCCTTTATGGATGATCTTACCTTTCTAAATGCACACAAGCGTGTCATTGGGATGACTTTCTCAGAATTTGGACGAAGAATAAAGTCCAATAGTAGTGGCGGCACAGATCACGGAGCTGCCGCACCCTTGTTCGTTTTTGGCCACTATGCAAAACCTGATATTTTAGGAAATAGTCCTGAAATCCCGCTAATTACCTCCGCCTCCGACAATGTTCCCATGCAATTCGATTTTAGATCGGTTTATGCATCCCTACTCAAGCAGTGGTTTTGTGTTCCAGATATCACCTTGGAGAACGTGATGTTGAAAAATTTTCAAAACCTTCAAGTCATCAAAAGTTCAGCACCCTGCGTATCCAGTAATCCTGATGTATATCCGAGCAGCGAAACCACTCTTGTCCTGACCAACTATCCCAATCCATTCCAGTTTTCAACTACCCTATCGTACCAAACCCAAGGTGGCTATGTGTTGATTCAGGTTTTTTCCACAGAAGGGAAACTTATAAAAACGCTGCTTGACAAAGAGGTGACACCAGGGAATCACAAAATTACCTTTGAAAATGAAGGCTATCCTCCCGGAATATATTATGCCCGCTTGCAAAATAACAACCAGCAGATCACACGGACCATGCTCTTAGGCAGGTAAGAAGTTGGACTACCTTACCTTTTTAATGGCATTTTTACCAAGTTTGTAGACCATAGTCCACACCGAGCCCAGTGCTGATTTCTTCAAATTAGGCTCCTTCCCTTCCCCCATCAGGTGTAGTTGGTCGGTGTACCAAATGATTTCCAAGGGGAAGGTCTTATCTAGGAATTTCCAACCCGTAGTCAATGGCTTTACCTGGCTAGTTACTGTAGCGCCTAACAAAAGTTGATTTGGGAAATCGGGTTGAATAGCGAGTGAACGAGCCACTCCTATCAGATCGCAGGCACCAGTAGCCAGTGCTTCCTCCATGCCTTGCAAGGATCTAAAGCCACCCGTAAGCATCAGTGGGGACGAAACAAGCTTTCGTACCTCCTCACAATAGTCTAAAAAGTAAGCCTCTCTAGCTCGGGTGGAAGCTTTTACTTTCGCGCCCATCATCGCAGGAGTTTCGTAGGTACCCCCCGATATTTCAATCAAATCCATCCCTAAGTCAGATAAGCGTTTGACAACGGACATGGAATCCTCTTGGGTAAATCCTCCCTTTTGAAAATCCGCAGAATTGAGCTTTATCCCTACCGGAAAAGCAGCTCCTACTTCTTTTCGAATGGCTAAATACACTTCTTCTACAAAGCGCATCCGATTTTCAATGCTACCTCCCCATTGGTCGTTTCGCTGGTTGTGCGTGGGAGATAAAAACTGGCTAACCAAATACCCATGTGCGCCATGTATTTGTACTCCCGTAAAGCCACTTTCCTTGCATACTTTTGCGGCATAAGCAAAGCGTGCAATGATGTCGAATATCTCCGATTCAGTAAGTTCCCTTGGAGTATTGAATAAGCGATCCAAAGGCTTTTTGAGTGGTATTGCAGAAGGTGCTACCGGCTCTTTACTTAGAAATTTGGGAGATTGCTTGCCCGGATGATTGAGTTGCACCCAGATGTGTGTTCCCTCCTTTTTTCCAGCTGCTGCCCAAAGTGGCAAATTCGGATCTTGAATTCTTTGTTCAATAACCACATTGTGCGCTTCTCCCAAGGCAAATCGATCCACCATCACATTCCCTGTAATTAGCAGCCCTATTCCTCCTTCTGCCCAGCGGGCATACAGTCGATTAAACTTTTCATTGGAAGTATAGCCACGGGAACCCATGTTTTCACTCATGGCGGATTTACCTAATCGATTTTTTAATGTAGCCCCACAAGGGAGTTGAAGTGTTTCAGTTAATTTGGTAGACATGGTGAATTTGTTCTGAAAGCACGAGTATACCCAATAAATAAAGAAGTAACAAAGCTGAAACTCCTTTAAATCCAATGAGACCTGCCTTTCGGCAGAAAGGGTGCAAAGTCGTAGTTGGGGCAACTCCCCCTTGACAAAGTGATTTCCTACGAAAAGACAAATCTTTTCTCAATCCATTGAATAAAAGTGTATTAAAAGCTGTTTCTGGATTTCTATAGTTGTATTTAAAGGCTATTTCGTTTAGATAATCCTGTAAATGAGTGAGGGTGATTTTGTGATACTGTCCTAAGATTGCCCTTTTTAGCATGGACCAAAACCCTTCAATAGTGTTAGTATGGTACACTCCAATTTTTCGAATTTTCTTAGTGTGATTCAGCACAACATGGTTTGCAAAATACTTCCCAAGGTCTTTGTACCCTCCAAAACCATCTGTGATCAACTCACTATCTTTGGTCACTATTTCCTTCAAAATAGGCTTTATTTCATTTCCCCAGGCTTTATTAAGCACTTTGACAATTATTTTGCCTTTCCTTTCAATCATTCCCAAAACTGGTATTTTATGTTCCATGCCAGACTGGTTGTAAGACCGATCCACTTTTAATTTTTCATGCTTGTTGGTCAAAGAACCGCCTACATAAGATTCATCAGCTTCAACCAATCCTTTTAAGATCTGATTATCTTCATTCATTGCTTGTCTTAGTCTTTTCTGTAGATACCAGGCAGAATTCTTATTTATTCCTAAATCTCGAGATAGTTGCAGTGAGGAAATACCCTTCTTAGCATTAAGAATCAAGAACATTGCTAAAAACCATTTAGGTAAAGGTAGTTTGGTTGATTCCATTATAGTGCCTACTAGAACACTGAAAGTTGCATTGCAGCTATGACACTGATGACGAATTGAATTCTTTCGTTTGGTAGATTTTTTACTTCCGCAATACGAACAAACTGGCTCATTTTTCCATTTGAGGCCCTCGAGCTTTGCAACACACTGTTCTTGAGTGCCAAAATCCTGTATAAATTCTAATATTCCCATGAATACAAGATACTAAAATTGTCTCAATCTAGGAAATCACTTTAAGAAGGGGGAGTCGCATCTTGGGCTCTCCTAACCAATAATTATGGTGTTAAATTTCTTAATGACCAGTTAAATGTTTGGATACCAGGTGGTGCTACTCCCCCTTACAAGAGTGATTTCCTAGATTGAGACAATTTTAGTATCTTGTATTCATGGGAATATTAGAATTTATACAGGATTTTGGCACTCAAGAACAGTGTGT
>CAMBMU010000063.1 GCA_945868725.1 Spirosoma fluviale
ACCTCGCTGCCGCTTCGGGTGCAAAATCATAAGTTTGAAGAGATCATAGAAATGGTGGAAGAGAAAGAAATGCCACTCCCATCCTACACGTACCTGGGCCTACATCCTGAAGCCAATCTTTCCGATGCCAACCGGAAAGTGTTGGTTGATTGGGCCAAAGAGCAAATGGCGCTGCTTGCAGCCACACATCCTGCAGATAGCTTAAAGATGAAGCCCAGACCAGCAGCTTCTGAAGAATAAACTTTCATTTGAATAGACTGGGAAAGGAAAATCCCAGTCTATTTTTTTCTACCCTTGCTACAATGAAAAAATTTTCAGCTACAGAAGTCCGATGGGGAGTGCTAGGCGTGGGCAAAGTGTGCGAACTCAAATCCGCACCGGCGATGAACACGATCTTACACAGCAAGCTGGTGGCTGTTATGCGGCGAGATCCAGAAAAAGCCCAAGACTATGCATTGCGTCATGGCGTTCCCAAATGGTATAGCAATGCTGCAGACCTTATCCAAGATCCAGAAGTCAATGCCATTTACATTGCCACTCCTCCACATGTACACTTGGAACTCACCCAACTGGCAGCAGCGGCGGGAAAGCCCGTGTATGTGGAAAAGCCTATGGCACGCACCTATACCGAATGCCTGCAAATGATTCAGACCTGCGAAAAAGCAGAAGCACCCTTATTTGTCGCCTATTACCGAAGAAAGCTTCCTCATTTTGTTAAAATCAAGGAGCTCCTGGAAACAGGTGAAATTGGGGATGTGAGAACGGTACACATCAACCTGAAGCAAGTCCTTACACCCAACTTGGTGAGCAACTCTAAAGAAAATTGGCGTGTCCTTCCCGAAATCGCAGGGGGCGGTTATTTTTACGACCTAGCCTCCCATCAACTGGACTTACTAGACTTCTTTTTTGGTAAAATCACACATGCAACCGGCTTTTCCACCAACCAAGCAAAGGCTTATCCTGCCGAAGACTTGGTAACAGGCAGCTTTGTCTTTGAAAACGGGGTAATCGGTACTGGAAACTGGTGTTTTTCCACCTCAGCCACCTCAGAAATTGACGAAATAGTGATTGACGGGTCTAAAGGACAAATTCGTTTCGCAACATTTGGAGAAGGGGCATTTGCACTTCTTCGACCGAATAAAACCCCACTTCATTTTCACCTAGAACTTCCCCATCACATCCAACGACCCCTAATCCAAAGTATCGTAGAAGAATTACTCGGCAAAGGAAATTGTCCCAGCACCGGAATCTCTGCAGCACGGACCAATTGGGTGATGGAGGAAATTGTGAAAAATAGAATTTAAATACGCAAAGCATTCCATGCGAGAAAGAAATCTTACCCTTGAGAACTACCTGGATCACCATTACCTCCACAGAAGTAATTGGCTGAGAGCGGCGGTATTGGGTGCCAATGATGGCATCATTTCCATCTCCAGCCTTGCCATCGGAATGGCAGCGGCAAGTACCAGCCGTGAACCCATCGTGTTGGCCACTGTAGCAGGCTTAGTGGCGGGCGCCTTGTCTATGGCTGCGGGGGAATATGTTTCCGTAAGCTCTCAGACAGATATTGAAAAGGCAGATAAAGAACGGGAAATCAAGGAACTCAGAGATTATCCTGAGCAGGAGTTGCATGTGTTAGCGCAGATTTATGAAATGAGGGGGCTAAAAAAAGAAACAGCGCGGCAGGTAGCCCTTGAACTTACCGAAAGGGATGCCTTAGGTGCGCACCTAAGAGATGAGTTGGGGATCAATGAAATGAATCAAGCAAAACCGATTCAAGCAGCTTTCGCATCTGGCGCCTCGTTTACGGTAGGAGGTATTTTGCCCTTAGCTTTGGTCCTTTTGGCTCCCGTGACGGGAATGGAATACTGGCTCTATGGATTTACCTTGCTTTTTCTCATCCTGCTAGGGGCTGCATCCGCAAAAGCAGGTGGATCCAGCCTAAGCAAAGCAATTTGGCGGATTACCCTCTGGGGAACCTTAGCCATGGGACTTTCTGCAGGCGTAGGTTATTTGTTTGGAGTCAATGTGTAACGCTTTAGACACCAACACTGTAAGTTCCCCTGCCTACACTCTCCAAAAAAAAGGTTGCTTTGGTTGGCATTTAGAAGAAAAATAAGCCCAAAACCCTAATCAGAATTCAGAGGCATAATTTCCTGCACATTTAGATTGACTTTCAGCCTCTTCAATTCCTTTTTAAATCACGCTACATTATTTCGGCTTTTTCTTAGATTTAAGATCTACAACTGCACCCACCCAATGAAAAGAATTTTTCTTATCCTATTCCTGCTTAGTTCGCTCGCAGCGAATGCCCAAACTTTTGACTCCTCCCTTCCTCTAAAATACCGCAACATCGGGCCATTCCGTGGAGGGAGGTCAGTAACTGCTTCTGGAGTGGTTCAGGATCCACTTACCTATTACTTTGGTACTACTGGGGGAGGACTCTGGAAAACCAGTGACGCTGGACAACATTGGGAGAATATCTCGGATGGTTTTTTTAGTACCAGCTCTGTAGGTGCTGTGGCAGTGGCAGAAAGCAACCCCAACATCATCTATGTAGGAATGGGTGAACATGCGCCTAGAGGCGTTATGACCTCTTATGGGGATGGGGTGTACAAATCCACCGATGCCGGAAAAACCTGGAAAAAACTTGGTTTGGAGAAGACACAACACATCTCTCGAATTCAAATCCATCCCAGCAACCCGGATATACTCTATGTGGCTGCCCAAGGTGCTCTCCATGCACCAAACGAAGACCGTGGGGTATACAAAAGTGTAGACGGAGGCCTGACCTGGGAAAAAGTACTTTATGTAGATACCATGACCGGCGCGGTAGAGCTATCTATGGATATGAACTATCCGGAAATTCTCTACGCCGCCATGTGGGAGCACCAGCGCTTTCCTTGGCAAGTGAAGTCTGGAGGCCCCGGATCAGGATTGTACAAATCCACCGACTCTGGTAAATCCTGGAAAAAAATTCACAAGGGCCTGCCTGAGGAAAAAGGAAAAATGGCTATATCCGTTTCTAGAGCAAATTCCAACAAGGTCTACGCCTTGATTGAAAGCAATACTGAGAAAGATTTAGGAGGATTATTTGTGTCCGAGGATGCAGGTGAAAGCTGGACCCTAATCAACAAGAGCAACCGATTGACGCAACGCGCCTGGTACTACATCGAAGTCTTTGCCGATCCTGTTAATGAGCACAAAGTATATGTGCAAAGCGCTCCATTTTTAGTTTCCATCGATGGCGGGAAAACTTTTGAACGTATCGATGGCCCCCACGGGGACTACCATGACTTATGGATCAACCCAAAAAACCCAAATAACCTACTCCTTGCTGACGATGGCGGAGGATCCATCTCTTTCAATAACGGCAAAACTTGGTCTACTCAGAGCAACATGCCAACGGCCCAGTTTTACAGAATCAATGTCGATAACCAGTTTCCCTACCGCATTTATGGCGGTCAGCAAGACAATACCTCAGTAGTTATTTCTAGTATAGGACTAGGCCGCGGAGGAATCACCCAAGAGCATTGGAACAATTCTGCTGGTGGCGAATCCGCCTTCCTTGCCTTTGATCCGAATGATCCACGCTATGTATTGGGAGGTAGCTACCAAGGCACCATCGAGGTCTTGGATATGCAAACCCAAGGATCGACCAACATCATGGCCGCCCCTATCCAATACCTAGGTATGGACGCCAAGGACATGAAGTATCGATACAATTGGAACGCACCGATCATCTGGTCCCAGCATGAGCCCAACACCTATTACCATGGTGCTCAGATCTTATTGAAAACGCAAGACTGGGGCAAAACCTGGAAAGAGGTTTCCCCAGACCTAACCCGCAACGAAAAGTCCAAGCAAGGTAAAGGAGGAGTTCCCTTCACCAACGAAGCAGTAGGAGCGGAAAATTACGGCACACTTGCCTATGTGATCGAAAGTCCCCATGCAGCAGGTACGATTTGGACTGGCTCAGATGATGGACTAGTGCAACTCACACGAGACCATGGAAAAACATGGACCAATGTCACACCCAAGGACTTGAAAGAATGCTTAATCAATGCCATTGAAGTATCTCCCCATGATCCTGCTACTGCCTACATCGCCACTACGCGCTATAAATTCAACGAATATACCCCTGCGATTTACAAGACCACAGATTATGGTAAAACGTGGACCAACATTTCCAAAGGGATTCCTTACGGTGCCTTCACTCGGGTAGTTCGAGAAGACACGAAAGTAAAAAATCTGCTTTTTGCGGGGACCGAACAAGGCATGTACCTCTCCAAAGACGGGGGACTCAACTGGGCTTCCTTCCAGCTCAACCTCCCCCTAACCCCCATCACCGACTTAAAAGTAGCACATGACGACCTAATCGTGGCCACGGCTGGCAGATCCTACTGGATTTTGGATGAATTGAATGCAGTACGAGAAGTAAAAGCTAGCGTAGAAAAAGTTAGCCTCTACAGCCCAGAAAAAGCACTTTTAGGCAGCTGGAATTCTTCCATGAATGGAGGGAACCTGGATGGATTTACCGGAACGGACCCTTTCCAAGGTCAAAACCCAGCGGCTGGAATGGTGCTGTACTACCACTTACCTGAGATTTTCGCAGACAGTACCGAATTGACCTTGGAAATTCAAGATGCACAAGGAAATCTAGTACAGAAACTGAGCTCGAAGAAAAATCCAGATTTTCAATCCTATGACGGAGGTCCTTCACCAGAACCTACACTCTCTACAAGGAAAGGGGTCAATCGATTTGTTTGGGATCTACGCTATCCTACCGTGCCAGGTATTCCTACTGCCTACATCGAGTCTAGCTTCCGAGGTCATAAAGCCATTCCAGGTAGCTATACCTTAAAATTAAGCGCTGCTGGAGTAACCGCAGAAGCGAAAGGGGAAATTCAGGATGTGCCGGGAAGTAAGTTAAGCGCAGCGGATTTTCAAGCCTACCATCAGTGGATGAGCAGCCTGGAAGGCCAAGTGACCCAGATGCATCAGCTAGTCAATACCGCAAAAGGATACCAGGACCAATTGAAAGACTTGGTGGGGCGCTTGGATGGCAAAACAGAGTTCCAAGAAGTTAAAGTGGCCGCTCAAGCGCTGATCAAAGAATTAACGGCTTGGGACGAGTCCATGGTGCAGCGCAAATCGACTGCTTACGATGACGTGGAAAACTTCCCCAATAAGTTTACGGCCAACTTCCTATACATGATGAACCATGGTGAAAGTAGTATACCAAGCATCAACGAAGGCACCAAAGCACGGCATGCAGAGTTGCTAGCGGAGTGGAAACCTTTGGAGGCTGAAGGCAAGCGATTGGTAGAAAAAGCCATCCCATCATTCAATGCACTTGCCAAAGAAAAAGGGCTGGGTGTACTTTTCCTCAAATAAACCTGTCAACCCGCTAAGAGCAGGAACTAGGAAGTTCCTGATTCCTGCTCCTTTATCAGATACTATATTCCTAAACAAAAGAAATTGAACTCCATGCGCTACCTTCTTTTCGCACTAGTATTGACCATTACTGCTGCCTGTACTCAAAAACCCAGCTCCGAGAGCGAAGCCATTGCTTTGCCTGTAGAAGATTCCATTTTTACCACCCCCCTCGGCAAAAGCTACCCAATACCTGATCCCAGTGAAGAAGCACTTGCAGATTTTGAGGTTGCCAAGGAGGACTACGAAGCCAGCCCCAATGATGTGGAGGCGGTCATTTGGTATGGTCGGAGAACCGCTTACTTGGGGAGATCTCGCCAGGCTATAGCCATCTACACAGAACGAATTAAAAACTTCCCTGAAGATGCTCGCCTATATCGACACCGAGGTCATCGCTACATCAGCATTCGAAATTACGACGCAGCGATAGCAGATTTAGAAAAAGCTGCTTCCATGATTCAAGGTCAAGCAGATCAAATCGAACCTGACGGCATGCCCAATGCACAAAATATCCCCTTAAGTTCACTCCATAGCAATGTATGGTACCATCTCGGTCTAGCTTACTACCTTACACACCAGTATGAAAAAGCCTATCAAGCCTATCTCAAGTGTAGAGACAGTGGGTCCAACTACGACAATATCGTATCCAGTACTCACTGGTTGTACATGATTCAGCAGCGCTTGGGAAATCCAAAAAAAGCAGATTCATTACTAGCCCCAATTAAAAGGGAGGGGATTGTAATCGAAAATCAGGCTTATGCAGACCTCTGTGGCATGTACAAAGGTTGGATATCAGCGGATTCCCTTGCAGCAAAGGGCGCGGGTAGCCCCTCTCAAGATGCGATGCGCTATGGACTTGCCAACTGGCATTTGTACCATGGAGATACTACGCAAGCAGTACAGTTGATGGAAAGCTTGGTGCAGGAAAAAGCATTCACTTCCTTTGGCTACTTGGCTACCGAGAGTGATCTCCTTAAGTATTTTCCAAAATACAGGTAGTAGCAGTTTGCGCAACTATCAAGTGGTCGTTTGCGGGGCTTTGATACTCAAGACCGCCCTATCTGTGTTAAAAAATATATTCCATTTTTTGATTGCAGCGTCCGTAGGCGCCGCATTCCAGTTGGCAGGATACAAACCCGAGTCGATGGTAGAGTTTAATGGCTGCCTCCAACTTGGTATGGGTGTAGAGGCGAACTTTCGTTGCTCCCTTTTGGCGGGCAACTTCTAAAATTTGCTTTCCAAGTAGTTCTCCTGCTCCTTTCCCTTGAAATTCAGGGTAAACTCCCATTTTAATCATTTCCCAAACTCCCTCCTCACTGGGAATTAGCGCTACCGTTCCTGCAATCCGCGCTCCAATTTTGGCAAAAATAATTTCTCCCCCCTTGGCCAGAATTGTTTGTTCTGGATTTTCCAATTGAGCTAGATCAAAGGACTCCAAAGAAAAATACTGCCTGACCCAGGCCTTATTGATCGATTCAAAATAGGGTTGCAAGTCAGGTGAAAAGGGAACAATTTCGAACGAATCTTGAGCCATACACAGAAAATTTTACCAAAAGTAAGCCAAATCAAGTAGCTTAGAAATCAAAATAATTTGGATCTCCATGAAAAATACCTACTTACTCCTTTGCGTCCTACTCTTCACTGGTCTTGTGCAGGAAGTCAAAGCGCAAACTCCCGCAGCAAAACTTCAGGAACTTAATCTTACCCTTCCAGAGATCAGTCAACCCATTGCGAATTATGTGAAGTGGAAGCAAGTGGGCAACTTGCTTTACCTTGCTGGATCTGGCCCCAAAATCTATGGGAAAGTGGGAGCAGACTTGTCTACCCAACAAGGCTACGATGCAGCCAAGGCCACAGGGCTAGAAATCATTGCAGTGCTCCAAGCCGCGACGGGCGACCTAGGTCGGATCAAACAATTTGTAAAGGTCTTGGGTATGGTCAATTCCACTCCTGACTACACGGCACATCCTGCCGTCATCAATGGATTTTCCGACCTAATCGTGGCCGTCTTTGGCGAAAAAGGCAAGCATGCTCGATCCGCTGTAGGTGTGGGTTCCCTTCCCAATAATATGGCGGTAGAGATTGAGGTTATCGTTGAATTGGAAGACAAGTAAGCAGGGCAATTAGCGCATACTTTACACGATTTTCTAAAACAAGCTCCCTTGAAAAGGGTGGCCCTCTAACTCCAAGAGGGCTTTTTTCTTGTCCAAGCCTCCAGCATATCCGGTGAGGCTTCCATTCGTTCCAATGATGCGATGGCAGGGTAAAATAATCAGCAAGGGATTGGCTCCAATGGCTGTGCCTACAGCTCGAATTGCTGCAGGATTGCCTAGCTGCTCGGCCAACTTGGCATAGGTGGTGGTTTGCCCGAAGGGAATTTTTCCAACAGCCAACCATACCTTCCGTTGAAAGTCCGTGCCTCCCAAACCAATAGGCAGGTTGAAGATTTGTCGTTGCCCCGAAAAGTACTCCTCCAGCTGCTTTTGGGTTTCAAGTAGGAGCGGATCGAGGAGTTCGCCCTCCACTGCCTGTTGGGTAAATTTCAATTCCGAAAGGCATTCTTCTCGGATGCTAAGTTGGATGTTTCCTAGTGGTGAGGGGATGATGGGCATGGTAGAAGCTGGTTTAACTGATGCACAATCTATATTTCCATACTTCCCGTACTTGTTCAAAATCCACTTCAAAGGGAGGATAGATCGGATTGGCAGAGCAGAGTAAGATTTTTTGTTGCCCTTGATGTCGCTTGTAAGCGATCTTAAAAGTGACACCATCCTGCTCGGTCACGATGACGTAGCGATCTCCATCCTTTAGGCTGGTCCAGTCTTCTAGGTATTCGCAGACAATCCAGGCGCCATCCGGGATGGGAAGCATGGAGTCTCCATCTACTTGAAAGACCCGGTGTTTTTTATTCGTAGGAAGAAAAGGCAACGAAAACCTCGGCAAGTCAGAAATAAATTCTGGGTCGGCAAATCCTGCCAGATAACTTGCCTTGGCACGCTGCGAAACCACTTCGATCAATTCACGTCCCTCCGCATCTACGGTGGTGGAGAGAATTCGGAGGTTTCGCCCACGGAGAAAGTGATCCGTTTCCAAAAGTTGGCGCAACTTATATTCCGAAAAAGAGGCCAGCTCCTCGCGAACCAGTACATCCAGGGAAACCTTGAAGTAATCGGCAAAAAGGAGGAGTACCTCCAAGGGAGGAGTAATGTTCCGTTCGTACCCAGCAAGTTTGGATCGGGAAACTCCCACTGCCTGTGCAAGTGCCTCTTGGGTAAGAGACTTCTTTTTGCGGAGGAATTTGAGGTTGATATGAATCAGCATAACTAAATGATTGTGCCAAACATTAATACAATGGAAATACACTAGAAATAAATCCCGCAAGCGGGATGAAATAAGGCTTACAGCTTTCCAGACAATTGCTCTTTAGCGGCATAAGTTGATTTAATCATGTTATTTAGCCTTACTTGAATATCGGATTTTATTTTGTTGATCTGCTCAAATTCTTGATCCAAAACTATCCCTCTTTCAAAACCTAGATCAATCCAATGGTCAACACTTTCGGATAAAGATGCTCTAGAAATGTAATAAAAGCGTGCTTTTTCGGAAAAATGAAACCGAGCATACCCCTCAGCTACGTTTGCACCCACGGAATCAACAGATTCCAACATTTGATCTCCCCAAACTTTTCGCTGCTGGTACGCGAGCCGTTGATAAATCACCCAGGCCATTGAAGATAGCCTTCTTGCCATGCGATATACCTCCAATTCCTGTAGCGGAATGAATTTTTTATTGGTTTCCATATCAAAAAATAAATTAGTTCTTCTAGGTTTATTTCTCCCCGCTTGCGGGGACTATTTCTACTGTATTTCTATCGTATTTCTCTTTCTCCCCGACAACTTTCGTCAGACATTAGGTCAAATATATAGATTTGTTTACATTATAAACAATTAATTGTTTAAATAATTAACATTTTCAATGGAAGAAAAGCGAAGTATCGTGCACTTGGATCTGGATACCTTTTTTGTGTCCGTGGAGCGGCTAGTTGACAATCGTCTCAATGGAAAACCGGTCCTCATTGGAGGGTCAAGCGACCGAGGTGTCGTCGCCTCCTGCAGCTACGAAGCCCGGAGATTTGGCGTGCACTCCGCCATGCCCATGCGCACCGCTAGGCAACTCTGTCCTGAAGCGATTGTCGTGCGCGGAGACTTTGAAAAATACAGCCAAAAATCTCAAGAAATCACCGAAATCATTCGAGAGGGTGTTCCCCTTTTTGAAAAAGCCTCCATCGATGAATTCTACATCGACCTCAGCGGCATGGACCGCTTCTTCGGCTGCTTCAAGTTGGCCCACGAGCTCCGCCAGCGCATCATCCAGGAGAGTGGGCTCAACATCTCTATGGGACTCTCCCAAAACAAAACCGTCTCCAAAATTGCCACCGGAGAAGCCAAGCCCAACAACGAAAAACAAATTCCTCTAGGTGAGGAGAAATCCTTCCTCTCCCCCCTATCCGTACGGAAAATTCCCATGATTGGGGAAAAAACCTCCCAGACACTCTACAACATGGGTGTCAAAAAAGTACATACCCTGCAGCAAATGCCTGCCCAACTCCTAGAAGCCACCTTTGGGAAAAACGGAAAACTGATCTGGGAAAAAGCCAATGGCATCGACCTCAGCCCAGTCGTGCCCTACTCCGAGGCGAAGTCCATCTCCTCCGAGCACACCTTTGATGTGGACACCATCGATACCCAGCTGCTAGAAGCCACGCTGATCGCCATGACGGAGCAACTCTCCTCCAAACTCCGCCAAAAGGGACAACTCACGGCCTGCATCACGGTGAAAATCCGCTATTCCGACTTTGAAACCCACAGCATACAGCACCGTATCCCCTACAGCTCGGCAGACCATAACCTACTCCCCTTGGTCAAGCAGCTCTTCCAAAAGCTCTACAGCCGACGCCTACTCATCCGCTTAGTGGGGGTACGCTTCAGTAATTTGGTCTATGGCAACTACCAAATCCAACTCTTCGAAGACAGTCAGGAACAGATCCAACTCTACCAGGCATTAGACAAATTAAATGTCAAATATGGGAACAAAACCGTCTGCCGAGCCGTCACTATGGGCCTAGAAAAGCGTAGTTTCAACCCCTTTAGTGGCGCAGAAAATTGAAAATTACGTTCTAAATCCCTCATCCTAATTTCAAGAACTAGCTTACCGAATTCAAAAACATCCTTATTTTGGACTAAAATTCAAGCCATCGCCACTTCCCTATGTCCTCCTACCTGTTTACCACCCCCCGACTTGGGTTTCGCCGTTGGCAAACAGCAGACCTGGATGCATTTACAGCCATCAATTCGGATCCTGAGGTGATGCGCTTCTTTCAAAAGCCTCTTTTGAAAGAAGATACCTTAGCCATGATGGAGCGGATGGAGCGCCTGTTCGAGGAAAAAGGATTCTGCTATTTTGCCGTAGAACACTTGGCTGACCAAAGTCTAATTGGTGCCATCGGATTAGGATGGAAAACCTTTGAAGCTGACTTTACCCCTACCGTAGATCTCGGCTACCGCATTGGCAAGTCCTGGTGGAACCAAGGCTTTAGCACCGAAGGAGCCGCTGCCTGCTTGGACTACGCCAGACAAATCCAGATCCCGGAACTGGTGGCCATGGCCTCTATCGGAAACCTTGCCTCCATCGAAGTCATGAAAAAAATAGGCATGCAGTATTGGAAAGATTTTGACCATTCCGAGCTCCAAGAGTACCCAGAGATCCAACGCTGTAGTCTGTATCACATCAAACTTTAAGTACAGCCCCTACACCTACCAAAAACACATGCCCTACTTTAGCAAACAACATTTCCAAAACCTAGGTCCTTTGGATAGCCTAAAGGGAGAATACGATGCCTGTACCTTTTCAACCTGCAACTTTGCAGGCCTTTCGCTGCAGGAAGCGAGCTTTGAAAATTGCAGTTTTGAGGACTGTGACCTGAGCAATATCAAGGTGGCCAAAGTAAATTTTCAGAATGTACGATTTGTACGATGCAAAATGCTGGGGATTGCTTTTACCACAGCCAATTCTTTTTTGCTAGAGCTTCATCTAGACCATTGCAGCCTCGACTACTGCAATTTTTACAAGCTCTCTCTGAAAAAATCGACTTTCCACCACTGCCGATTACGGGAAGTGGATTTTTCGCAGGCAAATCTTACCGAGGCGAGTTTTGTAGGATCGGATCTCCTCAGCGCAGTCTTTGACCAAACGCACCTAGAGAAGGCCGACTTTCGAGATGCCCTCGACTACCGCATCGTTCCAGAGAATAATTTCCTGAAGGGAGCACGGTTTGACTTGTCCGGTTTGCCCGGACTACTCACCTCCTACGGAATTCGAGTCGATTGACTCTGTAATCTTCCTACTTCTTGAAGTAGCTATCACGGATGGCTTTGAATTCGGAGCCTTCCTTCCATCCCGGCCATTTAGTTGAGTTGGCTAGATTCCGACCTACTTGATACAACAACTGCACATCATCCACTGCACCATCTAGATTCCATCGCTTTGGGTCGTAGGCATCCGCTGGTTTATGGTAGTACTGGGCCACATATTCCTCCTGAAGCTGCTTTCCATACTCCTTCCCTTTCTCAACATGGTCGATTCCTGTTCCAATATACAAGGCTGGAATTCCTATTTTGGCAAAATTGAAATGGTCAGATCTAAAATAGTAGCCCACTACAGGGTTGGGTTCAGGGGCAGCATACCGCCCAAGTTTTTTGAGTTCCTCGTCCAATAAATCCTCCATTTCAGATTGCCCAACTCCAATGACAGAAACATCTTTCATCTTTCCGTAAGGGTTGACACCATCCATGTTAATATTGGCTACCGTCTTTTCCTTTGGATAGATCGGGTGCTTCGCATAATACGCCGAGCCCCACAAACCTTGTTCTTCTGCCGTTACGGATAAAAATACGACGGTTCGATCGGGTTGCTCGTCTGTCTTGAACGCTTTGGCCAAAGCCAAAAGGGCAGCTGTCCCAGAGGCATTATCCAATGCTCCATTGTAGATGCTATCACCCGTTTCATCAGGCTTACCTATGCCTATGTGATCCCAATGGGCCGTGTAAATAATCACTTCCTCAGGAGCTGTTTTTCCAGTGACTTTGGCAATTACGTTTTTGGTTATATTATAGGTAGGCTGTACAGCAAGACTGGTGCTGAGCGTCATGCCAGTTGAAAACCCTTGGAAACCGGGCGTTCTAGCATTTTGCAATAGTTCAGATTGGTTCTTCCCCATTTTTTCAAACAACTGCTTCGCAAAGGGCAGGGTAATCCATCCTTCAAATCCTAGTTTATACTTGTCTTGCCCTCTATCGTCCAGGTAGAGTTTAGACGCTTTCCAACTATTCTGTATGTTATTAAATCCATAGCCGGCAGGAATGGTATTGTGCACGATCAAGCAGCCCAATGCTCCTTGGCGTACCGCCTCCTCGTATTTGTAGGTCCATCGACCGTAATATGTCATCGTATTCCCTTTAAAAAAGGTAGAATCCTCGCTTCCAAAGCCAGGATCGTTGACCATCACCACCACAATTTTACCCTTCACATCCAAATTTTTGTAATCGTCCCATCCATATTCAGGGGCCACAATACCAAAACCAGCAAAGACCACTTCAGCATCTTGAATACGAACTAGAGAATCTGTACGCTGAGTCCAGATCACAAAATCTTTCATCCCTTCTCCCACAACGGACCCTTGTGCACTCTTAAACTCCATGGATTGTTCGGGATAAGTGATGATGGAGACCATGGGTACCTCTTGAAAATAAGAATCTCCATTGCCCGGCTCAAGCCCCATTTCCTTAAATTTACTTTCCAAAAAGGAGGTTGTGAGCTGCTCTCCCTCGGTAAAAGGCATGCGCCCCATAAATTCATCGGAGGAAAGGGTGATCAAATTGGGCTCTAAATCTGCCACCTGAAATTGATACGATTCAGACTTGGAGGAGCAAGCAGTTAGGTAGCCTGCAAGAAAAAGGAAGACAAGGAAGTTTCTCATGATAGAAGGGGAAATAAGTTAAACGGAAGACTAATGTAAAACATTTAACTCTTGATTTTCTGATCTCTAGTTCCATTTTGTGTGCTAACTATTGCAATGCCTGAATTTTGCCTTACCTTTGTGTCCGGCGGCACGACCAGCTCCTGCTGAATCCCCCAGGTCCGGAAGGAAGCAAGGGTAGGCGGTCGTAGCGGTGCGATGCCGCCTCTTTTTTTTTGTGGTAGCCCAAATTCAAGCCCTCCTTTCGCTACCTTATCCTAATTAATCTTCTAACTTTGTCTATCGACCTGAACCCATTGGTTTTGGAACGATTGCTTTTTTTTAAACCTAAAACACATTGCTATGAAATTCTTTATTGATACCGCTAATCTTGACGAAATCCGCGAAGCACATGACTTGGGCGTCTTGGATGGTGTAACTACCAACCCCTCCTTAATGGCTAAGGAAGGCATTTCTGGAGAGGCAAACATCAAGGCACACTACAAAGCCATCTGCAATATCGTGGAAGATAAAGTAAGTGCAGAGGTCATTGCCACCGACTACGAAGGCATGGTTCGGGAAGGAAAAGAACTTGCCAAACTAGATGATAAAATAGTTGTTAAAATCCCAATGATCCGTGACGGCGTCAAAGCCATCCATTACTTCCATAGTGAAGGAATTCGTACCAACTGTACCCTCATATTTTCTTCAGGTCAAGCCCTTTTGGCGGCCAAAGCTGGCGCTTCGTACGTATCTCCCTTTATCGGGCGACTAGATGATATTGCAATTGATGGGCTAGAACTTATTGGGCAGATCGTACACATCTACCAAAACTACGGCTACGAAACTGAGGTGCTCGCGGCATCTGTTCGCCACACCATGCACCTAATCAAATGCGCTGAACTGGGCGCAGATGTAGTGACCTGTCCGCTCAAAGTGATCACAGGATTGTTAAAGCATCCGTTGACCGACTCAGGACTAGCACAGTTTCTTGCGGACCACGCCAAGGCAGCAAGTAAATAAGCATCGACCTCCAATTCACTAGCACTACGCTGCCATGTACATCATCAAAGTCAAAGGAAAAGCAAAAATTCCCGATTACATTCAAGTTCGGGATGCGAATTTTGTGCTTGTTGCCTACTTCAGAGCAGATCGCCCCATGAAAAGTGTGGAGAAATTCGGATTGGAAGGCAAGGAAGAACAGCTAGAAGAATTAATCAAATCCCTCCCTTTTGGGAAACTTCAAAAACTAGAACTCTAAATCCATGGATTTCAGTACGCTCCCTGTGTTGTCCATGACACAGGCCACCATCTTCCAAGGAGAAACCCCCGTCCTCAGTGACGTCGGCTTTTCCGTGGAGCAACATGAGTTTGTATTTCTAATCGGTAGAACAGGAAGTGGCAAAAGCTCCTTGCTGAAAACACTCTACGCTGACCTTCCGCTGCAATCAGGACTAGCTGAGGTGGTGGGTTACTCCCTTTCCCAAATTAAAAACAAGGAAGTTCCCTTCCTCAGAAGAAAAATTGGAATCATCTTTCAAGATTTTCAGCTTTTTACAGACCGCTCTGTCCATGAAAACCTCGCCTTTGTACTGAAAGCTACCGGCTGGACTGACCCAATCTTGATCAAGGAACGAATTGGAGAAGTACTACTCCAAGTAGGCCTATTGGAAGCGCTAACTAAAATGCCGCACCAGCTATCAGGAGGAGAACAACAGCGCGTAGTAATTGCCAGAGCTTTGCTAAATAATCCTTCCATTTTACTAGCAGATGAGCCTACAGGAAACCTAGATCCTGATGTGGCTGATGGAATTTTCAAATTATTTCAGGACATCAACAAAAAAGGCACAGCCATCTTGATGGCAACCCACAATCACGAACTCCTCCGGAAATACCCCTACCGGGTGCTGAAATGTGAAAAAGGAAAGTTGCTAGACAGCACCATGGACGATATCTCTTTCGGCTCCACCTTTTAAAATTGACTTTGGATTTGTCAAC
>CAMBMU010000064.1 GCA_945868725.1 Spirosoma fluviale
CGTTTCTTTGACTTGAAGCGCTACGGAAGAGGAATTGTGAAAACAACTCCGGCTGTAAACCTAGCGTTCGATGACTTCAAGATCTTACCTCCAATCCCTCAGCGTGAGGTGGATGGTAATCCAAATATTAAACAAAACAAAGGCTACTAAAATCAGAAATTATGAAAAAGTTATTTTCTTTATTGACTCTGGCCTTGGTACTTGGATTCTCCTCTTGCATTGAGCAGAACTACCCCGTGTGGGAAGGTCTTGTAGTTGAATTTCAGGATGCCGTTGACCGTACTCCAGCAGCAGGTCAAGTTTATCCTCGAATCACGGTAGCCAATACCGTTGGAACAGTGAATCTACGTGTCAACCTAGTTGGAAAGCACAGACCATCTGACGAAATCATTACCTACTCGGTAGTGACTGATGGTACTACCGCAGCGGCAGGAAAAGATTACGTGGCTCCAGGCACCTTGACTATCCCTGCAGGGTCTAGCTTTGGTACGTTGACCGTAAACGTATTGAATACGGGTAAACTTGGTGGATCTGTTGACTTGTTACTTCAGTTAGTAGGTAACGATGAGGTAGGTAATAGCGCCAACTACAACAAGGTTCAAATTCGAATCACTCGATAATCTTCGAGTTAGACGATTATTATCTTTTCTAAAAAGGCCGGATTTATCCGGCCTTTTTTTTTACTTTCAAGCATGAAAAAAATTCTCGCACTTTCCCTATTTCTCGGGTCTTTGCTCCCGATGAGTTCCTTTGCACAAATGACCTTACTTCGTGACAATGGAACAGGCATGCCGATTACAGCCAACCCTTTCGCTGGTGTAAAAGGATCGGCCTATTTTGACGAGTTTAAGAAAGGCATCATTTACCTTGCCACGGGGCAAAAAGTGGAAGGATTGTCCATTGCCTTAAACGCCTATAGCAATACTTTGGAGTACAAATTGGAAGGGGGGCTTTTTGCCTATACCCCAGATAAGGTGACCGGATTTTCCTATCCTCCAGAAGCGGGTGGTAGCGAATACACCAGCGCATACGTAGTACCTACCCTTAAATCGAAGCGGTTTTTGAAGATAGTGGAAAAGGGGACCTATACCTTGCTCTATCATGCCTACAAGACCATGACTGATGATCCTTCGGCGACCTATGGAGCACAGGCTTCCAAAGTTTTTCAAGATCAAGAAGAGTTCTTTGTGGTAGTGAATGAGAAAGTGATGTTGATGAAAAATAAAGAAAAAGACCTCCAGCAAATCTTTGGAGCTGACCTAGCCAAAGCCACAGCCTTTATCAAATCGGAACGGATCGATTTTAAAAAATCAGGAGACCTACAGGTCTTGATTCGTCACATGAATCAGGACTAATCCCTGCAAGATTTTATTTAAAGTCTCCCAAGGTAATTGGGAGACTTTTTTTTCCCCTGGTTGAAACCAGGGGTTATGAACTCGGTCACTCCTACGGAGTTCTGGGGTTGCAATTCATTTAATCAACTAGGCTAGATCCGAAGGCACCTGTCCCGTGCGCCGCGGCGTACGGGATCGTTACAATCTGATCATCAGCGGTCATTAACTGTTATATTCAGCCATCGGCATTATTGCGGATAATCACCTATTTTTTTTACTTTTGTACCTTATTTCCCTCATGACATGATTTACGTTTCGCGAAAGGAACATTTTAATGCTGCACACAAGCTTTGGAATCCCAATTGGTCTGAAGCCAAGAATTTCGAGGTGTTTGGTGCTTGTGCGAATGTAAATTGGCATGGCCATAATTTCGAATTGATTGTGACGGTAAAAGGGGAGCCAGATCCAGAAACAGGCTTTGTGGTGGACCTGAAGGAATTAAGTGAGGTCACGCGTCACTTAGTGATCGATAAAGTAGATCACAAAAATCTAAACATGGATGTGGACTTCATGCAAGGCAAGATGGCAAGCTGTGAGGTGTTGGTCATGGAATTTTGGAAAATTCTAGCTCCTGCAGTACAAAAAATAACGCCAAGAGGTACCCTATACAAGTTGACCTTGTACGAGACTCCTCGCAATTTTGTAGAATACCTGGGTGAGTAGGGGTATTTCTAGGAGAAGTTTTTGGGAAGTAGGCCGAATAGCCTACTTTTATTTTTTAGTTAAGGGGGACACGCAGTGAAAAAAATCTACATCATTTCTGGAGAACGATCAGGCGATATGCATGCCTCCAATTTGGTGCTTGCACTGAACGAACTTGATGCCAAGATTCAATTTCGAGGAATGGGAGGGAGCTATTCCAAAGAAGCCGGTGTGGAGCTTGCCTTAGACTATCAGGATGTGGCTTTGATGGGGTTTATTGAAGTAATTTTTGGCTTCCGAAAGGTATTGAAGTACCTCCGCTGGATCAAGAAAGACTTAATCAGCTACCGACCAGATGCACTTGTCCTGGTGGATTTTGGTGGGTTTAATATGAAGGTTGCTTCCTTTGCCAAGAAATTGGGGATTCCTGTTCATTACTATATTCCACCCAAAGTCTGGGCTTGGAATCAAAATAGAGCCTATGCCCTCAAAAAAAGTGTAGATCAGGTTTATTCTATCCTGCCTTTTGAACCTGCTTTTTTCGAAAAATTTGAGATAAAGGTTCACTATGTAGGCAATCCCCTTTTGGATGAAATCAAAAAATTCAAGGCCCACGATTTTTTCTATCAAAAAAATGAATTGTCCTTCCAGCCTATCGTTGCTCTTCTTCCTGGCAGCAGAACACAGGAGGTAATGGGGATGTTGGCAAAGATGATTGCCCTAGTCAAAGAGTTTCCGCAGGTACAGTTTGTAGTTGCTGGGGTCGATAGCTTGCCTGCTTCTGTGTACGAACTCGCTTTGGCGCAAGGTATCCGGGTGATTTACAATCAAACCTACGACCTACTTTCACATGCTGCTGCTGCGGTGGTGACTTCGGGGACAGCAACTCTTGAAACGGCCCTTTTTAACGTGCCTCAGGTGGTCGTATATCGTGCTTCCTGGATTTCCTATCAGATTGCCAAGCGACTGATCCGAGTGCCCTATATTTCCTTGCCCAACTTGATTGCAGATCGTCAGGTAGTTCGGGAGCTGATACAAGATGATTTTTCATTGATCAATCTTCGCGAAGAGCTAAATCGCTTGGTGTCAGATATAGCTTATCGGAAGGAGATCCTTGTAGGATATACCCAAATTCGATCAAAAATTGGAGAGGAATCTGCTTCTCAGCATACCGCTCAATTGATTCTGGGATCTGAATCTTCCTAAAAAAAATAAACCCCGATCATGTGATCGGGGTTTTAATTTTAAGCTACTTGCAATTGCTTGAATTTGGAGGTGTCGAATTTAGACCTTGCGTAGGCTTCATCGATGTTTAAATCGGTGATGCTGCTGTCGGAAGGTATTTCGTACATGGCGTCTGTGACGATGGCCTCACATATCGACCGAAGTCCGCGAGCACCTAGGTTGTATTCCACCGCTTTATCCACAATAAAATCCAAAGCCCCTTCCTCAAAGGTTAAGGCAACACCCTCCATAGCCATCAGTTTCGCATATTGCTTTACAAGTGCATTCTTTGGTTCTGTGAGGATCCGCTTGAGCGTATCTTTATGTAGAGGGTCCAAATGAGTGAGCACAGGAAGTCTTCCAATCAATTCAGGAATGAGCCCAAAAGCTTTTAGATCTTGTGCAGTGATGTATTGAAGTAAGTTGTCACGATCAGCAGTCAAATTTGAAGCTGAAGAGTTGAAGCCCATGGGCTGGCTATTGAGGCGCTTCCCGATGTGTCTGGATATTCCGTCGAAGGCACCCCCACAAATAAATAGGATATTTTCAGTATTTACCGCGATCATTTTTTGATCCGGATGCTTTCGCCCTCCTTGAGGCGGAACGTTTACTACCGTCCCTTCTAGAAGTTTCAAAAGCGCTTGTTGAACCCCTTCTCCGCTCACATCACGAGTAATGGATGGGTTATCGGATTTACGCGCTATTTTATCCAATTCGTCAATGTAGACAATCCCTCTTTCCGCTTCCTCTACTTTATAGTCTGCTGCTTGCAGCAATCGAGTAAGAATGCTTTCAACATCTTCACCTACGTAGCCTGCTTCAGTGAGTACAGTGGCATCTGCTATGCAAAAAGGAACTTCTAGGATTTTGGCTAGCGTTTTGGCTAGGTAGGTTTTGCCGGTTCCTGTGTCACCAACCATAATGATGTTTGATTTTTCAATCGTTACCTCATCCGCTTCTTGCTTTTGCTGCAAGCGCTTGTAATGATTATATACTGCTACGGTAAGCACCTTTTTGGCATCTTCTTGACCGATTACGTAGTGGTCTAGGTATTCGGTGAGTTCCTTTGGTTTTTTGACTTTTGAGGCAAGTTTGGAACTAGATTTCTTATTCTTCTTGTCCTCACCAACAATTTCAAAGGCTTGTTCAATGCAGAAGTTACAGATGTGGGCGGAGATGCCCGCTACCAATACATCTACATCTTTTTTATTTCTGCCGCAGAAGGAGCAAGTGGTTTGAGTCATTAGGTAGTTTTTTTAACTAATACTTCATCAATTAAGCCGTATTCTTTTGCTTCTGGGGCTCTCAACCAGTAATCTCGGTCTGAATCTTTTTCAATTTCTTCAAAAGATTTACCAGTATGGTTGGCTAAGATTTGATAGAGCTCTTGGCGCATAGCTAGGATAAGTTTCAAAGAGATTTCCATGTCCGTGGATTGGCCTTGCATGCCGCCAGAGGGCTGGTGGATCATCACACGAGCATGCTTTAATGCAGAGCGTTTGTCCTTTGCACCACCTGCCAACAGCACAGCTCCCATCGAAGCAGCAATGCCCGTACAAATAGTGGCTACGTCTGGACCAATGTATTGCATGGTATCGTAGATTCCTAGTCCAGCAGTAACAGAGCCGCCTGGGCTATTGACGTAAAGGAGTACATCTTTTTTGGAGTCTACTGATTCCAAGAAAAGCAGTTGAGCTACAATAATATTGGCAATATGGTCGTCTACGCCAGTACCTAAAAAAATGATGCGATCCATGATTAACCGAGAAAACACATCGATTTCTCTAAAATTTTGAGGCCGCTCTTCAATGACTGAGCGGGTCATATTTTCAATATGTGCCGTATATTGGTCAAATGCCGTACCACTAACACCTTGGTTGTGAATGGCATATTTTCTAAATTCTTCCTTACTGATCATATCTAGCGTTATTATTGGAGACAAAACTAAAAAAGTCCTTTAAAAAAGGACTTTCAATATAAATGATAATTCGATTACTTGTCCAAAAGTTCCTTGAATTCATCAATCGATAAACTTTTATCTATCATCTTTATTTTTTCTTGTACAAAGGCAAGCACTTTTTCATTTTGTACAGAGGTCATCATATTCATGTAGTTTTGGCCCTCGTTGCCCTTGAGGTAGTTGTCTACAAACAAGTCCATGCTAGACTCCAATTGTGCTCCTAATCCTGAAGAAGCAAATTGCTCGCGAACCATTTCCTTTGTTTTCTCGATCACATCTGCATGCTCAGCCTGAATGGAATGTTCTTTAGCAACTTGGTTGGAAATTAAAGACCAAGAAAGTTGCTTAGCATAGATTGGGTAATCAGCTTCTACCTCAGATTCGGTAACTTTTCCTTCGTTTGCCTTGACCAACCATTCTTTCAGGAAGGTATCAGGAAGTGATAGGTTTGTGGTGTTAACGATCAATTTCTTTAGTTCTTCTTCTGTGAAGACCTTAGATTCTTTGTCGTAACTACCCTGAAGTGTTTCTTTTACTTTTTCTTCAAACTCCTTTTTGGTTTTTACTTGATCAGGACCGAAGATTTTGTCGAAGAATTCTTGGTTGAGTTCAGCCTTCGCTTTTCTGTTGATATTTTTTACCACAAAGCTGTAGTTACCCGATGCGGCATCCCCTTCTTCATCTGAGAGCCCAAAGCCTGCAGTCCATTCGTCTTTTTTAATATCCTTGGCATTAAAGGCTACTACTGCATCCTTGCTTAAGGCTACAAACTTCCCTGCTAATTTTTTAGAAAGTTTCGCGGTATCTAGAGATAGGGTTTTTGAAAAATCCGTTTCAGCCGCTTTTAAATCTCCGTAGATAAAATCAGAAGCTTCGGAAATTTCTGGATTAGTACTCTCTCCATATTGAGCCGTAAGGTTTTGAATTGTTTCATCGATCAATTTTTGATCAACTTTGATGCTGTATTTTGTGCCTTTTACCTTTTGGTCAAGTTGCACTTGGATTGATTCTACAAAACCAATTTTATATTCGAACTCGAAATCTTTTTGATTTTTCCAATCGATTGAATTTTCTGTTTTTTCAACGGGAAGCGGTTCACCCAAAACCCTAAAAGTTTGTTCTTTCAAGAAATTGTTAAGTGATTCCCCCAAGATGGTATTTATTTCTTCTACGAGTAGGGATACGCCATACATGTTTTTTACCATGGTTACAGGCGCTTTTCCTGGGCGAAAACCTCGAATTACAGCCTTTTTGGCGTAGTCTTTAAGTTTAGCATCAACCTTAGGTTGATAATCTGCCTCAATAAGCTTAATTTTAATAGAAGCTTGATTTGCGGTGTGCTTGTCTACTGTAATTTCCAAAGTATGTTCAATTAATTGGTGTTGAATTAAAAACCCCCAATCACTTTCCTACAAGTAGGGGAAGGATTGAGGGCTAGTAGAGTACGGATAGAGGGACTCGAACCCCCATGCCTCGCGGCGCTAGATCCTAAGTCTAGTGCGTCTACCAATTTCGCCACATCCGCATGTGACCAAATGGAAAATAAATACTCTTTTCCAATTGTGGATGCAAAGCTAAAGACATATTCTAATTTACTGCAAGGCATTGAAAAAAAAATCCAAAAAAATATGGAATTCTGTTTCATTACCTATCAAATTTGAACTAAATAAAAAAACACAAATGATTCAAGCTGATGTAGCTGAAGAACGCCATGAAATCCTTAAACGGTATCGAAGGTTACTCCGACAGGCAAAGCCAATTCTAAAATCGGGGGATACGAAGCTGATCAAAAAGGCCTTTACAATTTCACTGGAGGCACACAAAGATATGCGTAGAAAATCGGGTGAACCCTATATCTACCATCCACTAGAGGTTGCGCTTGTTTGTGTAGAGGAGATTGGTTTGGGCACCACTTCCATTATTTCTGCATTGTTACACGATGTAGTTGAAGATACGGATCTCGAACTAGAGGATATTGAGCGTGATTTTGGATTTAAGGTCATGACCATTATTGATGGCTTGACCAAAATTTCTGGAGTATTCGAATACGGAAGTTCTCAGCAAGCGGAGAATTTTCGAAAAATGCTGCTGACTCTTTCGGATGATGTTCGTGTGATTTTAATCAAGTTGGCGGATCGACTCAATAACATGCGGACCTTGGGAAGTATGCCTCGAAATAAGCAGTTGAAAATTGCATCTGAGACCATGTATTTGTATGCGCCCTTGGCACACCGCCTGGGATTAAATGCGATTAAATCAGAGCTGGAGGATTTGTATTTGAAATACACCGATACGGAGGCGTATCAGGAAGTGGTCCACAAAATCAATGAATCGAAGAGTTACCGAAATAAATTTATCAAGAGTTTCATTCAGCCAGTAGAGGATGAATTGATTCGTCAGGGGTTTCGATTTACAATTAAAGGTCGTCCAAAGTCAGTTTACTCGATCTTTAATAAAATGAAGACGCAAGGCATTCCTTTTGAGGAGGTTTTTGACTTGTTTGCCATTCGTATCATTCTGGACAGCGAACTGGAAAACGAAAAAGCAGATTGTTGGCAGGCTTACTCCATCGTGACAGATTTTTACCGGCCCAACCCGAATAGATTACGAGACTGGGTTTCTACACCTAGGTCCAATGGCTATGAATCGCTTCATACTACCGTCATGAGTCAGACCGGACAGTGGGTGGAGGTGCAGATCCGTACCAGTCGAATGGATGATATTGCAGAGCGCGGCTATGCAGCACACTGGAAATACAAGGAAAAAGATGCATCAGGCAAGTCTGGGCCTGGATTAGACGATTGGATCAATCAGGTTCGAAGCATGCTTGAGTCCAACGATGGCAGTGCGATCGAGTTCATGGATGATTTTCGGGGCAACTTATTTAACGATGAAGTATTTGTATTCACGCCCAAGGGAGATTTGAAGGTACTTCCCACTGGATCTTCTGCATTGGATTTTGCATTTGAAATTCACACCATGGTTGGTGCCAAATGCATTGGTGCCAAGGTGAATCAACGCTTGGTTCCGATCAGCTACAAGTTGAAAAATGGGGATCAGGTAGAAATTCTTACCTCGAACAAGCAAAAACCTACCGAAGATTGGTTGCATCAAGTAGTCACTTCTCGAGCAAAGGCCAAAATTAAGGATGCCTTGCGTGAGGAGAAAAAATCTGCAATCCTCGATGGACGCGAAATTGTGCAGCGGAAATTGAAATCCATGAAGCTAGACTTTACCTCAGAGGTTGTGGAACAGCTGCGTGCTTATTTTGAATTGAAGACTGCCAATGAATTTTACTACCGTGTAGGTAGAGGGACCATTGACGCTACCTTAATCAAGTCGTTCAAGGAATATAAAGAACTCCAAAAGCAGCAATCCAAATCTGCGGAGAAAGTGAAGGATGAATCCTCCTTTACGAGGGAGATTAAGAGTTTGAAAGGACCTGAACATGATCAACTCCTCATCGGGGAAGATATGGATATCGTAGATTATAAACTCTCCGTATGCTGTAATCCAATTCCCGGCGACGATGTATTTGGGTTTGTAACGATCAATGAAGGCATCAAAATTCACCGAACCACTTGTCCAAATGCAGTGGAACTGCTCTCCAATCATGGTAATCGGGTAATCAAAGCGCGCTGGACTAGTCAGCGAGAAATCGCCTTCTTGGCGGGTTTACGTATTTTGGGGACAGACCGGGTAGGGATGATCAATGACTTGACTAAGGTGATTTCCAATGAACTGAAGGTGAATATGCGTTCCATAACCGTTGATTCTGATGGTGGCATTTTTGAAGGAACGATTAAGTTGTATGTGAATAATACGGAACATTTGGACCACCTTATCCAAAATCTAACTCAAATTGATGGGGTAATTAAAGTTTCACGATTTGATTGAAAGCATCTTTTCAGTTATTCATGCATTATATTTAAAAAAAATCAACCCACATGGCTTTGAATCCATCCCACTTCGAGGAAGTAAAAAAGATTTTTACCGCGTATTTAGAGACTCAAAAACTTCGTAAAACCCCAGAGCGATACGCTATTTTGGAGGAGATTTATAGCCGGACAGGTCATTTTGATGTGGAAGGCTTGTATATCAGCATGAAAAACAAAAATTACCGGGTAAGTAGAGCGACTGTATACAACACCCTGGACCTGCTGGTGGAATGTGATTTGGTGGCGAAGCACCAGTTTGGAAAGAACCTGGCTCAGTTTGAAAAATCCTATGGCTTTAAGCAACACGATCACTTGATTTGCATCGATTGCAATCAAGTGCTTGAATTTTGTGATCCACGAATCCAAACCATACAAACTACTGTTTCAGAGGTGTTGAATTTTCAGGTGGTTCACCACTCGCTTATTCTTTATGGAAATTGTAAGAAAGAAAATTGTCAAAATAAAAAGAGCTAGTATGAAACTTCATTTTAGTCAACGAAAAGAGGATCAAGTCCACTATCTCTTTATGGAAGGGGATTTGATTGGGGATGAAGTAGGGCCAATAATTGCAGAGCTGGTTAGTGATTCAGTGGAGGCAGGTATAAAAAATGTAGTAATCGACTTGGAAAAAGTGAGATACATCAGTTCGAGCGGGCTAGGATTACTCATTACTTTACTCACAAAAATGAAAAATGCGGGAGGAGAACTGTTCCTAACTGCTCCCTCAGAGCACGTGAAAAAATTACTGCTAATTACCAAGCTCAACGGGATATTTACAGTGGTTGAGTCAGTTAAAGAATTAAATTTCGGCTCTAAATAAAATCCCTACCTGGGACTATTTTTAATCATTTGGCCTGCTTCTAGGAATAAATACCAGCTTTGCTTGGTTTTCTTTCGCGATATCGCAAATTTCGGCCTTTAAAATCTTAGTGCACTGTATAGATTTCGCATCAAATGAAGATGGATGTATTGTTAGGCCTCCAATGGGGCGACGAAGGTAAAGGGAAAATTGTAGACGTATTGGCTCCTCAGTATGAGGTAGTTGCTCGATTCCAAGGAGGCCCTAATGCTGGGCACACCTTAGAATTTGATGGCATCAAGCACGTACTTCACCAAATTCCATCAGGGATTTTCAGGTCCCAAATCCTCAACATCATCGGTAATGGTGTGGTTTTGGATCCTATTGTTCTTAAAAAAGAAATCGAGGCGCTCGGAAAATTTTCAATCGACTACCGGAAGAACCTGGTGATTTCTAAAAAGGCGACGATTATCATTCCTACCCACAAACTTTTGGATGCGGCTTACGAGCAAGCAAAAGGAGATAAAAAAATTGGTTCGACGTTAAAAGGAATCGGGCCAACTTACCAAGATAAAATTGGTCGTGCGGCGCTTCGAATTGGAGATGTATTGAGTCCTGAATTCAGGGAGAAATATGCCGTGCTGCTTGATAAGCACAAGTCTACGCTTTCGTTTTACAACTATCCTTTGGACGCATTGGAAGAGATGGAGCGTCAATTCTTTGAGGCCATTGAATTTGTAAAGACACTTCCACTGATTGATAGTGAATATGTAGTCAATGAAGCCTTGCAAGCCAATAAGCGCATTTTGGCTGAGGGAGCACAGGGTTCGTTATTAGACATTGATTTTGGTAGCTATCCCTTTGTGACGAGCTCCAATACCATGACGGCAGGTGCTTGCACGGGTTTGGGTGTAGCGCCTTCCAAAATCGGTGAGGTATTCGGTATTTTTAAAGCCTATTGTACCCGAGTGGGCAGTGGCCCTTTTCCAACAGAATTATTGGATAGCACTGGAGAGGCCATGCGCAAGGAAGGAAATGAATTTGGCAGCACCACTGGCCGGCCTCGACGATGTGGATGGCTGGATCTGCCGGCATTGAAGTACTCCATTATGATCAATGGAGTCACCCAATTGTTTATGATGAAGGCCGATGTGCTCAATATTTTTGCAGAAATTAAAATTTGTACAGCCTACGAATTGCCTTCTGGGGAGCATATTGAAAAGTTGCCTTTTGAAATCAATGAACTCGATGCCAAGCCGGTGTACAAGACGATGAAGGGTTGGTATTGTTCTTTGGCAGATGTGAAGACCTACGAGGAGTTTCCAGTGCCGTTAAAAGAATACGTAACCTATTTGGAACAGGAACTAAAAGTTTCGATTAAGCTAGTATCTATAGGGCCAGACCGCACGCAAACAATTATGCGATAAGAAACTATTCAAGTAGAAGAGCTCTTGGCAATACCTTGCCAAGAGCTTTTTTTTTACCAAATGACTTGCGTTATTTAAGATTCCTAAGGTCAGCCAGTTGAAGCCACTATTCCATTTTCTTTCTGTTTTATTGATTTTGGTACTCCCAAACCGGGCTGCAGCTCAGATTGGATTTCCTTACTGCGAGAGTTTTCAAACTGCAGGAACGCAAGCAAATACCAAATTTGGTGGAAATGCCCAACTGATTCCAGGGGTTTTGCGATTGACTTCAAATCTGCTCAACCAACGTGGACATGTGTATCTTGATGTTTCCTTCCCGTCTAACTACGGATTGAAGGCAGAATTTGAGTATTTTAGTTATGGAGGTGCTGGCCCGCTTTTTGCCGATGGGCTGACTGTTTTTCTTTTTGATGGAGATACTCCAGTATTCAATGCGGGAGGATTTGGAGGATCTTTAGGCTATGCTCCTCGCAACCAAGAGCCAGGGATGTCCAATGCCTATTTAGGTATTGGATTTGATGAATATGGAGGCTTTGGAACAAGTCAAGAGGGTAGAACAGGCGCCTTTGCTACCTTAGACCAATCTGGAAGAGCCCCAGATGCTATTGTACTCAGAGGGCCTTCAAGTCAGGGTTATCCTTTTGTTGTAGG
The DNA here is from genome assembly GCA_945868725.1 of Spirosoma fluviale. Classification (GTDB taxonomy): domain Bacteria; phylum Bacteroidota; class Bacteroidia; order Cytophagales; family Cyclobacteriaceae; genus Algoriphagus. Next base: position 12,036 of record CAMBMU010000064.1, read on the forward strand.
AAGAAGAACCAACGAGGTAGGTCCTGCCAAAAATGGGTTAAACCCAGGTGATCAATTTACCATTAGTTCGGGTGGTACCACTCGCGTAACGGATCGGAACAAGCCGGGATTTCGGAAGGTATTTTTGGAATTGCAACCTAATTTGAATGGGCCCGGATTTTTCCTTAAGCTCAGGATGGAGGTGACCACCGATCTCAATAAACCTCGGATGGTCACAATTTTCGATGGTGCTTATCAGTTCCCCGCCCCAAAGAATTTAAAGATCGGATTTGCTGGATCTACTGGAGGGTTTACAAATTTTCATGAAATCCGAAACCTGATTGTGGAGGTGGCGGCTGATGAGGCGCTTCAAAATCCACAAGGGGTAGACTTTACTGATAAAGCCTCTTGTGCGGGTCAGCTAAATCAATTTTACATCACCGATGAGGAGGTTCGTCTCCCCAATGAGAATAGCTCTATCCGTTGCTTGCAGTTTTACGCCTCCCTAGCTGATGTCAAAGCGGAAAGTGAAGACCTATGTGCTCAAGCACGATGTTTGGAGGAAAATAGAGTTCTGATTGTGCCACAAGGAATTTTTCAAGCCAATGATCAAGCGGGTGGCTACACTTTTTTTCCTAACCAAGCCTTTATTGATAAAGAGGTGACGGTGTTCTATACAATTACAGATAATTATGGGAAAACTTCTCAGCCAAATTCAATTACGCTACTCATCAAGGAGTCTCCAGACCCCATTGCCTTAAAAGTCAGTGGCGCAACACAAGCTCAAAATGAAGTAGTCGTTTGTAAAGGGGAATCTGTAAAGTTGGTTGGCGAAGGTAATGAGACCTACTACCGGTTTGAATGGAAGAAAAATGGGGTTTTATTGCCAGAAGCGATCAGTCAGGAATTGGTGGTGGATGCACTTGGAGTATATGAAATCATTGGTTACAATCGAAAGAATTGTCCTGCTGTAAGTAATAAAGTAGAAGTCAAGTGGGTGGCGTATCCTGAATTGAAATTGAGCAAACCGATTGTGGGTTGCCTTATTGGACAATCCTTGGATGTCGGCAGCTTTATTGGGGGATTTGACCTCCAGCGCTTTGATTATAGAATGGTAGGGGAGGGTTTGGATTTAGCAAACGAGCAATTGAAAACGGTCAAGACTTCCGGTCAATTTGAATTGCTAGTAAAGCCCAAAGGCTTTAGCTGTTACTCCGATCCTTTTTCTGTAGAAGTTTACATTCAAGAGAAAGTGCTAGAAGTAGCTTTTGATTTTGAAGTGGCGGGCACTGGAATCAAAGACGATGCAAGTGGGGGAATATTTCCTGATGACGTGATTCAATTCACTGATTTATCGGAAGAGCGAATTGTCAAGTGGGAATGGGATTTTGGAGATGAAACTAGCTCGGCGGAAAAGGAGCCATCCCATACCTATGGGAAAAAAGGAAAGTTTGAAGTGGTATTGATCGCTACGGATCGCTATGGTTGTCAAAATCGATTTACGAAAACTGTAGAAATTACGAGGAGCTATCGCTTGTTGGTGCCTAATGCGTTTACTCCGCAGCAGGATGTAAATAAATCCTTTGTTCCTAAGTTTAAAGGCTTAGTAAGCCTAGAACTTTCTATTTTCAATGTTTGGGGAGAGCTTATTTACAGGAATTCTGATTTAAAGCAAGAGGGTTGGGATGGCAAAGTAAGTGGGACTTTACAAGAGGCAGGTTTTTACTTTTATAGCTTGGTGGGTAAAGCCACTGATGGAGAAATGGTGGAGTCAAATGGAAAATTCAGGTTGATACGATGAGGAGTTTTCTACTCGGGATATTTTCCTTGTTTTTGATCCCCATCCTAAGCTGGGGACAAGATGTTCAGTATAGCCAGTACTATGCAAACCCCATTTACTTAAATCCCGCTATGGTAGGGAGTACCAGTATGAGCCGAGTGGGATTTAATTTTAGGAATCAGTGGCCAGCCTTGGATCAAACTTTTTTGGCGTATACAGCTTACTTTGACCACTACGAGGAGCGGTATAATTCAGGGGTTTCAGTAATTTTTCAAGGAGCCAATGAATCTTTCACTGAAACTAGTTGGAATGAAGTGGGTTTGGGGTATAGTTACCGCCTTCAACTTTCAGAGGATCGTTTTATTCAAGCGGGAATACAGGGAAGTTTTATTTCTAGGGACACCTATTTTGGTCGAGTGATTTTTGGTTCTCAGTTGGATATAGATCGAGGGAGTATTGATTTTTCTGGAGGAGGATTTGCTGGGGAAAGCCAGGTTCGAGATGTAGATGCACATGCAGGGCTGATTTACTATGGGAAGCGTGCTTGGTTTGGGGCTTCTTTGGGGCATCTGCTTAGTCCCGATATCAGCTATTTGGTAGAGGGCACGAGTCGCTTACCCCAAAAAATAAGCTTACATGGGGGGTATCGCTTTAGTTTGGATCCAGGGAACATTAATGATTATTTTAATAATACAGACCAGGAACGCTCCTTTTCAGTGGGCTTCAACTACAAGCAACAGGGGCAATTTTCACAGTTGGATTTGGGTACAGAGTTTTTCTTTGAACCTTTGGCTTTTGGGATTTGGTACCGTGGACTTCCTACAAAGTATGAGTTACCCAATCATGAATCTTTGGTTGCTATGTTGGGAGTAAGTTTGGATTCTGGTTTGGACGTAGGCTATAGTTTTGATTTCCCTATTTCCGCCTACAGTCTAGGTCGTTCAGGTGGTTCACATGAGTTGTCTGTGCGCTATGTTTTTTCTTCGCAGTCTTCAGGGAAAAGGCGCTATCAACCCTTGCCTTCCTTTAGGTATTGAGTTGGAAGGGTTGATTTGAGCTTGATTTGAGGTAAAATTGATTCAGTTTTCAATTTTTTGCAGGAATGCATAATTTTTTTCGTTTCATTTTCAGCATTTTAGCCTCAATTGGTAATTATTTTTTGACCGTGGATTTGTACTCGGAATAAAAAGCAGCATCTTTGCACTCCCAAAAGGCGGGTAAGCTGCTTTGTGGTAGTTGAAAAGCTTGATAAAAGGGAATAGATTAGCTAAGATTTATTTTCTAGAATTAGTTGCGGTGAAGGGGAGTTTGATTACCTTTGCAACCCTGTTCGGAAGGAACGGGAGAAAAATTGAGTGTTTTTAGGGGGTTAAGCTCTAAAAATGTACGTGTTCCAAAAATGTTTGGAAGCAAGTTCTTTGAAGTGATGTAAGGCAAAAAAGATTAACCTGAGAAAGGGGTGGTGCATGAGTATACTTTACTTATGTACTGATTTATAAGAATAGACAACATACAATGGAGAGTTTG
>CAMBMU010000065.1 GCA_945868725.1 Spirosoma fluviale
GCAGGGGCTTCCGCAAATACAAAGGATACATAGAGCTTTTCATCAGCAGTGAATGCAAATCCAAATCCATGTCCTGCATTCTTACCGACAAATGCATTGTTGAACGCTTCCTGTGTAGTGATGTAGGAAAATCGGTCGATAGGCTTATAAATAATCCCATCCAAAAGCGCTTCATTGGAGGTATATTTGGTTAAATCTACGGTAGTTGGGATTTGTCCATTCCAGAAGTACCATTCACGCATGACGTCCACGATAGCGTTTTTCACCTCGTCAACTACCGGCGTGGTTGGGTCTACCTTATCTTCTTTGGGTTCACAAGACCCTAGCAGGCCTATCCATAACCAAGCGCTTATCCAACTTAATTTTTTCATGGGAGTAGAGTAATTTTTTATTCTAAACGTAAAACTTCAATTCTTGTTTTATAGTAGGATATCGTAAACCTTGACGGTTTTCCAAAATGTGGAATAGTTGGAAATAAACTCAAGATGAAGTGGGTCTTTTTGGTAGGCTGCTTGGCCTTCTAATGAATCAAAAAAGAGGGTGCAGGACACATGGAAACTATGGTCTACCACCTCTCTTTTCTCTGTAGGAGCAGGGATTCCCTTGTGAAATTGAATTACATCTTTGCAGCGACCAAGCATGGGAACTGCGTCTTTATAAAATTCGGCCACATCCGATTCTTTATGTAGCCAGAAATAAACTTGGTGAATTATTTTTTGCGTAGGCATAGATTTGGAATGGCTAAAGTGAATGGGGACAAGACTTGCAGCGCTTGCAAGTGTGAGGGTTTGAATAAATTTTCGTCTTGATTTCATGTTTTTCTTTCAGATACTCGAATAAAATCCACTTGAGTTTTCCTGTGGAGGGTTAAATATAAAAATTTATCTTGCTTTCTCGAACAGCGCTAGTAGATATGTGCTGGTTTGAAAACTACTAAATCAATTGAAACTATGAATTACCGTGTACTTGGAAAAACAGGATGGTCAATTTCAGAAATTGGGCTAGGTACTTGGCAGGTAGGCGGGGGATGGGGAAAGCCTTTTGATTCCAAAATAGCATCTCAACTGTTGCATACCGCTTTTGATCAGGGAGTAAATTTTGTAGACACAGCCGATGTGTACGATGGAGGCTTGAGTGAAGCAGCTGTAGGAATGGCGGTTCGCGAGCGTAGTGAAATAATCTACGTCGCTACTAAGTGTGGTCGACGTTTGCAACCGCATGATGCTGCAGGATATACGCCTAAAAATCTTCAAAAATTTGTGGAAGATAGCCTTCAAAACACTGGATTGGAGCGGCTGGACTTGATTCAGTTGCACTGTCCACCCAGTCTAGTCTATGACCGAGATGAGGTCTTTGGATTTTTTGAAAATTTGATTCAGCAAGGGAAAGTAGCTGCGCTTGGGGTGAGTATCGAAAAGGTAGATGAAGGAATTCGCGCGCTAGATTATGCCGTAGTCTCTTCCATTCAAGTGATCGTTAATTTATTTCGGCAAAAGCCGGTTGAGGAACTTTTTGAACTAGCAGAGGAGAAAAATGTGGGATTGATAGTGCGTGTTCCCTTGGCCAGCGGATTGCTTACGGGGAAAATTACTAAGCAAACCACCTTTGACGCCGAGGATCATCGATTTTTCAATCGGGAAGGAAAGGCTTTTGACAAAGGGGAAACGTTCTCTGGAGTGCCTTTGGACTTGGGTTTTGCGGCGGTGGAAGAATTGAAAATTCATTTTTCAGAGGGACATGACCTGGGTTCGCAAGCACTTCGTTGGGTGTTGATGCATCGGCAAGTGAGTACAGTGATTCCCGGTGCCTCTACTTTGGCTCAGGTAGACCAGAACATTCGTGCGGGTCAATTGCCTCCCTTAAGTCCCAATCAAATGCAGGAGGCTTCTCGCATTTACGAGCAGCACATTAAAGCGCAAGTACACTCGCAGTGGTAACCACAAAAAAAAATGTCCCCAAAAATTCTTGGGGACATTTTTAAAAATTGAGTTAGAAGTATCAATCCTCCTTTTTCGCCATACGGGTACGCTCGTTTTCGTCCAAGTAGATTTTTCGCATACGGATGGACTTGGGGGTGATCTCCAAGTACTCGTCTTTTTGGATGTATTCCATGGATTCTTCCAAGGAGAAGCGCTTTGCTGGTGTGATTCTCACATTGTCATCCGAGCCAGAAGCACGCATGTTGGTGAGTTTCTTACCTTTCTGTATGTTGACTACGATGTCGTTGTCTCGGGAGTGTTCGCCGATTACTTGTCCAGTATACAATTCATCACCTGGCTCAACGAAAAACACTCCGCGATCCTGAAGTTTGTCAATGGCATAAGCAGTACATGGACCACCCTCCATGGAGATAAGCGAACCGTTAATTCTACCTGGGATTGGGCCTTTGAATGGTTCGTAGGCTGTAAATCTATGGTTCATGATGGCCTCACCCTGGGTAGCGGTAAGCATGTTGTTTCGAAGGCCAATTAGACCTCTTGAAGGAATTTTAAACTCTAGGTGCTGCAAATCTCCCTTTGGTTCCATGATCAGCAATTCCCCTTTACGCTGGGTAGCCAATTCAATGACTTTCCCTGCAGTTTCTTGAGGCACATCTACCACGAGGGTTTCGATAGGCTCGCACTTGATGCCATTAATTTCCTTGAAGATAACTTGAGGTTGACCTACTTGAAGTTCGTAACCTTCTCTTCTCATGGTTTCGATCAATATAGATAAGTGAAGAATGCCTCTTCCATAGACCAAGAAACGGTCTTCGGAGTCAGTGGGCTCCACACGAAGGGCCAAGTTTTTCTCAATTTCCTTCATCAAACGATCTCTCAAGTGACGCGAGGTAACGAATTTACCTTCCTTACCAAAAAATGGAGAGTTGTTGATCGTAAATAGCATGTTCATCGTCGGCTCGTCGATAGAAATACGTGCCAAAGCCTCTGGGTTTTCTACGTCTGTAATGGTATCTCCGATTTCGAAATCCTCGATGCCAGTAACAGCGCAGATATCACCCGCGGTGACGGTCTGAACTTTGAATTTGCCAAGACCCTCAAAGGTCTGCAGTTCTTTGACGCGCATCTTTTTGATAGAGCCATCTGCTTTGCAAAGGGCAATCTGTTGGTTTTCTGAAATGCTTCCTCTAGCGATACGGCCGATGGCGATACGTCCAACAAAGCTGGAATAGTCTAAGGAAGTGATTTGCATTTGAAGGGGACCTTCTTCAATTTTTGGAGCCGGAATATGGGCCAAAATTGCATCCAAAAGAGGGATGATTGAATCGGTTGGGTTTTTCCAGTCAGGACCCATCCAGTTTTGCTTCGCTGATCCGTAGAGAGTTTGGAATTCCAATTGCTCTTCGGTTGCATCTAAGTTGAACATCAATTCAAATACAGCTTCGTACACCTCATCTGGTCGACAGTTTTCTTTGTCCACCTTATTGACCACTACGATAGGAGTAAGGCCCAGGGCCAAAGCTTTTCCCAATACGAATCGAGTTTGTGGCATTGGGCCTTCAAAGGCATCTACAAGGAGAATGACTCCATCTGCCATTTTAAGTACGCGCTCAACTTCTCCACCAAAATCGGCGTGACCAGGCGTGTCAATGATGTTGATTTTATGATCTTTGTAGCGAACTGATACATTCTTGGAAAGAATGGTAATGCCGCGCTCTCGCTCTAGATCGTTGCTGTCGAGGATAAGGTCTTCAAACTGTTGGTTTTCTCTGAAGATTTTTGAAAGGTGGATGATCTTATCCACGAGGGTAGTTTTACCGTGGTCAACGTGTGCGATGATCGCGATATTCCGAATTTTCTGCATGGTTTGCCTTATTGAAGGCGCAAAATTACGAATAATATTTGGGAATAAGGTTACTGATATGTGAAGATTAAAGGAGATTCATCATACAGTTAAACTTTTAATCTCTTATCACTTAAAACCACGCGAAAGTGCATAATTAGTTGATTTTTAAATTAATGTAAATTATCTTTTAGCTACATCAAATCATTTTACTTTCTACTATTCCTTGGTAAAGCATTGCCTCAATTAAGCGGGAACTACTTCTTCCCAACACGGGTATGGAGGTCTGCTTTGGGAAAGTTTACTTAAGGGAAATGATTTTGCTTTTCCTTCTATATAAAAAGCACATAAAATTCTCATTCAAAAAAATAGAAATAATAAATAAACCAATACATTAACAAATGCAGGCTTAAGAAGCTTTAAACCTGCATTATTCAACAATTCAAACCTAAAATCAATAAACCATGGTAACCCATAATTTTAAAATCCGTCTCTTGGCGTTCTCTCTGAGTATGTTCTTAGGTTGCGCTACGCTTTTTGCGCAACAGATTTCCAAGGAGGAGATGATATTTCTTACTCAGCAATGGAAAGGAGAGCGATTTGAAGACGGTAGGCCCAAAGTTTCTGATGACCTCCTGACCAGGATGCGTCTAGTTACGCATGATGAAGCATGGGCTGTCATGAAAAATGCGGGTTACCTCTATCAATATACCGACGGTTGGGAAGTCATCAATCCGGACAGTATTTTGATTGGAAGGGCAGTTACTGCTACGTTTATTCCAGGTCGGCCAGATATCCATGATGCGATTGACGAACGAGGTAAAAAGGAGGGTAAACGGGGACAAAACTCCTGGCCAGTGGACCTTTTAATTCCAAAAGATGTGTATGTAGCTGATCAGTTTGGGATCCAAATCGATGGCCCTACTATCGGAGACAATGTTGGAAATGCCATTTTTGCCAAAACAGGCAACGGCATTGTCTATCATGGTGCAATTCGGGACATCGCCGGTTTAAAGGAAATGGGAGGATTCACTTCTTATTTCAGTTCCTATCACCCTTCACATCACAACCAACCAGGAAACCTGAACACCATGTTGGTTGGAATCAACCAGCCCACTCGGATCAAACAGGCTACCGTGATGGCAGGAGATGTGGTATTGGGAAGAGATGGGGGTGTTTCCTTCATCCCCGCACATTTAGCAGAAAAGGTAGTTGTAACCTCTGAAATCGTTAGACTTCGAGACATGTTTGGTCATGAGCGATTGAGAGAAGGTAAATATACAGCAGGTCAAATTGATACCAGATGGTCGGATGATATCGAACGCGATTTTTCTCAATGGCTAAATGCACACATTGATGAACTTCCAGTACCAAAATCACAAATTCAGGAACTTCTTAAAAATCGTACCTGGTAAATTCAACCTAAAAAAGAGATGGATAAATTAAAAGAAAGTAGAAGATCCTTTTTTGCGAAAGGACTTGGATTAGCTGGAGCTGGCTTTTTCAGCACCTTCGGTCAAGGCCTTGAGGCTGCCGTGGAAAGAACCCCCTCCGCCTCAAATCCCTCCGATTTGAAAATAACGGATGTAAAATGTGGGTATGTCCGAGGTGCTGTATATGTTAAAGTGTATACCAACCAGGATGTTTGGGGTTGTGGTGAAGCAGTAGACGCGATTCAGGGTACCTACCACCTCGTTAAAAGGCTTGGAGAACAAATTAAAGGGCAAAGCCCGCTCAACCCAAATAGAATAGCAGAGCAACTTAGAAAAGCAGCTTTTTTTGGGGGAGCGCAAAGTGGGGTGTTTGTTGCCGTGCTTACAGCTATAGAAACAGCTCTTTGGGATTTAACAGGGAAAGTTTTTGGAGTGCCTGTTTACCAATTATTAGGAGGTAAATTCAGAGATAAAATTCGGGTCTATTGCGATACTGCCCTTTACACCTCAACTAATCCCACGCCCGCAGATTATGCGCTGGCTGCTCGAAATGCTGTTAATCGAGGTTACAATGCAGTCAAATTTGATGTAGATGATGCGCGCGATCCAAACAAATACGACCGTTTCAATTGGACAGCTAATCCAATGGAAATTGATCGAATGTACAATGCTATTGCGGCAGTACGTCAGGAGGTAGGTCCAAATGTAGATATCTGCGTAGATATGCATGGGCGATACGATGCGGTCACAGGTTTGAAGATGGCCAAAATGTATGAGGATTTGAACCTCATGTGGCTAGAGGAGCCTGTTCCTGCAGACAATATCGAAGTGTATAAGAAAATATCCCAGGAGACTTCCACCCCCATCTGTACAGGTGAGAATGTATACCTCGCGCACGGCTTTACAAGGCTACTCTCTGAAAATGCAGTCGATATCATCATGCCAGACGTTCAAAAAGCAGGTGGATTGGGAGAGGCTCAGCGAATAGCCAATCTTGCCAACCTGTATTACGTGCCATTTTCACCACATATGGTTGCCTCATTTCTTGGAGCCATGGCAGCCTGTCATGTCTGTGCTTCAGTACCTAATTTCCAAATTATGGAATGGCAAATCTACATGGACACAGATCAACTTTGGCAGGATATAGTGACCTATGATGGTCCTCGAACTCAAAACAGTTTCATTACCCTATCTGAAAAGCCAGGAATCGGTGTGGAAATCAATGAGGAAGGAATGAAAAAACATGCCGTAAAAGGCGTTCCTTTTTTTGAATAATCAAAACCCAATCTACAATGTCTAATTATTTAAAAATCAATTTAAAACGTCTTTGCTTCCTGATTCTTGGTTTTGGGATGCTTTCTACTGTGGGAATTGCACAGCAAGTAGGCTATACACCTGACCAAATCCGCTTACTGACCTCAGAATGGAGCGGTGAACGATCCCCAGACGGAAGGCCTAAAGTTTCTGATCAAATTTTAGAGCGCCTCAAAAATATTTCGATTGAAGAAGCTTGGGGAGTGCTTCGAAATAAGGGCTACAACAATCAATACGAGGGGGATTGGCAAATTATCTGGCCCGATTCGGTGATGACTGGAAGGGTGGTAACTGCTCAATATATGCCGCTTAGACCTGATTTTGATAAATTAATCAAAACTACCGGAGTGGAAAAAGAAGGTAGATCCCCCAAAGGAGGTACCAATTCTTGGCCGATTGATGTGCTGATAAATGGAGATGTTTATGTGGCAGATAGCTATGGTAAAATGGCTGATGGAACGTTGATTGGCGATAACTTGGGCAATTCAATCTACACGAGATCAAAGCGAGGAGTTATTTTTTATGGATCGGTAAGGGACCAAGAAGGCCTTTCTGAAATCCAAGGCTTTAATGCCTGGGTTAAAGGGCAAGATCCATCCTATATCCGAGAAATGATGCTGACCTCCATCAATGCGCCCATCCGAATTGGCCGTGCTACGGTCCTTCCGGGAGATGTAGTATTGGCAAAAAAGTATGGTATCATTTTTATTCCAGCGCAACTGGTGGAGGATTTGGTCATTACTTCAGAGGTTACAGGTCTTCGTGATCAATTTGGTCATCAGAGACTTAAAGAAAAAAAATACCTCGCCGGACAGATTGATTCGGAATGGACGGAAGAGATCAAAAAAGATTTTCTCAACTGGCTAGAAAACTATCCAGGTAAACTTCCGATGACTAAGGCCGAACTTGATAATTACTTTAAAGAAAGAAATTGGTAAAGCTTATTTAATCAACTAACAAAACCCATGAAAAGCACCTTACAAAAACTAATCTCTGAACATAAAGGAGCAGAGAGAGGGTATGCCCAGCAGCGGCAGGCAGAAATAGATAATCCTTTAACAGGATCTAATCGAAGAGATTTTTTGAAAAAAACAGCACTGGGAGGGTTTAGCCTAGCTGCTTTGACTGGACTAGGGATTGAAGACACGCTCGCTGAAACTACCCGATCTGTACAAAGAGCTTCTGCTCCATCGGATCTCAAAATTACCGATCTAAGATATGCCCATACAGCCGTAATGGGTGGCACTGCTATTTTGCGTATTGACACCAACCAGGGAATTGTGGGTTGGGGAGAAGTAAGAGATGGTGCTGATCCTCGGTATGCCTTGATGCTGAAAAGCAGAATTCTTGGTGAGAATCCATGCAACGTGGAGAAAATCTTCAAAATTATCCGCCAGTTTGGAGGGCAATCTAGACAAGCAGGTGGAGTTTGTGGCGTAGAAATGGCGCTTTGGGATCTTTGCGGTAAAGCTTACAATGTCCCTGCTTGGCAGCTCCTCGGTGGACGCTACCGAGATTCCGTTCGTCTCTATGCAGACACGCCGGAAGGAAAAGATCCTGAGGAGCAAAAAGAAAGAATTAGATACCGTATTCAAGATCAAGGATATACCTGGCTGAAAATGGACGTTTCTATCGGTGAAATCATGGATATTCCCGGCTGTATTGTAAATCCTGAAATTTTGAAAGAGAATCGTTCTCAGTGGTCTGGTGGGTACATGTCCTATGCCTATACTGCACATCCATTTACAGGAATCCAGATCACCGAAAAGGGACTTGATGAACTTGCTAAAATTGTCCACAATATCCGAGAGATGGTCGGTTATGATATTCCAATGTCCACCGATCACTATGGACATTTTGATTTGAATAATTGTATTCGCTTAGGTAAAGCATTAGATCCCTATCGATTGGCATGGCTAGAGGACATGGTGCCTTGGCAAATGACCGAGCAGCACAAAACCATCACACAGGCCTTGGAAACGCCAACTACCACAGGAGAAGATATTTACCTACTCAATTATTTCAAGCCTTTGATTGATGAGCACGCTGTAGACATCATCCATCCTGACCTGGCCTCGTCGGGTGGTCTTTTGGAAACCAAAAGAATCGGCGATTATGCAGAGGAAAAAGGGATATCCATGGCCATGCACCAGGCTGGTACGCCTGTATCCTTTATGGCAAGTGTTCATTGCGCGGCAGCAACTCAAAATTTTCTTTCCCTTGAGCACCATTCCGTGGATGTTCCTTGGTGGGAATCCATGTTTACCAAGGTAGATGGGGTGAAAATGATTGATAAAGGTTATGCACCGGTACCTTTGACTGCCCCGGGATTAGGAATTGAAATCAATGAGGAAGTGGTGAAAGCCCATTTGCATAAGTCAGATTCCAGCTATTTTGCTCCTACCGACCAGTGGAACGAAAAGCGATCCCATGATCGAACCTACAGCTAATTAAAGCTCTTGATCTCCCTACCGAATTTTAGGTGGGGAGATTTCTTATTTTTAGTTTCATTTTGCTTATCAACCCTTACTGCCTTGAAATCTAATTCACCCATCTTCCTATACCTGGCTATTGCACTCTTGCTTGGCTTGATTTACACTATTCCAGCTGGCTTTCAGGTAGGAACAGGTTTAATTTCTGTTGGCTTCTTTCTTTTTCTCGGCCTTTATTTTCGTGCAAATGAGCAACTGAAAGGCTTTTCTTTTTCGGTTGTCATTTTTGCTGTAGTAGCCTTGGCGATGTTTTTCCCTCGGTATTTCCAGGAAATTAACGGCTTTAAGCTTACTCAATTGATTAATCCGCTGATTCAAATGATCATGTTTGGGATGGGAGCAACGCTAAGTTGGAAGGATTTTGCGGCAGTTGCCCAAAGTCCCAAATCAGTCGCTATTGGGGTTTCGGCACAATTTGCCATCATGCCTTTAGTTGGGTTTGGATTAGCCAAACTTAGTGGACTTGAGCCTGAAGTTGCCGCTGGAATAATATTGGTTGGCTGTGCCCCTGGAGGAACTGCCTCCAATGTGATCGCTTTTTTAGCCCGTGCCAATGTGGCTTTATCAGTGACACTTACTACCATTTCAACCCTTCTTGCCCCCTTTTTAATGCCTATCTTAATGAAATTACTGGCAGGACAATTCATTGAGATTGACCTTCTCAAAATGATGTGGGATATTTTTAAAATCATCTTGTTACCAGTAGGAGCTGGTTTACTCGTACATCAGCTGCTTGGCAAAAATTCTGGATGGATTGAAAAACTTCTCCCGCTAGTTTCCATGCTCGGTATTGCGTTGATTATTTTGGTGATTACTGCTGCTGGAAGAGATAGCCTTTTGGCGATGGGTCCAATTTTAATTTTGATCGTATTCCTACATAATGCGATGGGTTATAGTTTAGGCTATCTATTTGCCCGATTAATTGGTCTCAGTGAACAGGATGCTCGAACTATTTCCATTGAAGTTGGAATGCAAAATGCCGGATTAGCTTCAGGGCTTTCCAATATTATGGGAAAAATTACTACGCTAGGCTTAGCTCCAGCAGTGTTTGGACCCATGCAGAATATTACTGGATCAGTCCTGGCTGCCTTCTGGGGAAGAAGAAAAAAGGGGGCTTGACCCTAGTTGAAATAGGATTTAAAAACTCCATTCCATAGGATATAGCCATCTGCATTTAAATGAAGTTGGTCTTTGATGTAGAGTTCGGGTCTGGCATTTCCAGCTGAATCGGTCAAGGCTGCCCAAGTATCAATAAAGCTTACTCCCTCTTTTCGTTGACTGTATTTTTCCAATTGCTGATTGAAAGACTGGTAAAGGTCTTTCTTTGCCCAGCGAGAAGGGCTGGGTTTAGCACCTATGAGGTAAATTTTCACATTGGGTGTAGCAAGTTGAATCCGTGTGACAATTCGATCCAAACTAGCCAAGATCTCTTCGGGTTCCACTCCAGCCCAAAGGTCGTTGTCTCCTTCATAGATAAAAACGCGCTTGGGGTCAAATTTTAAGACCAAGGGGAAAAGATAACGGTCCAAGTCGGATGCTTTTGAACCTCCAAAACCGGTGTTGATTAGCTCCTCTTTTGTGTCGATTTTTTTGAGGGTGCTCCACATTTTGATGGTAGAGCTACCGGTAACTACCGTGGCGCCTGGGTTCCAACCCACGCTATCCAATCGGCTACTCAGCCATCGTACTTCCGCCTCAAAGGATTGCTGCTGTGCAAAACTTAGTTGAATGGCGCTATATAGAAAAAGAAAAAGAAGGATTTTTTTCATGCAATCAAACCTACTAAGAAAATAGGCTGAACCAAAACCGTTCATTTTTCTGAACGAATTCGTACAGGTTGAAGGAGTGTATGGAACTAGTAGAGAAGGGATAGATACTAAAAACTTCATTCTAGCGTCTTTAACTTACTTTCCGGCTACGGGTTCGCTCCATCCTTTTTTTGGAGAGATTTTTGGCTAGCTAAACTCAAGTCTTCCTTAATTCTAAACTATGCATTCGATCAATCGATTTTTCTGGTTTTGTAGTGGTTCGTCCCTTTCCTTGCTTCGTCAGGTCCCAACAGAGTCCACTAAGTATGTGGGAATTGGAGCTACCGTCTTCTTTACAGGCGTATTTGCAGCACTAGCAGGGTCTTATGCCTTGTATACCGTATTTCAGTCCTGGGTCATTGCGCTGTTTTTTGGACTACTTTGGGGAGCGATGATCTTTAATTTGGATCGGTTTATTGTATCCAGCATGCGCAAAAAAGGACAGGCATCCACCGAATGGAAAATGGCGATTCCCCGCCTAATCCTAGCATTACTTTTGGCAGTAGTTATTTCTAAGCCGCTGGAATTGAAGTTGTTTGAGCGGGAGATCAACCGGAAGTTGGACGAGCAAAAAATCGAATTTATCAAACAATCTAAGGATAGCTTAGCCAAAGGCTTTCCTGAAATTCAGGCCTTGGAAGTAGAGAAGGAAGGTCTAAAAGAAGAAGAAAAGCAGGCGCGGGACTACCGAGATAAGTTGCAGCAGGAGTACGATGCAGAGCGATTTGGAGAAAAAACAGCCAGTACGAGCGGGAAGGTCGGATTGGGAACGAATGCCAAGAAAAAGGAGCAGCAGTTAGATGTGGCTCAAGAGGACTTGAAAGCCCTTTCTGTCCGAAACGAGGCACGAATCCAGGGATTGGATTTCCAAATCGAAGCGTTCCGAGCCAAGCGGCAAGCGGAGTTTGAGAAGCAGGCTCCAAGTATAGCAGGCTTTGATGGATTTGCTGCTCGAATGGATGGATTAGCTAAATTAACGCAGGAGAGTGAGGCGATGGCTACGGCTCAGGTGTTTTTGGTTTTGCTTTTCATTGCCATTGAAACGGCTCCTATTTTTGTCAAATTGATTTCTTCTAGGGGGCCTTATGACGAGTTGTTGGAGCTTCACGAGGATAAAATCAAGCTTTACAAGAAGGAAAAGTGGGCTTTTGCTAGTGGGGAGTCTGACGCTAGGCTACGTTATTTTGAAGGCACTCATGGACAAGCCACCGAACGCGCCATCACTGAAGCTAATGCGGTAGGAGAAGAGAAAATTCCTTCCCATCTAGGCTCTAAACCAAAGAAAAACAAGGGGCTATCCTAATCGGATCTGTACTCTTAGGAGAATAAAAGTGGAAAGGATATTCGCCTCGTACTTTGCTTTCAAAATCCTTATTGGTTTAATATGCCTCTAAAACTTAATTGGAGAGCCAGTGCAAGGTGTTTATCGCAAATTGTTTCCAATCGTATCCGGCAACCTGCATTCCTGCTGAAATTTTAGTTGAATTATTCATCATATACATGGCGGTAAAGCCATTGCAATCACCTAAAGCCACTACTTTTCCTTTGCCAAATTTCCCCGCTAAAGCCTGTGAATTTGCAGTGCCAGAAGGTGCACTACCATTATGCTTTTTAATGGTAGCTGATGGGGAAAGCTTGAAAATATTGGTGTATCCTGCGCCAGTTAATCCGCCACCGCTATAGCTCATAATATTAGTTATTTCTTCGCCTTTTTTCTCACCTTGTGTAATGGGGTGATCCGTATTTAACAGGCCATTGCTTCGGGTGAATTTGAGTAACGATTCTTTGTTGGATATCGGATATGTGGTCTCATAATTAATCGAATCGGATACAATGCCTATGCTAAGTTGGATCCCGAATTTATTAAATAATGGTGTTACCGATTTGTCAATGGGTGCGTGCTCGTTGAACATTAAAAGCGATCCCCCTTGGGAAACCCAATCATGCAATGCCGTTAATTCGTCTGATGTAAATGTAATTTCATCTGTCACTTGTGCTTTTGAGCCAAACTTAAAGGGCATAGCAGGAAAGATGACCAGCATTTTATAGGGGGCTAAATAGGCTTTGGTAAATTTCATCGAATCTACTTTTACCTGATATCCATCAGCTGCAGCCACGTCCATGAGCGGTTTGGCTAAGCCCATCTCAACAATAAAATTATGGTGTCCTTTGTCGAATAAAATGGTTGGGCCTTTTCCTTTGGCGAATTTAGGATGCAAGACATTTGAATCGAAGGGACTATCGTTTAACATTTGACCTTGAGCGGCAATCGTCAACATCAGGGAAAGGGCGAGTAACGTAAATTTCATAGTATCGTTTTGAGTCGATTGAATAGTAAATTATTAGAAAAAAATATGATTTACCAATTCTTAGGATTTCGAGAGCTCAAAATAATGTTAAAAATCAAGATGCTAGTTTTGCTCAAATGACTTTTGCTACCGTTTAACTGCTCTATTGGACTAAAAGTGGAGTACAAGGGTAGGGCCAAGGAAGAAATAATTCAAGTAATCGAGTGGCTCTCGGGTTTTGATGAGAAGGATTTAGGCTACGTTATTTTGAAGGCACTCATGGACAAGCCACCGAACGCGCCATCACTGAAGCCAATGCCGTAGGAGAAGAGAAAATTTCTTCCCATCTAGGTCCTAAACCAAAGAAAAACAAGGGGCTATTCTAAGCGAATCTATACCCTCAGGGGAATAAATGTGGAGAGGATAGTTGTCCCTTAGAAGGAGTAGGAGGGGCGGACGGCATCTGCCTACCTGAAAAACTGTTCCAATACATCTCCTACAAAATAGGCCACTACTGCTGCTAAAAGTCCTAAGAGTACGGTCTCAGAAATCCCTCTCAGTGCGGAAGTTTGGTTGACGGAGCTTTTCAGCCATCCCACCAAAAAGAAGGCTAGGCCAGTGAGGATACTGGTCCAGAAAAAGAGATTAATTGGAGTGGGGAAGAAAAAATTCCAGAGGTATACCGTGAGCGGAATTAGTCCTACGACAATAAATGAAGCAAAGGTGGCCGCTCCAATCTTTAAAGGGCTTTTGGTATCCCGCATCATACCGAGCTCATCTTTCATCATTTCGTCTACCCAAAGCTTCTTGTCAGCGCAGATGTGGTCGACAACTTGTTGCAGCAGTTCTCCTTTAAATCCCTTGGAGGCATAAATCTCTTCGATCTCGGCCCGTTCGATTTCTGGGAGATTTTCAATTTCCCAGTATTCAATCTTCTCGTGTTTGTCAAAGGTGTCACGCTCACTCTTGGCAGCCAAATAAGCTCCCACGGACATGGAAAATCCATCTGCGAGCAGATTAGCAAAGCCTAAAATCAGGAGTATGCCCGTGTCTAAATTGGCGCCAAATCCTCCAGCCACCACTGCAAAAGTGGTAACTGCTCCATCAATGCCTCCATATACAAATTCTTTGAGGTACTCTTGCAGCTTGCCAAATCGGGCATTTTCAAGGTGGATTTCTGATTCCATTTCTTACGCGTGATTAATTGTACTATACTACGAAATTACAGTTGATTTTTCTGGCAGAATTTTTACTAGTTGTTTGCCCTAGTACCTGTAGATAACGAGCAGGAGTTTTGCTGAAGAAATACGACCTGCAAAAAAAAAATGAATTCAAATTTTGATTATTTCAATCGATTGCATAGGTTTAAAAAACTTTAGCATAAAGAATAGATGCTCAACCCAGTATTTTGCAGAAGTTAATATGGTTTTAATCCATTAACAATAACCCTAAATTAGGAGTCAATTTTCAAAAATTGGCTCCTTTTTTTATTAAAAAAACCTTGGTAAACCATAAAAAATTTAAAAAGTGGTTTAAAATTCATTTGATTTTTTAAAAAAACATGTGAAAAATTTGAAAAATGGTTTTTTACACTTTTTAGCACTTGTTTTCAAAAGACTTGGATTTGTAGGAAGAAAATAAAAAAACCTTCACGAAAATTTCGAAAAGGCTTTCGAGTCAAGTCAATAAGTTAACCGATATTAAGTAGTGGGAATGTCCTTTTTCGCAAGGTAAAAGTCCATCATTTCTTAATCGCTTGCTTCGCGTTCGAGTAACTAGACTGTCCTTCACAAATCTTTCATTCAATTCAGTGCCACGTAGGTCTCAAGAAATGACCTTCGAGAGATGGGTATTCCTCTTTCTATAATTTATTTAGGCTATTTTATAGGTTTTAAAAGATAATTATTTAAAAAAAAATAATAATAATTTTAAAAAATCTTTTTTTAATTAAATTAAAATCATTAAGTTTCTCAAACATATACGATCACGCAAGGCAAATT
>CAMBMU010000066.1 GCA_945868725.1 Spirosoma fluviale
CTTAGTTGCCGCTGTCGTTGCTGCTGATCTAGTAGGCACATTAAAGAGCGCAGGACCCTTCACGGTATTTGCACCTACCAATGCTGCCTTTGCCAAACTTCCTGCAGGCACAGTAGCCACCCTATTGAAGCCAGAGAACAAAGCACAACTTGCAAAAATCTTGACCTACCACGTAGTAGCTGGCAACCTTGACGCAGCTGCAGTAGTAGCCGCCATCACCAACGGAAAAGGTTCGGTAACTTTGACTACCGTAAGCGGTGGAAAACTAACTGCATCTATGGAAGGTGGTAAAGTGAAATTGACTGACGAAGCTGGAAATGCAGCTTATGTAATCGCAGCTGATTTGAAAGCTACCAACGGAGTAATCCACGTAATCGACAGCGTAGTTCTTCCAAAGTAATCTCGAATACGATCGCATCATAAACGCTCCGGATTAGTTCCGGAGCGTTTTTTTTGCTGCTGACATTAATTACATTAAAGGACTTCGAGAATTGCGCTTTTGCCTCAGGACAGGGATATTTATTTTTAGGTAGTCTATCGCGTTTTCTCCTTATTTCTTCGCCTAGTTTCCTTCCCAAACCTGCCTGCCAAAATTGGCTTTTAGTTCAATTTAAACTTAACTCGAATTATCAGGTTATGAAGTAGATAACAGTACAGTCAGCCGAGTATTATTTTGTTGCGTCAAGTTTTAACGTAGCGATTTCTGCTTGCACTTGTATAAACTTATCCTTTTCGCGTTTTCCTTTCTCTCCTTAAGGTCCATTTTCAAACTTTACATTAGGAGTCTATCCCTTAGCTACCTATAAAATTTACTACCATGAATAGATTTAAAAAATCAGAACTCGTCCTAATGGCGATTGTCCTTGTCATCATAGGGATATCAGAATATTATTTTTTGGTCCTTGATGAGCCAATGAAAGCAATTTTTATTGGTCTTTGGTGCCCCACCATCTTAGGTTTTGTGATCATCTTTAACCTGAAAGGCAACCATGGAAAATCTTGATATCATCTTACTCACCGTAGTCGTAGCGGTTGCCTTTATAGTGTTCATCGTCACCACCTTGAAGGAATTTACCAAGATGGAGACAGAAACTTATACTGACCTCAAAAGCAAGCCAAGCTACGGCAGAGATGCGCTGTATGACCTGCTTCAAAAATTGTTTGACGACGAATCTATCCCAAAAACAGATAAGAAAACGGTGTTGAAGACTATCGGTCGAACCATGGCCGACATGGAATCGGATGGGCTTTACTTCCCTGAAGAAATCAAGGAAAAATTGGCTAGGACGGCATCCCGCTTCCCGCAGGAAAAAGCGATACCGAAACACTTGAGGACGGAAAATAAGGGCTGATGCTTTTCACCACCGCCGACCCTAGCTAACTTGCATTTTTTAAAATAATAGCCACTCGCGCTTAAAGTAAGCTGCTTTTTGATCCTAGGCCCCAAGAGGTAAGTCCTTGGTGTGTTTTTTGATTTCTATATGGCTTTACCACACTAATGGTGTCGAAAACAAAACAAAAGGATAACCTCCCTTGCTAGCAGCTTTTCTACTTATTCTTTAGGTTTCTGCTTTTATTGATCCTAAGCCATGGCTTCTAGACGAAACTTCCTAAAATCTGGCCTTCTTCCGCTGTCACTTTGGACCCTAGTCCCTTCGCTAGTCCAAGCTAATCCGACCCCCTCCCAGTCCCAAAGTCTGCTCAGCCAGCTCCTGAAAATCATGACCCGACACACGGGTTGGAAAGAGGTCGCTTCGATTCCCTTTTCTTTTCCCACACACCATTGCCAGGGTATGGTCAAAATTGGGGAAGATTATTGGGTGAGCTCGGTGGAAGTCCTCCCAGAATTTGCAGGCGATCGTTCCCACGGAAAAGGATACTTATTTCAGGTGAGTGCAGCAGGCCAACTCCTGAATAGCCTAGAGCTCGGGGAAGGACCACTGTACCATCCCAGTGGCATCGACTTTGATGGTGCACACCTTTGGATAGCCCTTGCAGCCTACAGCCCCAACAGCCAATCGATCATTTACCAAATTGACCCCTTCCAAAGAACGGTGAAGGAGGTTTTTAGATGGGAAGATCACCTCGGTGCCGTCGCACTCAATCCCGACACCCAAATCTTGCACGGGGCCAGCTGGGGATCCCGTCTTCTGTACCAATGGGATAGCAAGGCGGTTGAAAAAAAACAGGGCTTCCCGGAATCCATTCCCTACACCAGCAAACTCAATCCCAGCAGCTACATCGACTACCAGGACAACCAATACCTCGGCGGCGGCGAAATGCTCTATTCAGGAGTGGCTACCTACAAAAAACCGGGGGAGCCTGCCTTTTCCCTGGGGGGACTGGAAATCTGGGATGTCCTCCAAGGCAAGGTCGTCCACCAGCTTCCAATACCCCTCTGGTCACCGAAAACAGGTAGAGTCATGACTCAAAATCCTTGCTTTTTGGAAGCACAGGCTCCAAACCAAGTTCGAGCCTATTTTCTCCCTGACGATAACGAATCTACGCTGTATGTCTACGAAGCTACAGTGGACCTTTCGAAAGAAAAATAAGCCCTTTTGCAACAGTCCTTGGGGAAAAACCAGACCAAAATTGACTCTCCAACTTTAATTTTTTACTTTCCGGAAGATCAGGCAATGTTGCCAAGGTAGGTTGCTGCTATTTTTTAACAATTGCGTGGTATTTTCTTCCTGCTCCCTTTCTTCTCGCTCCAACCAGCCAATTCCATAATGGCTCATTACTTGGGCAATTTGGCGCCCCATGTACCATTTACTGATGCCATTGGGATCTCCTGGTTTCAGGGTGTATCGCTCCTGTGCAGCAAGGGTAGTCGTCTGCAGGATTGCAAAAAATAACAGGATAAATTGCAGGGAGTTTTTCATGATTGATAGTTTTTAGGCTACGCCTTTTTAAAGTCGGTTTTCTTAGGCCCCTAAATTCAGATTAAATTCTCTAAAGTGCAGGATATGAAGGTTAAAACTCTATTTTTATCCTATCGCAAAAAAGCAACCCTTTACCAAACCCGTATATTTAAGTCTTACTGCCCTCGCGGGAATTAACATTTAACCCAAAATGAAAACCTACCCAAGCATATTTAATGATGTAATCGGCCCGGTCATGCGAGGCCCTTCGAGTTCACATTGTGCTGCATCCATTCGAATTGGACGAATGTGCCTCGACTTGATGGATGGGGACATCCAGGAGGTATATGTGGAGTTTGACCCCAACGGCTCCCTCGCCACTACGCACAAAGGACAAGGTTCTGACATGGGATTGTTTGGGGGATTTTTGGGTTGGGAAGCCTATGAAGAGCGCCTTCCAGAATACCTGCAGGCCATTGAGGAAGCCGGCATCCAGATTAAAATCGATATTCATCCGATCGGAGCGACCCACCCGAATACCTACAAGCTCACGATGACCAATAAAAAAGAGTCCCGTGAGTTGACCGCCATTTCTACCGGTGGGGGCATGATTGAAATTCTTGAAATTGATGGCGCCCAAGTGTCTATGGCGGGGGATTTTTACCAGACGCTTGTTTATGTAAAGACGGCAGGTAACCTCCCTGAATTTATTGAGAAGTCCATGCCCTGCGATGATATCGCGCTGCGCCATGGCAAATCCACCTTTATCGAAATCAAGGCCAGCCAATTTTTGAATGACGAAATCTGCGAGGAACTCCTTCAGATGGACGAGGTGCTGTTCATAAAAAAAATAAAGCCTGTGCTTCCGGTCATGTCTCGAAAAGACCTCGAAGTGCCCTTCATTACCTGCGAGGAAATGCTAGCGTTCAACCAGGATAAAAACCACTCCCTCTGGGAACTCGCGGTAGACTATGAAAGCATGCGTGGAAATATTTCGAGAGCAGAGGTTTTTGAAAAGATGCGGAGCATTGTGCAGATCATGCAAAACTCCATTGATCTTGGCTTGAAGGGAACGAAGTACGCTGACCGAATTTTAGGTCCGCAATCCCTTGGATTTCAGAAGCAGATGGAGGACAAGAAGCTGGTGGAAGGCGATATTCTGAATCAAGTGATTCTCTACACTTCTGCGATGATGGAGGTCAAAAGTTCGATGGGCGTGGTGGTAGCAGCCCCAACGGCTGGGTCCTGTGGAGCCCTCCCCGGTGCTCTCATTGGGATCAGCAGGGGACTTTCCCTGCATGAAGATGAAACGGTGAAAGCGATGCTAGCAGCCGGTATCATTGGGGTGTTTATTGCAGCTCATGCCACCTTTGCCGCCGAAGTGGGTGGATGTATGGCCGAATGCGGTTCTGGCTCAGGCATGGCAGCAGCCGGTATTGTGGAATTGAAAAAGGGGACACTGGAACAATCCCTAGGAGCAGCATCTATGGCCTTGCAGTCTTCGCTGGGTATGATTTGTGACATGATTGCCGATCGAGTGGAAGCCCCCTGTCTGAATCGAAATGTGATGGCAGCCACCAATGCCATCTCCTGTGCAAACATGGCCTTGTCGGACTACAACCATTTGATCCCATTGGATGAAGTGGTCGAAACGATGAAAAAGGTAGGGGACGCGATCCCAAATACCTTACGCTGCACCGGGCTTGGGGGATTGGCAATTACCAAAACCGCGAAAAAGATTGAGGCGATGTTGAATCAACAGGAGCAAGAAGCCGCCAAGACCTTTTTTAAGGTTTGTTAATCTCCTCTTTACACTAAATCAACCGCTACTAATTCAATCTCTTCTATGCTGATTTTTGTTTGGGTTTCCTTAATTCTATTGGCCATTTGGTTCGGCTTTGTTTTTATAAAAGACCTCTTAGCTAACCGCACCAAATTTGAAAATTCAAGTTGGCTCAAAACTTCGGTGATTGGCTTTGTCGTAAATTTCTTTGATGTGCTGGGCATTGGGGCCTTTGCTCCGCAAACTGCCTTACTGAAATTTACCCGGCAAACCGAAGACAAGCTGATCCCAGGCACGATGAATGTCGCCAATACCATCCCGGTCTTGCTACAGGCATTTATTTTTATCACCATCATCGAAGTAGATCCACTCACCTTGATTTTGATGCTTTTATCCGCAGCTGTCGGTGCAGTGATTGGCGCTGGGATTGTGTCGAAACTCTCGGAACGGAAAATCAGACTCACCATGGGAATAGCCCTGGTGGTCACGGCAGGATTTATGCTGGCCCGGATGATGAACTGGATTGAAGGGGGCGGGGATGCAATCGGCTTGACGGGTTACAAACTAGCATTTGCCGTGGTGGTCAATTTCTTTTTGGGCGCGATCATGACGGCAGGTGTAGGCTTGTATGCCCCTTGTATGGCCTTGATTTTTGCCTTGGGAATGTCACCAACAGTTGCTTTTCCCATCATGATGGGCTCCTGTGCTTTTCTGATGCCTCCGGCTTCAGTGAAGTTTATTAAGACCGCGTCCTACAACAGAAAGGCTGCCCTAGCGATGGCTATTCCAGGTTCCATTGCGGTGTTAATCGCTGCCTTTATAGTCAAGTCGCTGCCCTTGCAAACCCTGCAGTGGGTAGTGCTTGCAGTCATTTTGTACACCTCAGCCACCATGTTGGTGGCGGCATTCCCTAAAAAGGAAGCTTAGCTCCTTACTTGAGGTCCAAAGTAAAATTATTTACTTCTACAGCTTTAGAATCCGAACAGCTAAAAAGACATCTCCTTGCCTCTTCCCTGCCCGCCGCGGCTGGCATTCTTTTTTCTTCTCGCAAAGGCGCCAAGCCGCAAAGAAATTCTTTTTTTCTTTCTCACGCAGATGAAGCAGATCTTTTTTCGTTAGCCCCCTAATCCGCCCCGTCCGCCGTGGCGGATATTCTTTTTTTCTTCTCGCAGAGCCTGCCTTCTATCCCTTCTTTGCGCCTTTGCGTCTTTGCGCGAGTTATTCTTTTTTTCTCGCAAAAACGCAGAAACGCAAAGAAATAGTGATATGCCTCTCGGCACTTGCCAAAAGCTACGGAAGCGATTTATAACTTAGAATTCGCAAGGATTGGGTAAGAATCCCTGCGTGTTGGTCTTAACCAAAAACACATCACCACTTTCGGGATATTCTTTCAGTTGGGCCTCGGTAAGATTTTCTCTTGCTGTCGTGATGAGCAAATGATCTAGATTTTCACCTCCAAAAACGCAAGAGGTTACATTAGGAACAGGCAAGACGATTTTTTTCAAAAGCTTCCCGTTTTCCGGATCCCAGCAATACACTCCAAACCCTCCGTAGTGAGCGACCCAGAGTTTCCCATCTTGATCCATACTCATTCCGTCGGGTGTGCCCAATTCTTTTGGCACGCGGATGACCGTTCGATCAAAATTAATTTCTCCTGTATCCAAATCAAACTGATACGCTTTTATCTCCTGGGTGGGACTGTCAATGTAGTAGAAGGTTTCATTATCGGAAGTCCAGGCCATTCCGTTAGAAATGCTAATCTTACCCAACATTTTTTCCGGGCTTAGCGCTGAGGTAATCTTGTAAAGCGACCCTGATCCGGGTGTAAATTTGGTGCTCATGGTTCCTATCCATAGCCTACCGTCAGCATCGCAAGCGCCATCATTAAATCTATTGAGGGGTTGATCCTCCTCGACTTCAATTAGCCAAGTCAATTTTTCGGTTTCAAGATCATAACGCGCAATTTTTCGGTCTAAGGCTAGGATTAAATACTCACCCTGACCTTCCAATACCAAAGAAAGACGCTGATTGAATTTTCGTTTCGTGGTTTTTTTGAGCACAACATGAAATTCATATAATTCTCCTTTTTCAATATCTACCCAGAAAAAGCTTTTTCTGTCAGCATGCCAATAGGGAGATTCTCCGAGTATACATTGGGATTTATTAAGATTAATGACTTCCATAGGTAATAAATGATTTAAAGGATTATCCGCAATCGTACCAGTAGTTCAAAATGACTGTGAATCACTGCGGATAATCAGGGTGATTTATTTCTCAGGCCAATAATAAGCTATTTTTTTCTTAAGAAAAGCCACGCTTCTCTCCAATTGATCCATGCCGTCCACTCCATCCTCAATGCTGATCCAGCTGTCAAAGCCAACTCGTTTCAATTCTGTGAAAATGGCATCGTAGTCATTCATCCCTTGCCCGATTTCACCATGGCTTAATCTTTTGGCATATCCCAAAGCCCCGCCTTCTTCATTTCGCAGGTCTTCAATGGTTCCGTATTTCAGATATCGGTCGCTGGCATGCATGGTCACCACACGCTCAGAAACTTTGTAAAGTAATTCCAGCGGATCTTCCCCAGCCAGAAAAGTATTGCTTGGATCGTAATTTACTCCAAAATTTGGATGATGGATTTTGTTGACCAGCAAACTGAACACCTCCATTTTTTGGGCAAATTCCGGATACTCCCAAAAATCATCCTTGTAGTGATTTTCCAAAATCAGGGTGATTCCTCTTTCCTGAGCATAAGGAAGACATTCCTGAATGCTTTCGGAAGCAAGTTTTACCCCTTCCTCGATAGACAAGATGGGCCTTTTTTGACCAGAAAGAACGCGGCAATAGGATCCTCCCAAAATGTATGTCATGTCAATCCAGTGTTTTTGTTTCCGGATTTCATTCTCCCGAAAAGCACGATCGGGATGTGTAAAGTCCGGAGAGCAACACATCATGGGGATTACTTTGCCGGTATCTTGTACCATTTTGCGAAATTCTGGCCATTTGGTTTTATCCTCCATTTCAAGAAATCCTGCATACCACTCCAATCCCTGAATATCAAGTGTGGAAGCTAGCGCAATCCAATCTGCAATTTTCATCGTTCCATCTTTGCAAAGCTGCTGCATAAATGCTTTGGGAAACGCGGCTAATTTGGGCATGCTGAGTTATTGGAAGGTTTTATTGTCTTTTGGGAGATTTCGCCCAATCATCGGATGTTGTTCCAGTGTCAAGACTTGTCCTGAGACTGGGCCGCTTTCGTCAGAAAGCCAAAATATGCAAGCAGCAGCAATCTCTTCCGGCCTGAGAATTCTTCCTGAAGGAGCAATAATGGAAGGGAGCTCTTCGTACCAGGTGTCCGAAAGCCCATGGAGCTTTTTCCGTTCACTTTCCCGCTCGGTAAGTACCCAGCCTGGGTTGATTTGGTTCACGCGAACACCATATTCCCGCATCAAGGAATCGCCCAAATTTCCAGTCAAAGTCATGATTGCTCCTTTGGAAACTGAATAGGCCAATAAGTTCGGCTCACCGCTCCAGGCATTAATCGAACCGATATTAAGTACGCAGCCTTTGGATTTTATAAGTTCGGGCAGGGCTTTCTGAATCAAAAGAAATGGTGCAATGGTATTGATATCCAGTACTTTTTGGAAAAATGCACGATCCGTATTGTGAATGTCTGAGGCAATGACCAAAGCAGCATTATTGACTACAGCGTCAATTTTCCCGAAAGTTTTCACTGCCAGATTCACCAAATTGTCTGGACAAGTTTCGCTGGTAATGTCTTCCTGATGAAAAACCGCGTGTTCGGTTCCAATTTCAGCCAGCACTTCTTCTCCCAGGTCCTGCTCCAAACCGTGAATGACCACTTTGGCACCTTCAGCCACACAGCGCTTGGCGATTGCTTTTCCGATTCCCGTCGTGCTCCCGGTTACGATGATTACTTTGTCTTTTAGTCGCATATCAAACAGGTCTCAAAATACTTTTTACTACTTGTCCTGTGTGCATTTTTTCAAAAGCCTCATGCCATTCTGTAATCGGCCATACGCCTCCGATGATTGGATTTACATCCAGCGCTCCGCTCGCAAGAAGGCCGATTACCTTTTCCCATATGGGCCAATTATGACTGAAGCTTCCCTGAAGACGCACATTTTTCTGGACGATCTGATCAATCGAAAAATTCAAGGGTTGAGGTCCCCAGCCCACCTTTGTGATTTGACCATTTGGACGGACCAAATCCATCGCGATTTTCAAGGTGGCACTTACGCCTGCCGCATCAACAACAAGGTCTGCACCCAAACCGTCTCGTTTTCTAGCCCAGTCTGTTGCAGAATTTATGAATGTCTCCACACCGTATTTTCTTGCTATTTCTAATCGTCCACGATCCGCTTCCAAACCAAGAATCGCTACCTCAGCCCCGCAAAGTCTTGCAACTGCTGCGCAAAGAATCCCGATTGTACCCGGTCCTATTACTAGGACTCTGTCACCTGGTTTTACATTGGAATTTCCAACTACTGAGTTGTAAGCCACGCAGCAAGGCTCGGTCAGACAGGCGTGCTCGAATGACAATGAATCCGGAATTTGGTGGAGGCATCTTGCTGGAACCCGGACAAACTTGGTCATCGCGCCATTCACGCCATAGCCAAATCCTTTTCTTGTGGGATCTAGATTGTATAAGCCAACTCGGCTCATCGGGTTTTGGATGTCAATGACTGCGGCAGTCTCACTGACCACCCGATCACCAACTTTCCAGCCGGTAACCCTTGCTCCAAGAGATGCGATTTTACCTCCAAACTCATGGCCTAAAACGACCGGATAGTTCACTTGCCAGCTATGATCGGAAGTCCACTGATGGAGGTCGGAACCGCAGACGCCCACGTTTTCTACGGCTAGCAATACATCGTCTTCACCGATTTCGGGAAGGGAAATTTCTCTGATTTCTACCGAACCTTTGACTTCGGAATAGTTTACTACAGCTGCTGATTTTGTGGAGGAAGACATGGATTAGTTGTTTTTTGGGTTGACGGTTACTTGTGAGTGGATGGCTTCGCAAATTTTCCGAAGGGAGGTTTCAAGATCTCCATTGGCAGTTTTGAAAGCATCCGCATCGATCGTCAATGGAGCTCCTAGGACGACTAATGGCGCTCCATATTGGGGACATTGAATCGCTTGTTCAAGAGAAAGCCCGCCGACAGCCTGAACAGGGATGTTAACGGATTTCACAACTTCCCGTAACTGATCAAGCGGACTTGGCATCCTATGTCCTGCTGCTGCAATTCCCCTTCGCTCATCGTATCCGATGTGGTGAATCACGTAATCGCAGCCCAGATCTTCTAAAAATTTGGCACCTTCCACCATATCTGGGCAAACCATATTGTCACCCATCACTTTGACCCCGAAGTCTTTTCCTGCTTGCACCACACATTTGATGGTTTCAGAATGGGCGCGAGCCATGACTACCACGTGGGTGGCTCCGGCTTTTGCCATCATTTCCGCTTCTAGATAGCCTCCATCCATGGTTTTAAGATCGGCGACGATTGGAACACCCGGAAAAGCTTCTCTCAATTTTCGGACTCCGTGAAGGCCTTCCGCAAGGATCAGCGGTGTGCCAGCTTCTAGCCAATCTACTCCGGCACGCATGGCCAGGGCTGCGGTTTCTAAAGCCTCATCGATATTGGTGAGGTCAAGCGATATTTGAACAATAGGTCTCATTCAGGTTTTGGGGTTTAGTTGAAATCCTGAAAAACAAGTGGCCAAAGCCTGCTTTAAGGAATTATAAGTTAAGCAATAATTTAAGTCCTCTCCATCAGGATATTTATTTCTGTGCTAAAGTAATTTGGATGGAATAAACTTGGATTTCAAAAATCCGAGAAGAGGTTAATCTGGTTGGGATCAGCTAACTTTAGTTACTAGTCATTTCCTTTCTTAATCTATCCGATAGACCCATGCTACTTAGATCAACACTTTCAATCCTGCTTGCAGCAGCATCCTTTCCTGCATTCGCGCAATCCGGGATCACCAAATTGGATCCAGTGAGTTTTTCGCAGGTGACTATCACTGATAATTTTTGGAAACCAAAGCTTGAAAAAATTGCCAAGAAGGCTGTCCCGGTCATGATTTATCAAACTGAAATAGCCACGGGTCGCATTCGGAATTATGAAAAAGTGGCCCGCCAACAGAAAGAAAAGCACGAAGGTATTTATTACGATGACAGTGATGTGTACAAAGCCCTTGAGGCAATTGCCTATTCGCTGAAAAACCATTCGGATAAAGCTATGGAACAAAAAGCGGACGAATGGATTGCTAAAATTGCGGCTGCACAGGAAGAAGATGGATACATCAATTCTTTTTATTCGCTTACCGGACTTGAAAATCGCTGGACGGATATGGAGAAGCATGAGGATTATTGCGCTGGGCATTTGATGGAAGCAGGCGTGGCTTATTATCAAACTACGGGAAAGCGGAAATTACTCGATGTGGCCATCAAGATGGCAGATCATATCGACGATACTTTCCGGAAACAGAATCGACCCTGGGTATCTGGACATGAGGAAATTGAGCTTGCTTTAGTCAAATTGTATAAGGCTACAGGCGATAAAAAATACCTGGAACTATCCGATTGGTTTCTGGATCAGCGAGGACATGGCCACGGCAAAGGTGGAATCTGGGACAATCCACATTGGGGCCCCAAATATGCTCAGGATGATGTCCCAGTAAAAGACCAGAAGGAAATTACGGGCCATGCGGTACGGGCGATGTATCTCTACACGGGAGCTGCCGATGTGGCTGCAGCAAAAAACGATGTTGGCTACATGAATGCCATGAAGACGGTTTGGGAGGATGTCGTGTACCGAAATATGTACGTGACTGGGGGGATAGGATCATCGGGAAGCAATGAAGGTTTTTCGGTGGATTATGACCTCCCCAATGAAAATGCATACAGCGAGACCTGTGCTTCGGTTGGGATGGTTTTTTGGAATCAGCGAATGAATGCGCTGGAAGGCGATTCCAAGTACATTGATATATTGGAAAGGTCCTTGTACAACGCTGCATTGGATGGGCTGAGCCTAGAAGGGAATCGGTTTTTTTATGGGAATCCATTGGCCTCCTCTGGTCAGCATAGCCGGAGAGATTGGTTTGGAACGGCCTGTTGTCCTTCCAATATTTCCCGATTGGTGGCATCGGTCGGCGATTACATTTATGCAAAATCTGAAGACGCCATTTGGGTGAATCTATTCATCGGCAGCAAGACCAAATTCCAGATGGGCAACGTGGAGGTTCCAGTAGAAATGACAACCAATTATCCGCTTGACGGGGTCATCAACCTGAGCCTAAATCCTGAGCAGAAAGCTACCTATTCCTTGAAATTGAGATTGCCGGGTTGGGCAAAGGATGAGCCTGTTCCGGGTGGACTTTACAGTTTTGCAGGGAAAAGCACAGAAAGTTTCACGCTTTTACTCAATGGTAAAGTTGTTCCCTACACTGAAGAAAATGGCTATTTGACGATCACTAGAGCCTGGGAAAAGGGAGATCAAATCCAGTTTACCTTGCCGATGGAAGTGCGAAAGTTAGTTGCCCGCCAGGAGGTCACTGCAAATGAAGACCGAATTGCAATTCAACGAGGACCTTTGGTTTATTGTGTGGAGGGAGCGGATAACAACGGAAAAGCATGGAACATCTTGATTCCGGAAAATGCCACTTTCACTATATTCCAACACCAGGTTTTGGATGAAAAAGTAATGGCTATCCAAGCAGAAATGAGGGTTATGTCGGGCTCAGAAGACGGAACAAATCTGCGATCTGAAACCAAAAAAATAACTGCTATTCCTTATTATACCTGGGCAAATCGTGGCCAGAATGAAATGCAAGTTTGGCTTCCAACAAAAATTCAAGAAGTGAAAATCATTCGATAGGATCGGAAATTACTTGACAAGGATCTAACTTCTAGGATTAGCTGCAATTTTACTCGGTAATTAGGGCCGCTAGAAGCTTGTGTTTTAACTAAGTAATTTTTGAGGTAGGCTAGGCGTGTTTTGTAAGACGTAGTTGAATTTCTTTAACTAAAGCATTTCGATCAGCTTCATTGAAATTCATCTCAGATAATTTAATAATTACATAAGTCTGATCAACAAGATCAAATCTGATATTTTTTTTCCCGCCGATACTCACAACAGTATTCAAATCAATTTCACCTGTTAGAGCATTATCCTTATAAGTCAATAAATGCCCTTCTATTTTCACATAGTCATTGCGGTCACGAATGAGCTTGTATATAGCCCAAATCACTGGTCCCAATGTAAAAAGAAGAAGAAATAACACTCCGAAAATAAAATCATAATTATTAAAGTCCGCTAAGGACATAATTATGTTGAATAGGTAATATCCAATCAGGAGGGCCAGCACGATAACCATGAACTTTGGCCACTCTTTTGGGTTGAAAATTACCACTCCATTAGATTCCCTTCGTGCTCCAATTAAATTTTCAAATGCGGCTGCTAATCCAGTTGTTTTTGATTCAGTAGTATCTGTTTCCATTTTATCTAAAAATAAACCTTTTCCTCTACTCTATTCACGGCTTTTCGAGTTGCGCCGGATAAATATACATTTTTCAATTCTAGTTTGATGCTGTCTTCAACTTAAAATTTACAAATTTTTTTCTCTTTTTTATATTTTAAGTCACTAGTGTCCGACTAAAGTCGACCACCAGTAAAAATAGTTTGAATGGAATAAATATAAGCACTTTTTCAGTCTAGACTGAAAAGTAAGCCCCTATGTAGGAAACAGGGAGGCTTGTCCTTGGTTTTTTATGTTTTCTTTTAACTCTTTTTCGGGGTCATTGAGGAAGTTAATTAGGTGAACATAGCTAACCATATGGAACCTGACCAAAGCCACCATATTTGAGAATGCCCACTTTCTTTTAATGGTCTTTCGGACAACTTCCATTAGGAGAAGGGAGATGAGTGAACACCAAATCTGTATTTCAATTGCATTCTGGTTGTCCCCTAGAAAATATTTGAGCGGGAAGTTTTGCTTCAGTTTCTTAAACAGAAGTTCAATCTGCCATCTATATTTATAGATTCCTGCTATGGTAGCGGCTTCTTGGTCGAAACTGTTGGTCAAAAAAACCATGACTTTGGATTTAGTATCATCCCATAGTACCACTCTACGGAGTTTCAAAGTCTCTTTATTGCCGTTTGCCGTATATTCCAGCGTTATTGTTTCATCTTTAATAATTTCCTGGTCTTTATGGTCTGGTAGATCAAGGTCATCTATACTTTCATAAACAGCATTATCTTTCATTCTTGTAATAAAATAGATACCTCTGTCACTCCATTGGGCATATTGCAGGTAGTCTGTATATCCCTTGTCCATAACAATGTAAGAGCCCTCGGGCACATTGAGATGTTTGAGAAAAGTATGATCGTGCCTGACTCCCTCTGTAAACCTTATCAGACAGGGCATAAGTTCTGCGGCATGTATCATCACATGGGCTTTAATGCCACCTTTACTCTTCCCATCTTTTCTTGGTCTTCCCGCAACTTTGAGAATATCTTTAAATAGGCTTATGACAGTGGAATCAACAATAAACAGCTTTTTGATCACCTCCATTTTAAGTCGGCTGTCCGGTAAAATATGACGGTATTTTTCAAAAAGCCCCATGTAAATATCTCTGAACACTACGCTAGGCCTTTTGCTGTTCCCGTCAGATATGGTTGATCGTTTTGGAGAAGTCTTAATTCCAATATGAACCAGTTTGTTCTGCCAAGCTAAAAGCCCCGTAGAAAGCTCTCTCAATGATGTCGCACCACTCAAAGAACAGAAAAGCATAGTCACCAAATGCTGCCAGGTGTCAAACTTCTTGTAGTACCTGTCCGATTGATGTTTGGATTTGACCTGGGACAAAACAGTTTTGTCAACAAAAGAAAGTAACTGTGAAAAAATCGGCTGTCCGAAGAAATGTGTATTTTTCATCCGCTGTAATTTGAAGTTGTGGTAAACCTAAAATACAGCAAAAGGGTAAGCTTCACATCAGAAGCTTACCCTAAATTTAAAAACCGTTTCTCGGACACTAGTG
>CAMBMU010000067.1 GCA_945868725.1 Spirosoma fluviale
TGCCATAAACCCGAAAAGTCAATCATGCTCGCCCTCTTGGTAAGAAACACCGAGTCAGGGCTGAGGTTCCAACGCTCCAGCAGGGAGTTGAGCATCCACTTCGAGTAGCCCTCTTCAATGTCGATGCGTACGACACGGCCAGTCTTGCGCTCCATGAGTTTGCGCTTTACCTCTTCCAAGAAGTTGGCATCCATGTCGTCACTTTCTTCAAGGGTAAAGTCCCCATTTCGGGTGATTCGGAAGAGGCTAATGGATTCGATCTCGACATTTCGAAATAGGGAAATGATATTCTCGCGTATCACCTCCTCGATGGGTATCAGCGTAAGGGAATTTTCCTGTTCGATTTCAAAAAAACGCGGGATATTGGCTGGAATCTGTACGAAGCTCATCTTACGCATATCCTTCCGCTCGCCGGGGCTGGTGGTGACCACGCCAAAGACAAGCAGCTTGTTCATCAAAATCGGAAAGGTGCGGTAGCCGTCGTATACCATGGGCGTAAGCATCGGATAGATGGCCTTGAGAAAATACTGCCTCACCGTTTCTTGCTCCTCTGCGCTGAGCTTGGTTACGTTAAGGAGGGAAATTCCTTCATCATGCAGTTCTGGGAGAATGGTTTGGATAAAATGCTGCTGCTGATCGGAATGAAAACGCTGACAGTCCCTCATCAACTTTTCTTTGAAAGGCTCTTCCCGAAGTCCCGCATAATCTATGCGCTCTTTTTCGTAGTCTAGGTAGTTGTAGAGGGAACCCACACGGATCATGAAAAACTCGTCCATGTTGGAGGCGGTGATCGCCAGAAATTTTAGCTTTTCGAAAATACTGCGAAAGGATTTTTTGGATTGGTCCAAGACCCTTTCGTTAAATTTTACCCAGCTCAAGTCTCTGCTGATGAGGTCACTTTTTTGGATAATGGACTCGTACTTATCTGCTGCAAGTTTCATGAATTCAAAGGTTATCGTGGTACTGCTTTCCTTCCTGTCGATACTTCCAATCAAACCAAATTTGCCTTAAAAAAAGGGGGCTAAAGGGCCCCCAAGTTTTTAGCTGTCAATTTTGGCGTATTTCGCATTCTTTTCGATAAAGTCTCTTCTTGGGGCGACTTCATCCCCCATCAGCATGCTAAAGAGGTGATCTGCTTCTATGCCAGATTCGATCGTTACCTGCTTCAATGTACGGGTAGTGGGATCCATTGTAGTAGACCAGAGCTGCTCAGGGTTCATTTCACCGAGACCCTTGTAACGTTGAATTCCTACGCTATCTTCTTTTCCTTCTTTTGCCATCTCAGAGATGAGTCGCTTGCGCTCTTCCTCCGTCCAGCAATAACGCTCGTCCTTCCCTTTTTTCAATAAATAAAGAGGTGGCAAGGCAATGTAGACATACCCTTGCTCGATGAGCGGTCGCATGTATCGGAAAAAGAGTGTTAAAATAAGGGTTCGGATGTGGGAACCGTCGATGTCCGCATCCGTCATGATGATGATCTTGTGGTAGCGAAGATGGGAAACGTCCAACTCTTTGTCATCGTTGACTGTTCCAAATTTCACACCTAGTGCCGTTAGGATATTTTTGATCTCGTCATTGTCGTAAATTTTATGCTCGTGCGCTTTTTCCACGTTCAAAATTTTCCCTTTCAGTGGTAAGATGGCTTGGAAATCCCGATCCCTACCCTGCTTAGCAGATCCACCTGCGGAGTCTCCTTCGACAAGGTACAATTCACAGACTGCAGGATCAGAGTTGGCGCAGTCGGCCAACTTTCCAGGAAGTCCTCCTCCACCGAGAATATTTTTGCGCTGCACCATTTCACGCGCTTTGCGGGCCGCATGGCGAGCCTGAGCAGCAAGGATGACCTTCCCGACGATGGTTTTCGCCTCTCTAGGATGTTCTTCTAGCCAGGCCTGTAGTACTTCCGATACGGCCGAATCCACAAACCCCACCACATCTGAGTTGCCTAGCTTGGTTTTGGTTTGCCCTTCAAATTGCGGCTCGGCCACTTTGATGGAGATCACAGCGGTAAGGCCTTCTCTAAAGTCATCACCAGACACTTCCAATTTCAGCTTGTCCAGTAGACCGGACTTGTCCGCATACGACTTCAGCGTGCGAGTTAGCGCTCTGCGGAAGCCCGTCACATGGCTTCCTCCTTCATAGGTGTTGATGGTATTGACGTAGGAAACCACATTTTCGGTGTAAGAATTGTTGTAGTTCATCGCCACCTGTACCGGTACCTCCTGGTTGAGAGACTCGATGTAAATAGGATGCTCGATTATTTTTTCGCGATTTTCATCTAGGTATTGGACAAATTCCACTAGGCCACCCTCAGAGAAAAATTCATCCGACTTGGGGACTCCCTCATCCAACTCACGAAGGTCTTGTAAGTGAATGCGAATACCTGCATTCAAGAAAGACATCTCTCGGAGACGGTTGGCGATGGTTTCGTATTTGTACTCCGTGATTGCAAAGATGCTATCGTCGGGTTTGAAATGGATGGTGGTACCTCGCTTATCTGTTTTCCCAACTTCGCGGGCAGAGTATTGGGGAGCACCAATCTTAAATTCTTGTTCCGTAATGACCCCATTTCTGAAAACGGTAGCCTTAAGATCCGAGGAAAGGGCATTGACGCAGGACACACCCACTCCATGGAGACCACCAGAAACTTTGTAGGTGTCTTTGTCAAACTTACCCCCAGCATGGAGTACAGTAAGTACCACTTCGAGGGCTGACTTTTTTTCCTTATGGTGCATGTCTGTGGGAATTCCACGACCATTGTCTTCTACTGTGACGGAGTTGTCTTCGTGTACTGTCACCCGAATAGTGTCGCAGTGGCCTGCAAGGGCTTCATCGATGGAGTTGTCTACTACTTCCCATATCAAATGGTGTAGCCCTCTAACTCCAACATCGCCGATATACATGGCAGGGCGTTTTCTAACTGCTTCTAGGCCTTCTAATACTTGAATATTTCCAGCGCCATAGTCCTCTGGATTGCTTAGTGTTTCTTCACTCATGGTTTTGACCAATTCCCTTAGAAAGGGAGAATACTGCTTAGGGTGAACTTAGTTGGGTTATAGGCTGCAATTTAGAAAAAAAAAGTGAGTTATGAAGGAGATAAAGCAAAGACTTTGTGATCCTTTTTTTTGGAAAACAGCTAGACTTTCAGCCAAATAAAATTCTGTAAAAATCAGTGATTTAAAACTTCATAAAAATTGTTTTTCGCTAAAAAAATGCCCTACCTGACTCATTTCAAGCTTTAATTTTTTTTATATATTTCTTTGATTTTTTTTTTAAACAAATTTTTTTCCCTAAACTTATCCCATAGTAAAGTTAGTTAACATCAACCAAAACCAAAAAACTTATGAATTACACCTTGTTGGCAGATCTAGTCGGATTGGACAAGATCATCAATTCAGACCCAGTAGCTATTACCTTCTTCATTGGGTACATGGCTATGCTCGCTTCTGCAGTATTCTTCTTTGTAGAGCGTTCATCAGTAGATGGAAAGTGGAAGCTTTCCTTGTTGGTATCCGGACTTATCACCGGTATCGCAGCAGTACATTACTATTACATGAGAGATTTCTACCTACAAACAGGAACTAGCCCTACGGCTTTCCGTTACGTAGACTGGACCTTGACTGTACCTTTGATGTGCGTTGAGTTTTACCTATTGACTAAGCCTTTCGGCGCAAAAGGATCTACCCTATTAAAGTTGATCCTAGCTTCTATCTTGATGCTTGTGACAGGTTACATCGGAGAAACTTCCGGACTTGACAGCAACATCATGTGGGGTATCATTTCAACCCTAGGATACTTATATATCGTGTATGAAGTATTTGCAGGTGACATCGCCAAATTGGCGAGCAGCTCCAACAGTGCAGCGCTTGGAAGAGCAATGTTCTTGTTGAAAATCTTCATCACTTTAGGTTGGTCTATCTACCCTCTCGGTTACATGGTTCTTCCAGGAAACCTTCTTTCTGGTATGTTTGAAGTAAGCTCTATTGACTTGTTCTACAACTTGGCCGATGCGATTAACAAAATCGGTTTTGGTTTAGTAGTGTACTCAGTAGCAGTTGCTGAAAGCAACAAGAAATAATTAAACTTAAAGCTGCCTGTACGAAAGTGCAGGCAGCTTTTTTGTACCTATGAAAAAATACGACTACATACTAGCTGGAGGAGGATGCGCAGGTTTAAGCCTGGTCTATCATCTACTAGAAAGTAGTTTGAAAAATTCCCAAATCCTCATTATTGATCCTAGCCAGGGGGAAATTCCCAACAAAACCTGGTGCTATTGGAGCAAGGAGGCACTTCCCATTCATCCCCAGTCTGCACGCTTCTCTTGGAACTCATTCTACCTCAGGGATGCAAGTCAGCAGCTTACCAAGCCTCTAGAAGAACTGTCCTACCATCACCTCAACTCGCATGACTTTTATGCCCATGTGCTTGAGAAAATTAGACAGTTTCCCAATGTTCATTTTTTAAAAGAAGAGGTAGTAGCACTTACCCCAGCAGGTACCGGAATGCAGGTAACCACCAAAGCAGCTGGCACTTTCAATTCTTCTTTTGTATTTGATTCACGCTCAGAATTACAAGGAACTAATCAATCAATTTTAAATCAAATTTTTATTGGAATCCGAATTAAGGTTTCCGAACCACTATTTGATCCTAAAAAATGGGGATTGATGGATTTTGAAACACGTCCCTCAAATGGATTTGATTTTATCTACACGCTTCCCTTCTCTACCCATGAGGCTTTGATTGAGTACACTGCCTACACCACCGAGGAGCGCAGTGAGGAAACA
Organism: Spirosoma fluviale; assembly: GCA_945868725.1. GTDB lineage: Bacteria > Bacteroidota > Bacteroidia > Cytophagales > Cyclobacteriaceae > Algoriphagus. The sequence continues at coordinate 4,785 of CAMBMU010000067.1, forward strand.
CTCCTTCAGGAACTCCAAGAGTTACTTCGCTTAAAATATGGCCCTATCGCCTACGACATTCAGTTTCAGGAATCTGGAAAAATCCCGATGAGTACTCGAAATTTTTTTAGCTCGGTAAGCACCCGCCATATTCCTATTGGAACAGCTGCTGGTTGGACCAAGCCTTCTACTGGCTATACCTTTGCGCCAATTCAAGAAAATTGTGCGGCAATAGTTACAAGTTTGGAAAAAGGTGGGCTTACTAGCCTCCATTTTCCAAGAAAAAGCCGCTTTGTTTTTTACGACAACATTCTGCTCACCATCGCACATAGATGGCCAAAAAGGCTTCCAGGTCTTTTTCTAAATCTATTTTCGGCTTCTCGCCCCGAATTGGTTTTTCGCTTTCTATCCGAAAAAACCACCTTCAGTGAAGAAATCCGCCTCCTGTCAGGGCTGAAATTTGGGATTTTTCTCAAAGGGCTACTTCGATATGGATCGTATTGAAAAATTCTCTAAGGCACTAGGACTTGGAATTGCACTTCTATTCATCCTACTTCCTAATCTACCCATAGCGGTTCAATTTGGTGTTTTTGGCCTGATTTTAGTTTTGGTTGGCATTCCACATGGAGGAATAGACCACCTCATTCACAATCCTGATATTCGTCCCCGAGGTCTGGTTCGCTTTATCGTAGGCTACCTTCTTCTTATGCTGGTGTACGGGCTGCTTTGGTGGCTACTTCCGTTGGCGGCCTTGCTTGCATTTTTGGTGATGTCAGCCTATCACTTTGGACAGTCCCATTTCTTGGGACAAGGACAAATTCAAACTAAAGAAGGATTGCTTTACCTCCTGAAAGGGGCCTTCTTTCTTTCTGTAATCCTGTTTGGAGATTGGGAGATGACCCAAGAGATTTTGAGTTCAATCCTATCCCTACAGCTCGGTGAAGAAACTAGACTAGCAATCATGGGTGTCCTAATGGTCAGTTCTTTGATTACCCAGGGATTGAACAATAAGCCCTTTGGAGTAGGAGATGCATTGGACTACCTGGTTTTAGTTCCTTTCCTGTACTTTAGCCCCCTATTGATCAGCTTTAGTGTCTATTTTGGCTTTTGGCACTCCATTCCGAGCATGCTGGCAGAATATAAGTATTTGAGTCAAGTACCTGCCTTCAATTCGCCTCTCAAATTTGGAAAGCAATTGCTTCCCTTTTCAGGAATCAGCCTGATCGGAATTGGATTACTGTTGTTTTTGGGATTCGAGTTTCTTGAATCAAACGAACTCTATTTGCTGTTTTTTGTGATGATTTCACTTATTTCCCTGCCCCATATCCTGTATATGGATACTTTTTTGAAAGAGAAATTTCAAAATTGACCAGTAGTCAACATAACCAAAGTACAGGCTTCGAGTGCGTCAATACCTGCTGCTTTCGCTTTTGAAAAAAATACAGGATTCTCTGTTCCGGGGTTAAAAATAATACGCTTAGGACCCAAACCAATCAAGTAATCCATCCATTCCGATTGATTCTGAGGTCCTAAATACAAGGTAATGGTGTGGATTCCCGCCAAAGCTGGCTTTTGTCTCAAATCCAAAATTTCCTCCCCAAAAACCATCCCCTTCTTGATTCCAATTGGACTAAAATCGAATCCCTTGTTCTGAAGCATCTCCGCCGCGAGGAAGGCATAGCGTTCGGGATTGTCGGTAGCACCGACCACCAAAGTTAATTTGGACTTATTTGGCTCGTTGTCCATAATGCCGATCCCGCTCAAAGGTATCCATGTGACGATGCTTTTTACTCTCGTAGATGTCTGCCAAGGTAATCAGTATACCCGTTTCCTCTACCTCGCCAAACTCGTCATTCAGCGCGGTGCCGAAGGTCTTCATGCTGGGTGATAAATTCATGTAGGTATTGATTAAGGGAGGAATATTTTCACCCAAGGCTCTATTTTTACTATTCAATACCTTGTATCCTTCCTTGTAGTCCAATCCTTCAAAAGGATTCGGCTGCGTAAGAATATTGGTTTCATAGCTTAAGCGTAATTTTTCTTTAGGCCACACTAATCCTTGATTATCAGGGAAATATTGATTCATAAAGTAAAGAAGCAAATCCCTACCCCCCCGGTTGTAGTGGGGATACATCGTTACCTTTCCAAACAGGTACTTGATGTTGGGATGCAAGAGTACAACGGCACCAAGGCCATCCCAAAGGTTGTCCAAACTAAACATACCCTTGCGATTGTCCAGGCTTGGCTGATAGCTGGGCTGTACGAAGGATCTTCCTAGTTCGATAGTGTTAGGCAAATAATCTTGGATAAAGGACGCTGAAAAATCAAAAAGATGGGAGGTTGATAAGCGTAAGGTGCCATCAGGGCCCAGTGCATCCTTGCAACAAATGAGGCGGTAGCCTGCCACAATTTCTTCGTCAGCTTCGTTCCAGGTGATCAGTTGCTGGTAGCAGTTTTCACTAGTGTCATTTTCGTCCAGATCCCATGCCTTGCCTGTTCCGCCACCTGCAGCTCTAAAGGTTAATTCACGCAGTCTACCAATTTCTCGAACCAAATGGGGGGCATTATGGTAATCGACCAAGTAGACGAGGTTATCGCCATTGTTGGTATACCGAAGAAATCGCTCCGGCGTAAGTTCCGCCTTGATTAACTCCCTAGCTACTGGGGGGATGATTTCGGCAGCCTTAGTCATTCGATTTTCCAAGTTCATAAACTTTTGATTTCATATCATCGGCCCACTGGACGTCGGATTTGCTGCTGTCAAAATAGGTGTAGGAAATTGGCTTTCCAAGTGTGAACTCAATTTTACCTTTACGCTGCCGGTACATTTCATCTACCAGCCAAAACATTTCAAGGTTAACCTTTAATCCAATCTTTTTTCTAAAGTTGCTCAGATTGTAAAAAAAAGAGGAATTTCTTCCAGAAATATGGGTGGGAATGACATCCAATTTGTATTGTTTGGCTTTTGCAATAAAGCTTTTTTTCCATTGCAAATCTTTTATTCCCTCCTCCTGCTTCCTCGAAACCAGACCTGCTGGAAAAATCAAAACTACATGGCCTTGAGAATAAACTTCTTTGATGCGGAGATTAGACTCGGTAGAATTTTTTCCAAACTTATTGACCGGCACAAAGAGGGGTTCAAAGTTGTTGAAGGTCATCAACAGGTCATTCACCAAAATGCGGACATCGGGACGAATTTTACCAATTGCCTGCACGAAAGCGATCCCATCCATTCCCCCAAGCGGATGGTTGGAAGCCAAAATCACTCCACCAGTCTTGGGGATATGTTCGGCTCCACTCACCGTGACATCCATCTCAAATTCCTGAATCAAGGCATTTGCAAAGTCCCAACCCTTCTTGGTTAGGTGCTTATTTAGCACAGAATTAAGCCATTCTTCGTGCGTAACCCGTTTGACATAGCGGAGCAAAAATCCAGGCATCCACTTCAAGAGCGCTGGATTTTTTAGGGCAATGGCCTTTTCTATATCTATAAATTTCTGAGACATGGGTACTACAGGATTGTTGAATACCAACTTAGCATCCTTCAATTGACTAGGTTAGTTAGTCAAAAATAGTAAAAAATCTAGGTCCAGAAAGCTCCGCAAATACGAGGTGGGATAGATTCCTGAAAACCAAGTACCTTAGTTTCTTGTTGAACTCAAAAATAACTATGAATCTTGTACTTACAGGAAGTACCTCCGGCATAGGATGGGAAACCCTCCTCGCACTACTTCCTCAATTTGATCGCATATTTTTGCCTGTACGGAATATCCCAAAAGCAGAGAAGCTCATCCAAACCCTTGCCGAAAAAGAAAAAATCGTTTTGATCCCCATGGACCTTAGCCTCATGGCAGAAGTTAAAAAAGGCGCTGAGATTATTTTGAGCCAAACCCAAGAGATTCATGTCTTAATCAACAATGCAGGTGGCATGTACCCTGGAGGCAAACGCAGTAAAGAAGGGATTGACCTGAGTTTTGCGACCAACCATCTGGGACACTTCCTACTGGTTCAAGAGCTCCTTCCTGCCTTAATCAAAGGAAAAGCAAGAGTGATCCAGGTGAGCTCTGAAGCGCACCGAATTGCCCAACACCCCGGCAAGGATTTTTCACTGAAAAAATCAAGCAATACCCTGTCTGCTTACGCCTCAGTAAAACTATTCAATATTCTGTTTACCAAGCAACTAGTAAACAACTATGCAAGTGATGGATTGACTTCCTATGCATTGCATCCCGGAGCGGTACGTACCGCCTTTGGCTCGGAGGCTTCGACCTGGGCAAAGGGATTGATTGCCTTTACCAAGCTCTTTTTTATCTCTCCAAAAGCCGGTGCTGCCACCTCCATCTTCTTGGCTACTGCTCCCGCGAAATCCCTAAAAAATGGGAGCTACTACAAGAACAAAAAATTAAGCATCACCTCCACCTTGGCGAAAGATTCAAAACTTGCGCAAGCACTTTGGAATTTCAGTATGGAAGAAATAGATCGAGTCTTGGGCAATGCAAGTCCCGACAAGCAGGAAGAAAACGACGGAATTCTGTAGTTTTGCAGCAATGAAAGATACGATCCTCTCCCTTTGCCCTGGCCCCTGGACTGACTACGAACTGATCGACACGGGTGGCTTCGAAAAATTGGAACGTTTTGGCAAATTTATCCTCAGCCGACCTGAGCCACAGGCCATTTGGGACAAGTCTCTCCCCGATACGGATTGGAAAAAATTGGCCCATTCCCACTTTGCCAAAGAAAAAAACAATCCCGAAAAAGGCCAATGGCAGCAGCTCAAGGCCATGCCGGACCACTGGCAACTCCCCTATGAAAATGCGGAGGGGCTAAAAATGACCCTCAACCTCTCCCAAACCTCCTTCAAACACATTGGGGTATTCCCCGAGCAGGCGGTTAACTGGGATTATTTGTACCGAAAGCTAAAGGCTTTCCCGACGCCTAAGCCGAAGTTGCTCAACCTGTTTGGCTACACCGGAGCAGCCAGTGTGGCGGCAAGAGCTGCGGGTGCAGAGGTATCACACCTAGACTCGGTGAAGCAGGTGGTCACCTGGACCAAGCACAACATGGAGTCTTCCGGCCAAGATGGTATCCGCTGGATCGTGGACGATGCAATGAAATTTATCAAGCGCGAAGCCCGTCGTGGCAATATCTACCAAGCCATTGTCCTTGATCCTCCCGCCTATGGCAGAGGTCCTGAAGGAGAAAAATGGATCCTAGAGGAGCAGATTAATGAGCTACTCAAGACTTGTAAGGAGATTCTAGATCCCAAAGATCACCTCCTTCTACTCAACATGTATTCCTTGAGCTTCTCCTCCCTGATCGCTGCCAACTTGGTTCAATCCAATTTTGGAGCCGTGAAGCATGCAGAACAAGGGGAATTGTACTTGCAAGAAACGCAAGGGAAGAAACTTCCTCTGGGGATTTTCTACCGGTTTTCAAGTTTTTGACCTTAATTCAAAAATGAATAACCGCAACCTGTTTTTGGCACATTTGGCTCAAACCACGGACTTCCCCCTCGCCATCGAGGTGGTAAAAGCCGAAGGGATCTACCTATACGGACCCAATGGGGAGCGCTACATGGACCTCATCTCAGGAATAGGAGTTAGCAACGTAGGCCACCGCCACCCCAAAGTGACCGCAGCTATCCACCAGCAAGTGGACCAATACCTCCACGTGATGGTCTATGGAGAATACATCCAATCCCCACAAACGCTACTGGCCAAAGCCTTGGTGGATACTCTCCCTCAAGGGCTGGATAATGTGTACTTGGTCAATAGCGGTTCGGAAGCCATCGAAGGCGCCATGAAGTTGGCCAAGCGCTACAACAACCGCCGCAACTTAATCTCCTGTACCAATGCCTACCATGGCAGCACCCAAGGTGCGCTCAGCATCGGTGGCAACGAGGAATTCAAGCGCGGCTACCGCCCCCTACTTCCTGGCACCTCCCAGATTTTTTACGGGAGTTTCTCAGATCTAGCCAAGATCACCGAAGACACTGCAGCAGTAGTAGTTGAAACCATCCAAGGTGAAGCGGGCATTCGTGTAGCCTGTACCACCTATTTCCAAGCCTTACGTGCTCGATGTACTGAAGTAGGCGCCTTACTTATCCTAGATGAGATTCAGGCTGGATTCGGAAGAACAGGCACTTTCTGGGCCTTTGAACAGTTTGAAATCGTCCCAGACATTCTTGTTTGTGCCAAAGGAATGGGAGGAGGTATGCCCATTGGCGCATTTATCGCCAACAAAGAGGTGATGGGGGTATTCAAAAATAACCCGCTGCTGGGCCATATCAGCACCTTTGGAGGACACCCCGTGTCCGCAGCGGCATCGCTAGCCACCCTTCGCGTACTTCAAGAGGAGAATTTGATCGGACAGGTCGCTGAAAAAGCCAAGCTATTTAAGTCACTCCTGGTACATCCTCGCATCAAAGCCATCCGCAACCAAGGATTGATGATGGCCTTAGAATTTGAGTCCTTTGACGTACTCAAACCCATCATTGACCGGGCGATTCAACTCGGGGTAATCACAGACTGGTTTCTTTTCTGTGACGACAGCATGCGCATCGCTCCTCCTCTGACCATCAGTACGGATGAGATTCACGAAGGCTGTTCGCTTATCCTACAAGCAATCGACGGAGCTTAACCCAAACTCACAAAAAACTTAACTTACACCTTTCCATTTTTTATCCTAATTTTCACTGTTTCCAAGACACAACTCAATTGATGAAAACAACGCTTCGCATTCTCGGCATCTTCCTATTTGTGGTTCTAGCAGCCCTTCTCGGTTTCATTTTCTGGAATAGCCCCCAATACGATGGGGAAGTGCAGGTAACTGGATTGAGCGAAGAAGTAGACATCCACTTCGATGACTATGGGGTACCCCATATCTATGCGCAAAACGAGGTGGATGCCTACCGTGCCTTGGGCTATGTACATGCCCAGGAACGCTTGTTTCAACTAGAAATGATGCGAAGGGTAGGTTCGGGTACCTTGGCCGAATTCCTAGGTCCGGATGTCCTTGAAATCGATCAATTTTTCCATACCCTAGGCATCCCAAAGCATTCCAAGGAAAGTAGTAAAGCATTAATGGCCCAAGGAGAAAGTCCGTGGAGAAGCGCAGCCGAAGCCTACATCGCAGGAGTCAACCAATTTATCGAGCAAGGGAAACTTCCGGTAGAATACTTGCTCCTCGGCGAAAAACCACGTCCTTACACCCTAGACGACATGCATTCTATACTGGGCTATATGTCCTTTACATTTGGTATGGCCCTAAAGACCGATCCCTTGGTCACCAAGATAGCACGAAGCTGGGGCCCCAGCTACCTAACCTCCCTTGCTGTACAAACCCTCCCTTCCCACCACGTCATTCCAGTCAATTATCCAGACTCTTTGAAGGCTGTCGGGAGCATCGTGAACTCCAAGCTTACCGAGCTATTGGAAAAACTACCAACGCCAATGCTAGAAGGATCAAACGCCTGGGTGATCTCCGGTAGCCGCACCAAATCAGGCAAGGTGCTTTTTGCCAACGATACGCATATCGGATTTGCCTCGCCTTCCGTTTGGTTTGAAGCCCATATCGAATACCCTGGCTATAGCTTTTATGGCAACCACCTCGCAGGCATTCCCTTTGGCCTAGTAGGCCATAGCCGCCACCATAGTGTGGGTTTGACCATGTTTGAAAACGATGACCAGGACTTTTTTGAAGAAAAACTGAATCCTACCAATCCAAATGAAATCTTGGTTGGCGATTCCATTTATCCCATCACCACGCGAACCGAAGTAATTCAAGTGAAAGGGAAGCCTTCCCTGGGACATGTGGTTCAGGAAACGATTCATGGACCAATAATAAATCCCGTGGTCAAGGAAATTGCTGCGCTAACCTCCAATCCAGTGTCTTCCTGGTGGGTGTACCTAATGGAGCCTAACCGGGCCTTGGAAGCTGTCTACAAAATTAACCATGCCGCTGATATGCAAGGGGTAGCCGATGCTGCGGCACTTATCCATGCCCCAGGACTCAACATCATGTACGGGGATAGTCTAGGAAACATTGCCTGGTGGGCAGCAGCGAAGCTTCCCATCCGCGGAGCAGCTGTGCATGCGACCATTTTTGCAGATGGATCCGATCCTGCAGCTCAACCCCTCGGTTGGTACCCATTCAACGAAAACCCACAAAGCGTCAACCCGCCTTCTGGCTTTGTAGCCTCGGCAAACAACCAACCCGATAGTACCAGAAGTGGCATTTTCTTCCCTGGCTATTACTACCCAGGGGAGCGTTGGGACCGCATCGCCAAGACCATCACCGCCAAAAAGGACTGGGACCAAGAATCCATTCAAGACCTGCAGCTGGAAACCGTCAACGCGCACTCAGGGGAAAATGCAGCCTACCTACTTTCCCAAGTGGACCAAGGCAAGTATGAAAAATACCAGGACATCTTGGCCGACTTTGGGAACTGGGAAGGAACTCACAAGCTAAATCAAACTTCACCTACCCTCTACTACAAATGGCTTTACCATACCTTGCGCTTGGCCATGGAGGATGAACTCGGGAAAGAAGGCTTTGAAACCTACTTACAAACCTTCATCATGATCGGTAGCACCGCTCATTTTCTTGAACAAGAAGAAAACAAGTGGTGGGATAAGAAAAACACCCCTGCCAAAGAGACGAAGGCACAGGTGATTGCAGAAGCCTTGACACTAAGTTTGGATGAGCTTAGCAAGCAGCTTGGAGACGATACGGATGATTGGGATTGGGAAAAATCAATTACGGTAGAACATCCCCACCCACTGGGTGCTAAAAAGCCCTTGGACAAGCTCTTTAACGTACGAACCGAAGCCGTGGAAGCCAATGAGGAGGCTGTGAATAAATTGGCCTTTGACCTCAACGGAACGGGCAACTACAAAGTGACTTCAGGACCTGCGATGCGCATCCTATTGGATTTTGAAAACGTAGAAAAATCCGTCTCGGTTTTGCCTACCGGAAACTCCGGGAATCGCTTCAGCAAGCACTATGCCGATCAAAAAGAACTCTTTGTGGAAGGAAAGTACCGCCCACAGCTGATGAATAAGGAAGACATTCTGGATGACGCGAAGGGAACGCTGAAGTTGATACCGAGGAAGTAGTACGAAGTTTGTACAAGGTACCAAGTACAATGTACGAAGTAGGAAATACGAGTTACCTGCCTGCGGTAGGCAGGCGAAATACGGATTGAAAACTAATCTCGAACGCTGAACGCTGATTGAAGAATTTCGAAGTAGACCAAGAGCACCCTATTACCTGAATCACATACTTAGTACTTGGTACTTAGTACTTCGTACAACATACTTGCTACTCATGCCTAAACCCTACCCCGTCCAAAAATCCGAAGAAGAATGGCAGGAGCAACTGGATCCTTCCTCCTACCAAGTATTGCGTCAAAAAGGAACGGAAAGACCCTTTACCGGTGCCTATACGCTCAATAAGGAAACAGGTGTTTATTCCTGTAAGGGCTGTGCCAGCCCTATTTTCCACTCCGACTTCAAATACGACAGCGGCTGCGGATGGCCAAGCTTTACCCACCCAATCCAGCCAGAGGCCATAGAGGTGCACATGGACTACAGCCACCTCATGATTCGAGAAGAGGTCCTTTGTGCGGCCTGTGGAGG
>CAMBMU010000068.1 GCA_945868725.1 Spirosoma fluviale
TCTGAATCCATTCAACGTAGCATTGAGGAGTTGGAGAATAATCTCTCCCTTGCGCGCACCGTTTTTGAAAAGCAGGAGCGTCTATGGAATCAAAAGATCGGAACAGAAATCCAGTACTTGGAGGCGAAAAGTCGAAAAGAGGGATTGGAGAAGAGTCTAACTTCCTTGCGAACTCAACTAGGTAAAGCGTCGATCAAGGCACCTTTCAATGGCACTATTGAAACAGTTCGCGTTCGTGTAGGTGAATTGGTGCAGCCTGGTTCACAGATGTTTCAATTTGTGGGTGAGAGCGATTTATTTATCGAAGCAGACATTTCTGAAAGCTACATTGGAGCCTTGGCAAAAGGAGATTCAGTAGAAATCACGTTCCCTTCCATCAACAAAACGATCACCACCAAGGTATCTGCTACGGGTTCAATTATCAATCCGAACAACCGAACTTTTAAGGTAGAGGTATTTCTTCCTAGCCTTCCAGAGGTGAAGCCCAACATGATTTCAGTATTGAAGATTCAGGATTACAAAAATAAGGAAAGCGTTATTGTTCCTTCTCACCTGATCATGGCAGATACCAAAGGAGACTACCTGTTTGCAGTAGAAAATGGGTTAGCGAAGAAAAAATACGTGACCCGTGGCTATACCTCTGGAGATCAAACCGAAATCGTGGAAGGCCTTACAGGAACTGAAGTATTGGTAGACAAAGGATTCCGTGAAGTGGGAGATAATTTTAGTGTAAACGTAGCTAAGCAGTAAACATGGATACCCCTCAAAAATCCAAAACAATCCGTGAGTTTGGATTGTCCAGCTTTAGCGTGGACAATTCAACGTCGGTCATCATTCTGACGCTAATCATTACGGTATTGGGTTTGGGTGCTTACCGCACCATGCCCAAGGAAAGTTTCCCGGAAATCGTCATCCCAACAGTCTACGTAGGCACTCCTTATCCAGGCAACTCGCCCGTGGATATGGAGAACCTGATTACGCGACCTATTGAAAAACAGTTGAAGTCCTTGAATAATGTGAAGGACATAAAGTCTACCTCGGTGCAGGATTTTTCTTCCATTGTGGTTGAGTTTACCCCTGGAGTGGAGCTTGCCAAAGCCATTCAAGATGTAAAAGATGCGGTAGACAAGTCAAAAAGTGAGTTACCCACTGATCTCGATCAAGATCCTAATGTATTGGAAGTCAATACCTCCGATTTCCCAATCATGAACGTCAATATCTCTGGTCCCTATTCGGAGCAGGAATTGAAGCGCTATGGGGAATATCTTGAAGATGCGATTGAGAAGCTACCGGAAATTTCCAAGGCAGACCTTGCAGGAACCATCGAGCGTGAGATCCAAATCAACGTGGACCCCTACAAAATGGAGTCAGTTGGAGTAAGTTTTAACGACATATCCGGTGCAATCCAAACAGAGAACATGACTGTTTCTGGTGGTAGCATTAAAAACGGTGATTTTGAACGCACGCTACGCGTGGATGGTGAATTTACCAATCCAGAAGATTTGCTGAACATTATCGTCAAAACTGATCAACAGAAGATTGTCTACTTGAAAGATGTAGCCCAGATCAAGGACACCTTTAAAGATAGAACTTCCTATGCTCGTAGTAAAAACTTGCCTGTAATCACGATCAACGTGACCAAGCGAAGTGGAGAAAATCTACTGGATGCAGCAGACAAAATCAAGGAAATTATTGAGACCACGAAGGCGAATCGATTTCCTGAAAATTTAGAGATTTCCATCACCAACGACCAGAGTAAGCAAACGCGTATTCAAGTGAGTGATCTGGAAAACTCCATCATTTTTGGAATTATCCTGGTAGTCTTGGTATTGATGTTCTTCATGGGTTTCCGAAATGCACTTTTTGTGGGTTCGGCCATTCCCTTGTCCATGTTAATCTCCTTTTTGGTGTTGGATTCTCTTGGGATCACGCTCAACTTGATGGTGCTCTTTTCGCTTATCCTTGCCCTAGGAATGTTGGTGGATAACGGCATCGTGGTTGTTGAAAATATCTACCGACTCATGCAAGACGGGATGCCTCGCATTCAGGCGGCAAAAGAAGGGGTAGGAGAGGTAGCTTGGCCGATCATCACGTCTACGCTTACCACCTTAGCCGCGTTTTTACCCTTGATTTTTTGGGATGATTTGATAGGGGAGTTTATGAAATACCTCCCCATCACCCTCATCATCGTACTATCGGCCTCCTTATTTGTGGCTTTGGTCATCAATCCAGTGATGACGGCGATGTTTATGAAAATTGAGGACATGACCCAAGATAAACCTAAAAAAGGATCACTTCGAACAGCTGGATTTTTGGGGCTATTGGCGCTTATATGTTACCTGGTTGGATGGAATGCCATCGGTTCTCTTGCCATAGTGTCGTCCCTGCTGACATTGGTGTATGTGTTCTTTTTGAGAAAAGCAGTTGGATGGTTCCAGTCTGTCTTCTTGGTTCGGATGGAGAATGGCTATGAATCGTTACTTACTTTCGCGTTGAAAGGGAGAAACCCCATTAAAATATTAGTAGGTACCTTTTTGCTTTTGATTTTCTCCATTGTATTACTTGGGGTTAGTTCTCCAAAGGTCCTTTTCTTTCCAGACAATCAGCCTCAATTAGTCAATGTCTTCGTTGAGTTTCCGATTGGAACAAGTATCGAAGCCACGAATACTTTTGTCGATAAGATGGAAGATGAGATGATGGCCAAGTTGGAGCCTTATGGAGGCATTCTGGAATCAGTTATCACACAAGTGGGAGAAGGTACTGGTGACCCTACGCAAGGGCCGAGTATTCAGTCTACCCCTCATAAAGCAAAAATCACGATTGGATTTGTGGATTACATCGACCGTCAAGGAATTGATACCAATGATGCGATGGAGGTGATACGAGAGTTGGCGAAAGTGTACCCAGGGGTGTTAATTACGGTTGACAAGCAGCAAAATGGACCTCCTGTTGGGAATCCTGTAAATATTGAGTTTGTAGGGGAAGACTACGAGCAATTGATTGCTTATGTGGAGGAGACCAAGGCTTACTTGGAATCGAATTCCATTCCAGGTCTTGAAGAATTGAAGACGGATCTTTCATTGGGAAGCCCTGAAGTGGTCGTTCGTATCGATCGTGAAAAGGCCAGAAGATTTGGCTTGTCTACTTCCAGTATAGCGATGGAGTTACGAACTTCTCTATTTGGTCTTGAGGTATCCAAGTACAAAGAAGGGGAAGAGGACTATCCTATCTTCCTTCGATTGGATGAAAATTCACGTTACGACATCAATACGCTTGTGAACAAGAAAATTGGTTTCCGAGATAAATTTGGAGACAAGAAAGAGGTGCCAATTTCGGCCGTGGCCAACATCCAATACGGATCTACCTATGGGTCGGTGAAAAGAAAAGACTCCGAAAAAGTTGTCAGCATGTTTTCCAACGTCTTGGATGGAGCTAATCCCACCGAGATCAATGCGCAAATCAAAGACCTGATGGCAACCTATCCGGTGCCCGAGGGAATCACGGTCAAGTATACCGGTGAGCAAGAAGAGCAGGCCAAGTCCCAAGCCTTCCTTTTGCGTGCCTTGGGAATTGCCATTTCCTTGATTTTCTTAATCATTGTTGCTCAGTTCAACTCCGTCATCAGCCCTTTCATTATCATGACATCCGTTCTTTTCAGTACGATAGGTGTATTCTTGGGCTTGGTGATCTTTAACATGGACTTTGTGGTGATCATGACTGGTATTGGGATTATTTCCTTAGCTGGGGTGGTAGTAAACAATGCCATTGTATTGATTGATTACACCGATTTGGTGCGGGTGAGAAAGCGTGAAGAATTGGGGCTTGCGGATGGAGCACCTCTTCCTATCCAAGCTTCCTTCGATAGTATTGTGGAGGCGGGCAAAACACGTCTTCGCCCTGTACTCTTGACTGCCATCACTACGGTCCTAGGATTGATCCCGTTGGCTATCGGAATGAACATTAATTTCGCAACCCTTTTGAGTGAATTTGACCCTCAGTTCTATGTAGGAGGCGATAATGCAGCCTTCTGGGGCCCAATGGCCTGGACCGTAATATTTGGGTTAACCTTTGCGACAATCATTACGTTAGTACTAGTTCCAGTGATGTATTTACTTACCGATAAGCTTGCTATCAAGCTTCGTAGGTCCTAATCATCCCTGTTAAGGTTGGTGGTTTTTTTGATCAAACCCTTGGAACTTTGTTCCAAGGGTTTTTTCGTTTTTCTCTAAAAAACTGAGCTATTTTTTTAGATTTGTGGCCCCAAAGACCCAAGAGAGATGCAAGAATTAAAATGGTATGTGATGTACACCCGTTCTCGGGCGGAAAAAAAAGTTGCCGACATGCTGGTGGAGGAAGGTGTAGAAGTGTACTTACCCATGGTGGAGGTACTGAGACAATGGTCTGACCGGAAAAAAAAGGTGCAAAAGGCGCTATTTAACGGCTATGTTTTTGTAAAAACCAATCGGAATAACCTTTGGAACTGCCTCAAAGTGCCGGGGGCAGTAAAGTTTGTTCACTTTTCCGGGGAGCATGCGATCATTCGCGACGAGGATGTGGAAACGATTCAGCGAGTAGTGGCAACTGGAGTATCAATCGAAACGGATGGTTCGGCAATAAGCCCAGGAGAAAAAGTAAAGGTGATCGGCGGATCACTGGAGGATATGATTGGGGAGTGTATCGAAAAGGGGAATAAAGATTATTTCCTTATTCGAATTCCGGGCATTTACCAAAACTTGTTGGTGAGCATCCCGCGTAAATTTTTGCAGGTGATCCAAGAACAGGTGATCGGCTAACTCACCGAGCTTACTTTAGCTTGCAAAGGAATTGCTGGATTTAACTGCTTTCACAGATTTTTCAGCTCATGCCTTCAAAGGCATTCTGTACCGCATCTTCTGTTTTTCGGAGCTTTGCTCTACAAAACTTAACTAGCTCAGCAGCCTCTTTTACCAATTCAGCTAGTGTATCCACATTGCTGCTTCCATCCTCGAGCTGTGCCAAAATAGCTTCCAGCCGTTGCATGGCTTGGGTATAGGTGTAATCTTTCATTTTTTTTGTAATTGAGTGACGGTGCTGTTGATTTTTTGATTGGCTGTATAGGTGGTTAGGGAATCGCCCACCTCAAGTTGACTGAGCTGTATTGGGAGTCCTTTTGATTCCGTTCGGGTATAGCCTTTCTGAAACAAGTTTATAGGGTCCAATTGCCGGATGCTGATTTCCTGCTGCTCAATTTTTTCACGCTGAAGCTTGAGAAAGCGCTGCATCTCTTTCTTTAGGAGTACGACTTTCTGATCCAAATCTCCTTGCTCATGTTTGATGTGGCTTTTGCCCGATTGAAGCATTCTAGTTTGGTAGCTGGTGACTCTATCTAACTCTCGGGATAGCTGCTGTTTAACTAATCCCTTGATGTGCAGGGCTACCTCTTGCACCTTGGAATTCTCTCCCTTTAAGGTGTTCCTCGTCATCCGATCGAGGCGCTGGGCCCCAAGTCCAAGTTGTTCTTCAAATTCTCGAAAGCTGGAAAGAACAAACTCAGCTACTGCGGTTGGAGTTTTTAGGCTGGTATGGCCCACCAAATCCGCGATGGTTTCGTCCCGTTCGTGGCCTATGCCTGTAAATAGGGGGAGGGGAAATTTGGCAATGGTCACGGCCAGTTGGTAGTCGTCAAAGCAGTCCAGGTCCAGCTGGGCCCCACCTCCGCGAATCAGCACCACAGCATCTAGCTGCAGACGTGCTGCTTGTTGTGCCACCTGATCCAATGCAGCAATAAGGCTGCTTACTGCTTCATTTCCCTGCATGAGCGAAGGAAAAAGGCGGTGGTAGACTCGGTAGTGGTAGGCATTTTCCTCAAGTTGATTGATGAAGTCTCCGTACCCCGCTGCCGTGGCACTCGAGATCACGGCGATACGTTGGATGACTGGAGGCAGGGGTAATCTGGCATTATGTCCTATCCATCCTTCGTTACTGAGGCGAGCGATGGTTTCTTGTCGCAAGCGAGCCCGCTCACCTAAGGAGAAAGAGGGGTCGATGTCTTTTACATTGAGGCTTAGGCCATAGACAGGGTGGAAGGTCACGCTCACCTGTGCCAAAACCTTCATCCCATTTTTGAGGGTAGTTCCGGTAACGGATTCAAATTTACTCGCAACAGTCCGGTAGGTAAACTGCCAGAGATTGCCCCTAATTTTTGCTTGTACTTGTGCGCCTTGTTTTTCTACCAACTCAAAGTAAACATGCCCTTGGGGCGCTTGCCGGAAATCCGACAGTTCACCCACTACCCAGTAGAGCGGTTCGAGTTCCGTTTCCAGTACCCGCTGGATGTGCTCGGTGAGTTGAAGAACGGATAGTGAGGGCATGGGTTTAGCGTGGTAGCGCTTGATGGATTTTATGGCTGAGTTCCTTGCTTGCCCGAAGCAGGGGTAATCTTACCTGGTCAGAGGTAATAATTCCCTGGTGCAGCAAGAGATTTTTTAAACCTACGGGATTTCCTTCTAGGTACATCAGGCTATTGAGCTCCAAAAGGGAGTAAGCTGCTTCCAAAGATGCTTCGGAATCCCCTTCGATCATGGTCTTGAAGGTAGCGGGAAGGGCATTGGCCAAGACCGAAATCACCCCAGATCCTCCGATGCTTAGAATTGGCTTGGTGAGGAGGTCATCGCCGGAAAGGAGCAAAAAATCCTTCGGCATTGAGGCAGCTATCTGCATGCATTGTTCTAAGTTTCCACTTGCTTCTTTGATGCCTACAATGTTGGGATGGTGAGATAGGGCAAGCGTGGTGCTCGCAGTTAGGTTGGACATGGTGCGACCCGGAATGTTGTACAGCACTAATGGTACTGGGGAGGCATCGGCCAGGGCCTTATAGTGGGCAATAATCCCTTCTTGAGTAGGCTTGTTGTAGTAGGGGCTTACGGAAAGAATACTTGCCACTCCATAAAATTCAGTGGCTTCAATCTCATCCAGAAGCTTTTGTGTGGCATTGCCACCGAGGCCCAGCATGAGGGGTACGCGTCCCTTGTTGTATTCCACTGAGGCTTTGAGCACCTGGGCCTTTTCTGATGCAGTGAGCGTTGCCGACTCACCCGTAGTACCAAGCACTACCAGGTAGTCCACACCACCCGCGATTACATGGTCGATGAGGCGTTTTAAGCTTTCAAAATCAATGCTTTTGTCGTCTAGAAAGGGGGTGGCAAGTGCTACTCCAATACCTTTGAATGCGTTCATGGGAAAGTGTTAAGGCCAAATACAAATATACAGTCTTGACTGGGTTTTTAGTAAAAAGGAAAAGTAAATACGGATGAGATTGGACACCAAATTCAACCGCTATAACTTGAAACAATCCTACTTGTTCGGGTAATTTACTGAACAGGATGGATGGGTGTTGAAGGTTTGTTAGTTTCATGCTTACCAAGCATATATCCCTAATTTTTTTCGAAAATCGGCGAACAAGTAAAACAAGAACTATATTCAGTTAAATTTATAATTGAAAAATCTCTTTTTCTTTTTGTGGAAATCCTAATTATTCTTTTTCTGGTCCTGTTAAATGGCGTTTTTGCCATGGCCGAGTTATCCCTTGTTTCCGCGAGAAAGTTCAAGTTGGAGAGCCTGAAAAAGCAGCGAAAGTTGGGTGCAAAGGAGGCTTTGGCTCTGTCAGAGAACCCAACCAAATTCATGTCCACGGTGCAGATAGGCATTACGCTCATCGGCGTTTTATTGGGGGTATATGGGGGTAAAAACATCACGGATGATTTGGAATCCATGTTGCAACAAGTTCCTTTTTTGCAGCCCTATGCGAATACCTTGGCAGTAGGTTTGGTGGTGGTATTGATTACGTACCTGTCCATTGTGCTGGGTGAGTTGTTTCCCAAAAGGCTGGGCATGACCTTTCCAGAGCAGATTGCCTTGCAAGTGGCCAAACCCATGCTTTGGTTGTCCAAGTTGACCAGCCCTTTTGTTTGGTTGTTGACGATCTCCAATGATTTTTTACTTTGGATTTTTCAAGTCAAAAAGACTTCTGACAGTAGAGTTTCTGAGGAAGAGTTGAAGGCACTTATCAAAGAAAGTGCGGAGGGAGGAGAAATCATGGATATAGAACAGGACATCATGGAGCGCGTTTTTGAATTGGGAGATCGACGGATCAACACCTTGCTTACGCATCGAAATGAGTTGGTATTTTTCAATACGACCGAGACAGAAGCTGGTGTCAGAAAAAAAATAAGTGAAGAAAAACATTCCGCCTATCCGCTATGCAAGGAAGGGGATTTGGATCAAATCGTCGGGATGGTTCTGGTGAAGGACCTCTTTGATTCCAGTCTTAAGGAAGGGTTTGACTTGAAAAAAATTGCGAAAACCCCACTTTTTTTAAATGAGAGTATGTTTGCTTACCAAGCTTTGGAATCTTTTAAGGCGCATCGTCTTCATTACGGATTGGTGATTGATGAGTATGGGGTCACAGTGGGCATGGTGACCATGGACGATGTGGTAGACGCGCTAATAGGAGAGGCCACGGAAATGGATCAAACGGACTACCAAATCGTGGAGCGGGAAGATGGTTCTTGGTTGATTGACGGACAGTATTCCTTGATCGATTTCGAAAAGTTTTTCGATTTTGAAATTTCCTATCAGAACAAAAGTTTCACCACTTTGGCCGGCTTAATCCTGCATCAAAGTGGCTATATCCCGAATGTAGGAGATATAGTTACCGTAGAAAAACTCCGACTTGAAGTTGTGGACAAAGACGGACAACGGATCGATAAGGTGCTGGTAAGCCGAGTTTAATTGCTCCATATCAATTAATTGATAAAGAACATCAAGAGCGTTAAAGTCAAGGAGATATAGAGCCTTTTTTCTTATTTGTGGTTTCGAGTGATTTCAGTGCAGCTATTTTTTCTGCTAGCCATCAAATGTCCAAACGTTAATTATCTGATAAAAAAGGAAATAACGTTGGATGGAAGTCGATAAATAAAATATGATTTTCGTACAGAACTGATCCTCCACGGCGGACTAGTCTACCACGGCGAACTGATCCGCCGAGGCGGATCCAACTTTGAATAGCCACGGGTTTACCTACCGCGGTAGGTGAACCCGTGGTTAAAAAATTAAATTGATATTCCCGATCCGCGGAGGCGGATCGAACCATTAAATTTTTGATTTTTTCCCGATTATGTTAATCTTACCGCGGTAGGTCAACCTGCCTACGGTAGGTCAACCCGCTATGGCGGGTTGTGCGGGACGCTATGATCAATTCCCCCAGGTTTACCTACCTCCGGCAGGTGAACCTGGGGCTATGCAAGGTTTGATCCGCCTAGGCGGATCCAATATTGAAGCACCGTGTTGCAACTCATAGTAATAAAGAAATACCCTTTGAAGTTCAATTAACTGAGCGTTGGATCGTAGACTCTTTAGCTATCGACGATTTCCCGCTGTAATTGACACTTATTATGACCCTTTGTGATATTGTGGGTAAAATATATATATATTTAACTATGAGCTATTCTTTACCCTCAACGGTAACCAGTTTCAAAAACTCGGCTTCAGAAACCAAAGGTATACCCAACTTCTGAGCCTTTTCTTTTTTGCTTGGACCCATTTCTTCCCCTTCAATGATGAAGTCCAGATTTTTGGATACAGAACTCAGGTACTGTCCACCGTGGGCTTGAACAAAAGTGACAATCTCATCCCGTTTAAAGTGATTCAATTTACCGGAGGCCAAGATCTTTTTACCATCAAGTGCATTGCCGAGCGCCACTAGTTCTCCTCCCTGCATTTCAAAATTCAAGCCATGCGCCTTTAGTTGAGCAATAATTTCAAGGTTAGTTGGCTGAGTAAAGAATTCTTGGAGACTCTGAACCAAGGTTTCACCCACTCCATTGATTTCCAGCAATTCTTCCCCAGTAGCGGCTTGAAGTTTTTCCAAATTTCCAAAATGCTTCGCAAGGAGCTGCGCCGTATTTTCGCCGATGTTTCGGATGCCAAGGGCAAATAGCACCTTGTCAAAATCTTGAGACTTGGAAGCAAAAATCCCTTCCATCATGTTGCTGATGACCCCTTCTTGGAAGGTGTTCGCCTTTAATTTTTTGATGCGCTCTTGAAGTTCGTCGGGCAAGTTGAGTTGAAGTTCGAGCAGAATGGTGTGGATGGTGCCGTGCTTTTTACTGGCTTCCAAAATCTGTTCAAATTCCACGCGTCTTCCCAAGAATATCTCCAAGACCACTGCTACAGGAATGTAATCTTCCACTTTCATCAAGTCGGCATGTGTAGCCAAGTTTTGCAGTAAAAAGTCTACCATCCCTACATTGGAAGGTACTTTTTTCTTCCAAGCTTTGAGTTGCGCCTGAAAAGCTCGGATTCGATCCTTGAGGCTGAGGTGGTTGTTTTCGAGAAGAAAGTCTTGAATTTGTTTCAGAGAGACTCCTTCTGTGAGGGCAAACAAGACCTTTTCCAAGGAGATGTAGAGGAGCCCAGTCACTTCCCTTTCGTATTGATCCTGACTCATCTCTAGCCCAAGTAGTTCGGTTTGCTTGCTGTCTAGGCTGTAAATGTCTGCATAGTTCCGAATAAAACCTTGGTCGATCAACGCGCGAATACGCTCCGTACCCATGGAGTCAATGTCCATGGCTCGCTTGCTTACAAAATGTTCGATGCGTCCTAGGATTTGTGGAGGGCATGCGGAAGCATTGGGGCAGTAATGTTTGGCTTCGCCTTCTTTCCGTTCAAGCGCCGTCCCACATTCAGGACATTGGCTGATGTAAGGGATGGATATGGATCCTGCTTTACGTTTTACGGGATTTACCGCCGTGATCTTCGGGATAATTTCACCTCCCTTTTCTACAGATACAAAATCGCCTGTATGGAGAGCTAGCCGCTCGATTTCATTTGCATTGTGCAGGGAAGCCCTTTTGACAGTGGTGCCCGCAAGCTGTACAGGTGCCAGATTGGCCACAGGAGTGATGGCTCCGGTACGCCCTACTTGGTAGGTGATGGATAGCAATTCTGTTTCTGCACTTTCCGCCTTGTATTTGTAGGCGATGGCCCAGCGGGGATTTTTGGCGGTAAACCCGAGCTCTTCGCGTTGTTGGTAGTCATTGAGCTTGATCACTACTCCATCGGTATCTAGTGGGAGGGTAAATCTTTTGTCTCTCCAGGATTCAATGTAGGCAAATACTTCTTCGATGGTTTTTGTTTTTTGGTAGGTTGGAGAGACATTGAATCCCCATTTTTCCAGCAGGTGAATCGCTTGATCATGTTGATTTACTTCCAAGTCATCTCCCAGAAGCTGGTAGAAGTAACAGTTGAGCCGTCGCTTGGCCACCACACTGCTGTCCTGCATTTTGAGAGTTCCAGAGGCGGCATTCCGAGGATTGGCAAGAAGAGCATCGCCCTTTGTTTCCCGCTCGGTATTAATTTTCTCAAATTCCTTGAGGGGTAAAAAAATCTCTCCCCGAACCTCAAAACGACTTGGAATGGAGGCTCCTACGACCTGCAAAGGAATGTTTCGGATGGTCTTTACATTCGCAGTGACATCGTCTCCTTTGGTGCCATCGCCGCGAGTCACTGCTCGTACCAAGTGTCCACCTTCATAAACTAGGGATATAGCTACTCCATCAAATTTTAATTCACAGAAATAGTTGTAATTCTCGTGGCCCAAACCTTTGATAACTCGCTCATCAAAAGCGGTTAATTCCTCTACCGAGTAGGTATTGCCCAAGGAAAGCATACGGGACTCGTGGGCGACAGTCTGAAATTCCTTGGTGATGGTGCCCCCCACGCGCTGGCTGGGGCTATCGGATTGAAGCAGGTCGGGAAACGCTTTTTCCAATTGAATCAACTCTTCCAAAAGCTGATCAAAATCGTAATCAGAAATCTCTGCACGGCTTTCTTGGTAGTACAGCTGGTTGTGGTAATTGAGCTGCTGGGAAAGTTCTTGGATACGAGATGCGGCTTCAGTGTGAGTCATGCAAGGCTAAAATTTCTAAGGTAAAATTAAGGGTTAAGGCGCAAGAATTTGCGCTTTGAAGTTATTTGTGTCTTCATTTTTTTGAGTGGATTTATATTCTACAAGGAATTGCCTTTGAACCGATTTTATAGCGCTCTTGGGTTACAGGCTTCCCTTGAATTTTCTATCTTTGTTGGCTAGTTTCAGGAAAAGCACTTGTTTTTTCTAGAAGCGATACGATACCCACATGAGCGACACCAAATTTAAACGATATACTGTTACTTCAGCCTTGCCTTATGCGAATGGACCACTTCACATTGGTCACCTAGCAGGCTGCTACATTCCCTCTGATATTTATGTACGTTACTTGCGGTCCCAAGGAAGGGATGTCGCCTACATCTGTGGCTCTGATGAGCATGGCGTAGCAATTACGATCAAGGCAGCAAAGGAAGGAAAGACGCCTCAGCAGATCGTGGATCATTACCATGAGATGATGAAGGGGAGTTTTGAGCAATTTGGGATTAGCTTCAATCATTACTCCCGTACTTCAGTTTCCATCCATCACGAGACGGCCCAGGAATTTTTTACGAATTTGCACCAGAAAGGAGAATTTTTAGAGCAGACCACCGCTCAATATTACGATGAGGAGGCGGATCAGTTTCTTGCTGACCGCTACATCGAAGGTACTTGCCCTAAATGCGGCAACGAACATGCCTATGGAGATCAGTGTGAAAAATGTGGTACCTCCTTGAGCCCCACAGATTTAATTCGACCCAAATCGAAATTGAGTGGGCGTACGCCAGTCCTAAAGGAAACTACCCACTGGTTTTTGGACTTGGCGCGCTACCAGGATTTTTTGAAAAAATGGGTTATAGAGGAGCATGGGGACGATTGGAAAAACAATGTCTTGGGCCAATGTCGCTCCTGGCTAGAAGCAGGAGATGGACTCCAAGCAAGATCCATGACACGAGATTTGGATTGGGGTATACCAGTTCCTCTTCCTAGTGCCAAAGGGAAGGTGCTGTATGTTTGGTTTGATGCTCCGATTGGCTATATATCGGCTACCAAGGAGTGGGCAAAAGAAAAAGGAATTGATTGGGAGCCTTACTGGAAAGACAAGGATACCAAACTAGTTCACTTTATTGGCAAGGATAATATTGTGTTCCACTGCATCATTTTTCCGGCAATCTTAAAAACCCATGGAGGGTATATTCTCCCGGATAATGTACCTGCTAATGAATTCTTGAATTTGGAGGGAGACAAGATCTCTACTTCCCGAAATTGGGCCGTTTGGCTTCATGAATATTTGGAGGAGTTCCCAGGGCAGCAGGATTTACTTCGGTATGTGCTGACCGCTAATGCACCAGAGACGAAGGATAATGATTTTACTTGGAAGGATTTTCAAACGAGAACCAATTCGGAGTTGGTAGCTATCTATGGCAATTTTGTGAATCGGGCCGTGGTGCTCACACAAAAGTTTTTTGACGGAATTGTACCTGCACGAGGAGAATTGCGAGGAATTGACGTGGACTTGCTTCGGGAGTTGGAAGATTTTCCAGAAAAAATCGCCGCTTCAATTGAACGATTCCGTTTCCGAGAAGCCCAGGGCTTGATGATGGATTTGGCCCGCATGGGAAATAAGTACTTGGCAGATACCGAACCTTGGAAAGAGATAAAAACAGATGTTTCTCGAACTGAAACCATCTTGAATATTGCACTCAATGTAGCCGCCAATTTGGCCATACTCTCTGAGCCATTCTTGCCATTTACAGCCCAAAAATTGTATCGTACCTTTGGGATGCAAGCCACTACCTGGGCGGATGCAGGAAATGGAAATTTGATTCAATCCAATCGGTCTTTGGGGGAAATTGGACTTCTTTTTGAGAAAATTGAAGATGAAGTAGTCGAGAAACAAATTCAAAAACTTGTAAACGCTAAAAAAATGAATGAAGCTGCAGACCTCCCTGTTACTCCGATGAAGGAGCTGATTACTTACGATGATTTCGCAAAGCTAGACATGCGTGTGGTGACGGTACTTGAAGTGGAGGCCATGCCTAAGTCCAAGAAATTACTCAAACTGAAGGTAGATACTGGCCTAGGACATCGAACTGTCTTGAGCGGTGTTGCCGAGCATTTCGATCCAGCATTTTTGGTGGGCAAGCAAGTGACCATGTTGATCAACTTGGCTCCACGAAATATGATGGGAATCGATAGTGAGGGGATGATCTTGATGGCTGCAGATACGAATGGGAAACTCAAGTTGCTCCAGCCACACGAGGCGACCTCTCCAGGTTCAGTGATTTCCTAAGGAGAAGCAAGACACAAAAAAAGGAGACAAGTT
>CAMBMU010000069.1 GCA_945868725.1 Spirosoma fluviale
CTGGAGTGGGCCGATTGTTGGGCATGAACCAATAAGGGAGAAAAAATCAAACTAAAAAAAAGGGCCTTAAGAGGTTTACACATAAAATAAAAGCAGTTTGATTTAAACAGATGTGTAAAGCAAATCCTTAAGCAGGTCAAAAAATGCACGCTAAGGTTAAGTCTTGTCCAATTATTTTTTTTATGGACAAGAATTTGTGGACAACTATTCAATAGGTAATAGTCTGATAAATATTTTTTATGGATTAAATAAAAATTACCTTTAAAGAGAATGTTGTTCGCTTCGGTAATCCTCGTCTTCCTTGTTTCAAGTATCTTGCTGATTCGTCATTGGTCACAAAACAAGGGTATTGTCTACCTCGTAGCGATTATTTTTTTTTTAAACCTCAGGCAAATCACAATCCTCTTAGCCAATAGTGATGGTTACGAGACGCTTGTAGCTATCCTGCACATCCATTTTGATCCCTTAATTTTCTTGATGGGACCTTTTTTGCTTTATTACCTCAAAAGCGAAGTACAAGGAAAAATTGTGTTCGATAAGTACTTGCTCCTCCACGCGATTCCAGCACTTCTTGCCTTGATTAACACGCTACCCTATTACAGCTATCCGTTTGAGAGCAAAGTCGCTTATTTTTCTGTGGTGCAAGAAACTTTCTTGTTTAACCCAAGCAACTTTCCTTACCTCATCCTTCCTTTAAAGTACCAAGGATTGGGTACGTTCGTCTTAAACATCTCCTACGCACTTTTTTGCATTGGGTACCTAGTCCGATTGAAAAAAAATAGCCCATTTCCCCTTAAGAAAAAGCTTTCCGTTATACTTCAACGAATTTTTTCATTCTTCCTTATATCCATCATCAACGGTTTGATTTTGATCATTTTTATTGTGGTAAATTCCCCCCAAAGAGGTGGCTGGAACTATCGACAGTCCTCATTTGAAGGAGGTGGGTATTTGTTTTTTATGGCCCTAGTACTCCCGCTGTTCTTTTTCTTGACACCAAGCTGGTTGTACAATGAACAGCAGAGATTGAATGTTTTCGATACTATTCGACTCTTCCTCACTAGATTCAAGCAACCAGTAGCAGGACCTCTAGTGGCTCCTACGAATGAAAACTTATCGGATATGGAGCGCATCGTCAGCCATATAGAGAAGGAAAAGCCCTATCTACAAGTCAACTTTTCCACGCATGATATCTCTCAAGTGCTCAACATCCCACACATCCGGATTTCCAATGCCTTCAACCAGCAATTGAATACCTCCTTCCCTGCTTACCGAAATAAATTGCGCATGGCTCATGCGCTCTCCCTGATGCGCGAAGGCGCTCACTTAACTTACTCCATTGAAGGCATTGCGGCCCGATCTGGATTCAAAAGCAGGTCAATCTTCTATTTGGCCTTCAAGGAGGAGCATGGAATAACCCCGACCGAGTGGATTAAGAAGAATTTGAAGGGGTCCTTTCTATTGCAAATGGAATGTGCTAAAAGTTGATTTTTGTGCAAATCGTGTACAAATGAAAAATGCAAGAAAGGCTGTACGAAATACCAATTAGGCACAGAAGCAAGAGTGTTGAAATACTATAGAAATAGAGTGGAAATAGGGTTGAAATAAACCGAGCCTGAGGCTCGGTGAAATAATTGTTTCGATTCCTATTACATTTAAAGAAAATACAGTGGAAATACACCAGAAATAAACCGGGCACGCTCGGTGAAATAGCTTCAACAGAGCTAGCCCGCCGTGGCGGGTATTCCAACCTATTTCACGAAGCGTAGCGGAGTCTTTTTCTACCCTATTTCTATCGTATTTCCATTCAATAATCATGAAAACCATCCAAGACATCCTCAAACTCGGTGATCCTAGACTCTATGAAGTATGTCAGCCTGTGCTTCGGGAGGAACTTGACCAAGTGCCCGGCTGGATACAGCAGCTCCACGAGGCCATGGAGGATGTGCGCCGGGTGTATGGCTTTGGGAGAGGAATCGCCGCCCCTCAGCTAGGCATCATGAAGCGCCTATTCTACCTACAGCTCGACCGTCCCTATGTGGTGATCAACCCGGAGTTGAACCAATTGAGCGAAGCGAAGTTTGAGTTATGGGATGACTGCATGAGTTTCCCCAACCTACTCGTACGCGTGAAGCGCCACCAATCCCTCAGCCTCCATTACCTAGATGCCCAGTGGCAGCCGCAGGTATTGAAGGTGGAAGGGGCAATCTCCGAACTTGTCCAACACGAATACGACCACCTAGACGGGGTGCTCTGCACCATGCGAGCGGTAGATGAAAAATCGTTTCAGTGGAAGGAATGAAATAATTGTACGAAGTACCAAGAACAATGTACCAAGATCCCTCCGAAGCAAGAGGCGAGAAACAAGAGAGGATTGGAAATACCGTCGAAATAAACTAGAAATAACCCGAGCAAGCTCGGGAAATAAGGATTTGTATCTCAACCCTATTTCACGAAGCGAAGCGGAGTTTATTTCTATTCTATTTCCACCATATTTCGCCTGCCCGCCGCGGCGGGTATTTCTACTTTGTACCTGGTACTTTGTACTTCGTACAATAACCTATCTTTACCCCATGATCTTCCCTACCCTTTCCGATATCCGAGCGGCGCATGCCCGAATCCAGCCTTTTATCCACCGCACGCCTATCCTTACTTCGGAGGCCATCGATCAGATCAGTGGATGTCAACTATTTTTTAAGTGCGAAAACTTTCAGAAGGTCGGCGCATTCAAGGCGCGAGGGGCGGCCAATGCGGTCATGAAGCTTACTCCCAGCGAACGCGAAAAAGGTGTGGCAACCCACAGTTCGGGCAACCATGCCGCGGCGCTTGCTCGAGCCGCCACGGTAGCAGGGATTCCTTCCTATATCGTCATGCCTTCCAATGCTCCCGAAATCAAGAAGAAGGCAGTTAAAGGCTATGGAGGAGAAATCATCGAGTGCGAACCCAATCTCAAAGCCCGTGAAACCAGCTTGGAGGCGGTAGTTGCCCGTACTGGGGCCGCTTTCATTCCTCCCTACGACTTCATGGACGTGATCGAGGGGCAGGCTACTTGCGCGCTCGAATTCTTAGAGGACCAATCAGATCTAGATATCCTGATGGCCCCCGTCGGTGGAGGAGGATTGTTGGGCGGCACGGCCCTCACAGCTCATTACCTAAATCCCCAGATTGAGGTTATCGCCGGGGAACCTACAGGGGCAGACGATGCCTACCGCTCCTTTCATGCAGGTTACATCATTCCACAAACGGGCCCAAACACCATCGCCGATGGACTATTGACCTCCCTAGGCACAATCAATTTTGCCTTGATTCAAGCCCATGTCCGCGATATCTTACTCGCTACGGATCCACAAACTATCGAAGCGATGCGCCTCGTATACGAGCGCATGAAAATCATCATCGAGCCCTCCTGCGCAGTTCCGCTAGCGGCCTTACTGGCCAACAAGGAGCGCTTTGCAGGAAAAAAAGTCGGCATCATCCTCTCCGGTGGAAATGTGGATTTGGGTAAACTGCCTTTTTAAAGGATAGGAAAAAGAATACTCCACGAAAACAAAAAGCCCGAATCAGTACTGATTCGGGCTTTTTTTGGGGTCTATCCTCCTTACTTCTTCTTGCTCTCCGCCACCGCATGGTGTGCAGCGCGGGCGGCAAAGGCCATGTAGGTCAAGGAAGGATTTTGGGTAGACGTTGAAGTCATGGATGATCCGTCGGTCACGTACACATTCGGCACGGCGTGCAACTGATGGTTCGCATTCAACATGGAGGTCTTGGGATCCTTACCCATACGTACCCCACCCATCTCGTGGATATCCAAGCCTGGCGCCTGCTTGCTGTCGGAAGTTTGGATGTTGGTAAAGCCTGCCTTGGTAAACATCTCCGTCATCTGCTCGAGGTAATCCTTCACCATCTTCTCGTCGTTGTCGTCGTAGTCCATGCTCACCTTTAGCTGGGGAATGCCCCACTCGTCCTTCAGGCTACCGTCTAGCGCTACGTAATTGCTGTCTTTTGGCAGCGTCTCGCCCATCATGTGGGAACCTACATGCCAAGGACCGTAGCTATCGGGGTTGAGGAGGTTGTTTTTTAAGTCCATCCCGATGCCATCCGTGTTGGGTCCATGCCCTCGCCCTGCAGAGAAGCCTGCAGCATAGCCCCGTAGAAAGTCGGTTTCCTGCTTGTATACATTTCGGAATCGTGGGAAATACCCACTGGTAGGTCTACCCCCTGAGGTGGTGTACTCCGCATGACCTTCGTACTCTCCCGACACGCGAGCGCGGTAGTTGTGGAAGGCCACGTACTTGCCCAATACTCCACTGTCGTTGCCCAATCCATTCGGGAAGCGGGTGGAAGTAGAATTCAACAAGATGGCGTTGGTATTCAAAGCAGCTGCATTGATAAAGAGCACATCTGCATAAAATTCTTCCACTTCCTTGGTCAAGCGATCAATGATGCGGACTCCTGTAGCCTTGCCTTTTGCCTCGTCGTAGATCACCGAATGCACCACCGCATCAGGTCGGATGGTGAGGTTACCGGTCTTCAATGCCCAAGGGATGGTAGACGAGTTGGAACTAAAGTAGCCTCCAAACGGACAGCCTCGCTGGCATAGGTTGCGGTTTTGACAGGATCCTCTGCCTTGTGCAGCAAAGGCATCTGCATTGCCATGGATGTGCGCACAGCGTGCCGAAATCACATGACGCTCTCCTCCATACTCTTTCTTCATCGTCTCGGCAAAGTATTTTTCCACCACATTGAGATCGTAGCCAGGAAGAAATTCTCCATCGGGTAGCTGGGCGATGCCATCCTTGAATCCAGATACGCCAGCAAATTTTTCGACATGGCTGTACCACTTTTCGATGTCCTTGTAGCGAATTGGCCAGTCTACGGCGAAGCCATCTCGAGCAGGTCCCTCAAAGTCAAAGTCGGACCAGCGCTGCACCTGTCTCGCCCACATAAGGGACTTGCCTCCCACTTGGTAGCCCCGAATCCAGTCAAATGGCTTTTCTTGCACGTAAGGATGTTCGGCGTCCTTCACAAAGAAGTGCATGGCATCTTCTCGAAAGGCATAGCACTTGCTGATGACAGGGTTTTCCTCCTTGATCTTCTCGGTAAGCTGCCCTCTGTGGGGAAATTCATGCGGAAGCATGTTGGTGGTCGGGTAGTCCTTGAGGTGAGTCACGTCTGGACCACGCTCGATCATCAGCGTCTTGACACCCAAGTCACACAATTCTTTTGCTGCCCAAGCGCCGCTGATGCCAGAGCCGACCACAATGGCCTGATAGGTACGCTCCTGCGTACTTCGTAAGTTAAGATTAGCCATTTACTCGTGTTTTTTGAATATCAGCGATTAGGACAGCCCCATTGTATTCGCCAGGAATCAGGGAGTAGGGAATGATTTCGGTTTGGATGTATTCAGAGACCATGTAACCCTGAATGGTAAAGCGTTTGGTGCTGCTCAAGAAATAGCCCACTTGGGCAAGGACAGTTCCCTCGGGGTTTTCATCTCCTGTAAGTGCCAGCCCTTGTAGCAAAAAGGTTTCCTTTTCCTTGGTACTTAAGTCTGCAAATTTCTTTCCAGCAGTTTTTTCTGCATAATCAGGGAATGCCTGTAATCCGGCGGTGAACTTCTCTTGATTTTCTTTGGTAAAGCAATCGTTGACCATCACGAGGATAAAATCAGGTACGGCTAGGTCCAAGGCACCTTTGATCTCCCCAGCTGGAATGATGCTGTCGGAAATGGCTGCAAGAAGGGCCTTCTGAGTAGCGGTGATTTTGAGGTTTTCGTAAGCGGCAAGGATGTCTTCCTTGCTAAAATCGCAGGAGGGGATCAGGGCTAGCCCTCCAGAAATCAGGGCGATATGCCGTAACGCATGACGTCTGTTCATAGAAATAGGTTAAAATTTGGGTTGGGGGTTTTGAAAAATTAAAGTAGGTGTTTTTTTTCAAGAAAAGCTACCTGAAACTTCAGAAAGGGTCAACTTATCGGGAAATCGTTCCCAGTTCCCCGAAGGTAGCCCCATTGCCATCGACTGTACGCAGGGCTTTCAACCGAACATAGCGTAGCTGCTGGGGAGCAAATCGGATCACCTGCTCGATCGGGTTATTTTTAATATTCGCAAATTCCCCCTTGGCCAAAAGATTCCAGATGCTGCCATCCAAACTCCCTTCCAATACATAATCTGCAATAAATCCACTCGGATACCGTGCCTGCATGGGCAAGTAGCGAAGTCCTTGCAGCGCTACTTTTTCCCCTAAATCGAGTTCCAAGGCATTGGAAGGCGAAGTCCAATAGGTATGGGGCAACTCATCAATCGCAGTCTGGGCTTTGGAGTCGGTGGAAAGCACCTTCCAGTTTCCTTTCACTAGATCTATTTCTTGGCGGCGGGTAGTCGAAATTTTCCCTGTCTTCGCATCCACTACGATCGCTTGCACGGTGGCAGGCTGCTCCAGCAGAAAGGATTTTTCGTAGCGGTTTTTACCAACCTGGGGGCTGCTCCCATCTAGGCTGTAGTAGATGGCCAATTCAGGTTCCGCGGCAGTAAGGGTCACAAGTCCAGCAGGATTTCGAGTGATCTTAGGGGGAAAAATCAGGGCTGGAGCAGCATAAACACCCAACTCCGCAATCAGGGGTTCTCCTTTTCCTTCCAGAAAGTTGATCCGAATCTTTTGGGCCCGGGTGTCCGGAACTCGCAAAATACGGGTATAACCAATAGTCGTACCCTGTGCCAAGGGCAGCCATTTCCCCTCCACTTCTTTTTCCACCGTAAAAGCCGACACACGCTGACCTAAATTGACGTATTCCTGAATCTTCACCCGGTTGAAGGACTCCTCCTTGCCGAAATCAAGTTCGACCGATGCCTTCTGCTCTCCGGCAGCACTGCTCCAAAAACTCTTATAATCCCCATCTGACAATTGACTTGCCGCATAGCCTGCTCCTCGGCTGGAACTTGCCGACACCTTGGCGCCAGTAGCCAGGTTCACCGCAAAATCTTCCTTGACTTTGGCTGCCAATTCGAGAATCGCCTGCACATCCGAGTCCGGAATCAGCCCGCGGGTATCCACAGGAAAGTTGATCAGCAAAGAGCTATTCTGCCCAATGCTTTGGTAGTAGATTTCTAGGAGTTCGGGCAGGGTTTTGAGTTTGTGGTCCTCGTAGGCATGGTAATACCAGCCCGGACGGATGCTCACATCTGCCTCAGCAGGCACCCAATGCGTACCATTTTCTTGCCCCGTGGCCCACTTATCCGAGTACTCCGGCATGCCGGCATAAACGGAGTCCCGCATGAGGTTGGACCAGGTAGTCGGATAGGCAAACCCATGTTCGTTCCCCACCCAGCGCACATCCGGTCCGGCATCCGAAAAGAGCATGGCGCCCGGCTGCAACTCCCGCACCAAACCATGCATGCTTGGCCAGTCGTAATAGGTCAATTTGTCCACCACACGCTCCTCGTTGGCACCCCCGTACCAGCCGCTGCCTCCATTGGCTCCGTCAAACCAGACCTCAAAGAGTTCTCCATAGTTGGTGAGGAGTTCAGTGAGTTGATTCCGCATGTAGGTGATGTATTCTGGCTTGCCGTAGTCGGGATGATTGCGGTCCCAAGGAGAATAGTAAATCCCCACTTTCAGCCCATATTCCCGACAGGCATCCACAAATTCCCGGATCAAATCTCCTTTCCCATTTCGCCAAGGGCTGTTTTTGACCGAATGCTCCGTGTAGGCCGAGGGCCAAAGCACAAAGCCATCGTGGTGCTTGGCCGTGATGATCAATCCCTTCATCCCCGCCTCCTTGGCCACTCGCGCCCACTGTCGCGCATCCAGTGCGGTAGGAGCAAATTGGCTGGGCTGCTCATCCCCAAAACCCCACTCCCGATCAGAGAAGGTATTCATGTTGAAATGTACAAAGCCGTAGTACTGCAGCTCCTGCCAGGCCAACTGACGGGGTTCCGGAATGGGATAAACCGGAGCAGGAGGAGCGGTCTGTGCAAAGGCAAGCACAGGAAGAAAAAATAGAAGGAAAAAAGGTCTCATGGGTTTATTTTTTCGAAAACCTAGCCATTTTGGCCCACATCTAAAAACAAAAAAGGCGCGATCTTCCCCAATTCAAACCTTTACCCCAAAATTCTGCTTATATGCAGGTCACATCCCGTATGTTCGTGTTATGAAAACACTGCTTTCTTGTTTGCTTTTGGTAGTTAGTCTTGGGCTCCAGGCCCAAATCCAAGTTAAGGTAATGGATCAAGTCTCCAACCTTCCCCTGGCCAATGTTCGGGTAAGTACTGGAACCAACATTCAAACAAGCAATGCGGCGGGCACGATTACTTTTGCAGGAGAAAACCTGCGACTACTCTTTGCGCTAGAAGGCTACGAACGATTGGAACAAACTTTCCAAGCAGGGGAATATACCGTGGCGCTAGTTCCCAGCGTCCTCAACTTGGCCGCGGTGACGGTCTCGGCCTTTGACTCCGAACGCCCCTTAATTCAGCAGGCAGCCAGTATTTCTCGACTCTCCGAGCGGGACCTTTTTCGCTTCAATGAAAATTCCCCAGTTCAAGCATTCAACCAAAAAGCCGGTATCCGCATTGAGGAGCGCGCTCCTGCCAGTTACCGCATATCCATTCGAGGCAGTTCGCTTCGCTCTCCCTTCGGCGTGCGCAATGTGAAGGTGTATTGGAACGACGTTCCCTTCACCTCGCCGGATGGCACCACAGCGCTCAACCTACTGGACCTAAGCAATATCAAAACGGCCGAAGTCATCAAAGGTCCATCAGGTTCGGTGTATGGAGCAGGAAATGGGGGCGCCATCTCTCTTTTCAGCCAAGCCCAGGTCGATGAAAATCGCCTTTCGATGGATTACCTAGTCGGGGATTTTGGCCTGTCCAGATTTCGATTGGGACTTTCACAAAAAATTGGCGAAGGGGGCATCGAGGCCTCCTATGTGAGTCAGGAATCTGCCGGCTACCGAGATCATTCGGGCGTGAAGCGCCAAGTGATGCAGTTGAGCGGCTATTTCCCCATTTCCGAAAAGCAAGAATTGCGAACCCAGGTGCTTATTTCCGACCTCAATTACCAAATTCCTGGGGCCTTGACTGCAGCCCAACTTACTGCGAACCCCAAGCAAGCACGGCCTGGATCCGTGGCACAGAATAGTTCCATCGACCAACAAGCCCTCCTCTTTTCCTTGGGGCATACCTACCGCCATTCGGATCAATTGACGAGTACCACTACGGTGTACCTAAATACCAATGCCTTTGAAAACCCATTTATTCTGGACTATAAAAAGGAGTTGGGCTTCGGCTATGGAGCGCGGAGCAAGGTTCGCTACGACACCCAACTGGGTGGCAAATCCCTCCGCCTACTTGCAGGTGGGGAGTGGCAAAAAAGCATCACCCAAGCACAAAATTTTGGCAATCGGGCCGGCAAGGCAGATACGGTGCGCTTTGCGGACCAGTTGACCGCAACCCAAGGCTTTCTTTTTCAGCAAGCAGAGTTGCAGTGGAACAGCAAACTCCTATTCACTTTAGGTCTCAGCGAAAATTTCTCCGGATTTGAAATCGACAGACAAATAGATGCTGCAGGTGGAAAAACAGGCTTGCAAACTCGCCGCTTTGATCCCATCCTAGTTCCTCGCGTGGCGGCAAACTACCAGTTCAATCCAAGCATGGCCGTGTATGGCTCCATCAGTTCGGGCTTTTCTCCCCCTACCATCGATGAGGTCCGCACCAACGAGGGCAGCGTCAACCTGGACCTAGAGGCAGAGAAGGGCATGAACTACGAATTGGGCTACCGCATGGGGCTCGAGCGCTTCAATCTGGAACTGATCGGCTACTACTTCAAACTGCAGGAAACCATCACCACCTACACGAATTCAAATGGAGTAGTGCTCTTCCAAAATGCCGGA
Source organism: Spirosoma fluviale (assembly GCA_945868725.1). Lineage (GTDB taxonomy): Bacteria > Bacteroidota > Bacteroidia > Cytophagales > Cyclobacteriaceae > Algoriphagus. The sequence continues at coordinate 9,887 of CAMBMU010000069.1, forward strand.
GCCACGAATCAAAAAGGCGTGGAGGCCAGCCTAGATTATGCTTTCCTCCGAAATGGAAAGGGTTTTGTTCGTGATTTCTTACTGGGAACAGCCTACACAGGGCAGTTTTTTACCTTTGAAAACTACCAAAAGCGGGGACAAGATTTCTCAGGAAATGCATTGACGGGTGTTCCTGCACACAACGTAGTCAGCCGAATGGATGTAAGAACTCGGGCTGGGGTTTACCTCAATTTCACGCATCAGTTTACCGAAGAAATTCCCCTCAACGATGCGAACACCATTTACCAAGACGCCTATTCCCTGGTCAACCTTCGGGTAGGCTGGTTGAAGACCCTGGGTGATTGGGAACTGGAGATTTTTGCTGGGGTAGACAACCTGCTGGACGAGCGTTACTCGCTGGGCAACGACCTGAATGCCTTTGCAGGGAGATTCTACCAACCTGCTCCCACTCGAAATGGGTATGGGGGAGTGAAGTTGGGGTGGAAATATTAAGGAAATACGAAGTTAGAAATACCCGCCGCGGCGGGCAGGCGAAGTACGAAATACGACATTTAAGCTAATGTCGAACGCTGAACGCTGAATATCGAAGGAAGAAGTGGGAACCATTTAACTTGCCAGAAACCAGCCTCTTGGAGCCAAATCTTTAGCCTCCTTTCACAAAACATACTGAACAGGGTGATTTAGATACTGATATTTGCGGAGCCATTATATCACCCTTTGCGTCTTAGCGCCTTTGCGCGCTTATTTTATCTCGCAAAGCAAGCAGGCCGCCTAGAAAACAGCTACGCGAGGTATAATTCTATCTTACTCTACTGTGAGTATAAACCTTTTGCGCCTTTCCTACTTTGCGTGAAAATAGTCTCTCAGAGTCGCGAAGCCTGCCCGCCGCGGCGGGTAGGCCGCAAAGAAAAGAGCTACGCGAGGAATAATTCTATCATACTCTACTGTGAGTATAAACCTTTTGCGGCTTATCTACTTTGCGTGAAATAATTGAAAAAATAGCGTATTTCCATAAATTACAAGCCAAATCACGAATCCATGAAAAAAATCCATCTACTTTTCTTCGCATTTTTTATTGCCTTTAGCGCCTTTGCCCAAGAGGCAAGCACAGAATCCAAATGGGTACCTCGCGAACCCAAAAAATTTGAATCCACGCATTCAGGTACATTTAACGGCCAAAAAATAAGCTACAAAGCGGTAGTCGGCGAGACTTTTCTCAAAAATTCAAAAGGGGAAGTGACCGGTGCCCTTTGGTCCACCGCCTACCTCCGCGAGGGAGTCCTAGACCCCTCCAAAAGACCCGTACTCTTTATCTTCAATGGAGGCCCAGGCTCGGCGAGCGTCTGGTTGCATGTAGGATTCTTTGGTCCTAAAGTGGTCAAAACCGATTCGGGAGCAGGTATCGATGACGGAGCGGCCCCTTTCCGAGTTGAAGAAAACAAGCAGGCACTCCTAGACCTCACGGATTTGGTATTCATTGATCCCATCGGAACAGGTTTCAGCCAGGTGGAAGGGGTCGGCAAAACTTCCGATTTCTGGGGACTCAACGAGGATGCCTCCTCCATTGCACAGTTTATCCGCACCTGGGTAACACAGCAGGGCAGATGGCAAGCCCCGAAATTTATCGCTGGGGAAAGTTTTGGCACCACACGCGCTGCCAAGGTAGCCGAAGTACTGGAAGAGGGCGGGCAAAGCATGGCACTGAATGGGCTGGTGCTGATCTCTCAAGCCTTGGACTATGCAGGTTCGTCCAGTTGGGCGGATAACCTGACCTCCTTTTTCACTTACCTTCCTTCCCAAGCAGCCACGGCCTGGTACCACAAGAAAGCGGGGCAGGGCAAGACACTAGCCGCATTTACCCAGGAAGCCAGAGCATTTGCCTACGGCGACTATTTGCAATCCTTGTTTTTAGGAGAGAAGCAAACCCCTGCACAAAAGGAAGCCATCGCGACCAAATTAGCCTACTTTACCGGTTTGGATAAGGCCTATATCTTGCGCTCCGACAACCAGATCTTGATGCACCGCTTCAAGAAAGAATTGCTCCGTGCCGAGGGCAAGGCCATTGGCACCTTAGACGGACGGTATTTGGCGCTAGAAACCGACAAATCCGCCGAAGGACCTGTGCTGGGCGACCCTGCCAGTTACATGACTGGATCGGCGTACACGGCCGTTTTCAACGACTACCTGATGCGAGACTTGAAGGTGAGCCTGGATCGTCCCTACTTCACCTCTGCTTCGGGGATGGGCGGAAGTTGGAACTGGAAGCCCGTACCGGATGGTGCCTACTACGAACCGAGCTACGTGAGCACAGCACGTGCTTTGAGCGAGGTGATGCACCGCAATACCCAGATGCAGGTGATGGTAGCGAATGGCTACTACGACTTGATCACACCCTTCTTTGATGCAGAATTTACCTTTGCCCGCCACAATTTCCCGCAGGATCGCGTGGCGATGACCTACTACGAGGCAGGGCACATGATGTACAACCGACAGGAAGACTTCGATGCGCTAGCCAAGGATGTGAGAGCGTTTCTAGAGGGCGTTTTGAAGAAATAAGATGTTGAAATTTGATTATCCGCAGTACTACATTTGACTTAAAAGGAAGTTTAATCAAGCGGATAATCGACCACAGACGACTGTCCACGGTTCACAGCCCACTTACTTGAACTTCAAACTTTGTATTATAGAATTAAAGCTGAAATCCTATTTTGAAAAATGGATGAATTTAAAATTCTGAATAATTTGTAAATCATATCTTTGAACTAAAACGGATTTATTGCAATTGATCCAGAAATTCGATTTGGCAAGCCTTATCTCAAAAACACACGGATCACAGTGGCTGATGTGTTGGATTGGATGGCATCGGGGATGAGTTCGGAGAAAATCCTAGCGGATTTTCCAGAATTGACCTTGGAGCAATTGACTGCTTGCCTGGAATATGCAGCAGATCAACCCCAGAAATTGGCCTAGATTATACATTTTGGGGGCCTGCCAACCGCAGGGAGGCTTGGCGTGAAGAAAAAAGCGCGCGAAGACGCAGAGCCTGCCTGCGGTAGGTAGGACGCAAAGAAAAAATTGATCCCTTTGCGGCTTGCCTACCGCAGGCTTGGCGCCTTTGCTCCTTTGCGCCTTTGCGAGAAAAAAAAGTTAGCCTGCCATAGGCAGGGCGTTAAGAAAATTACTCCTCTTTTTTAGTGAAAGGAACCCTATCTTTGACTTTTGCCTTATAGCATTTATACTCCTACTTTGTACTCAATTATTTAGCAGACCACGATACAACTCATGCAACACCCCAAATTCAATCCCGAAGAAGTCACTAAAATCATCCGTGGACGTCGCTCCCAATTTCCGGCTCAGTTTAAAGAAAACGACCCTGTTGCCGATTCCATCATCGAGGAGATCCTCGAAAATGCAAACTGGGCACCTACGCACAAACTCACCCAACCTTGGCGTTTCATTGTTTACACGGGCGCAGGCTTGAAGACTTTTGGGGACTACCAGGCAGAGATGTACAAAATGCGCGCAGCAAAAAATGGAACCCCCTTCCTAGAAGGTACCTACCAAAAATTTAAGGATACACCAAGCAAGGCTTCTCACGTAATCGCTTTACTCATGAAGCGCACCGAAGGATCGGGCATCCCCGTGATGGAAGAGATCTCCGCCGTAGCCATGGCGGTGCAAAACATGTACTTGACAGCCTGTGCCCATGGCCTAGCTTGCTACTGGGGCACCGGCGGACCTACCTTTTGGGCAGAAGCTCGAGAAGACTTTGGCCTTGAGGGCGAGGATATGCTAATGGGCTTCTTCTATATCGCAAAAGCAGCTACCGATACCTTACCCGAAGGCAAGCGAACGCCTATCGGCGAAAAAGTAAGCTGGGTGAGGGAGTAAATTTCTTCCCAAACCAACGTATAAAGCCGAACATCCTTCAACCAGGTGTTTGGCTTTTTTTATTGAAAAGTCTTTTTTTGATTTAAAAAAAGGTAACTTATAAGTTACTATGAAAACTACATCCTGGGAAGAAATCAAAGACAAGGTCTACGGGGAAAAGGGCAACCCGCGCCGCGATGCCCTTGAACGAGAAACGGCCCCCTTTAAAATAGGTTTGCTTCTAAAAAAAGCACGCGAAGAACGACTTCTTACTCAAGAGCAGTTGGCTCAACTTGTGGATAAAAAAAGAACCTACATCTCTAGAGTTGAAAATGACGGTGCCAACATGACCCTAAAAACCCTCTACGAAATTGTAGAAAAAGGTCTTGGAGGAAAAGTGCGGATTCAAATAGATTTATAAAAAACCTGCCTTACCAATCC
>CAMBMU010000070.1 GCA_945868725.1 Spirosoma fluviale
ATCTCGGTAATTTTTGTAGTAGCCCTTTCCAATTATGTAATTTCGTTGATGCGAAATACCATTCCTGCTCGCGTACGAATCATCGTTCAATTGGCGGTTGTAGCCACCCTAGTAACGATTGTAAGTGAGATTTTGAAAGCTTTCGCCTACGATATGTACAAGGAGCTTTCCGTATTTATTGGATTGATTATCACCAACTGTATCGTGATGGGTAGATTGGAAGCTTTCGCCATGGGCAACAAGCCGTACGACTCCATGCTTGACGGTCTAGGGTCTGCTTTAGGGTATGCTTGGATCATCCTTACCGTAGCTTTCTTCCGAGAGCTTTGGGGTTCTGGAGCAGTTTTTGGTGTTCCTGTATTCGCGTATGTGTCCAGTTGGTTTGGCCCAGATTTCAGTTTGGCCACTAATGGATTGATGGTGACACCAGTAGGTGCATTTATTATTTTGGGTTTGATTGTTTGGGTACAACGTACCAAAACAGGCTACGTAGAACATTAATAAAGAAAAGCTGACCATGGAATTATTTAGTTTAGGTATTCGATCGATTTTCATTGATAACATGATTTTCGCGTACTTTTTGGGAATGTGCTCTTTCCTTGCCGTTTCCAAAAAAGTAAGTACAGCTGTTGGCCTCGGTGCTGCAGTAGTTTTTGTGTTGGGTGTTACCGTGCCCTTCAATTGGTTGTTGAATGAGTTTGTCTTGAAAGAGGGAGCACTTACCTGGGTTTCTGCCAGCTTAGCACCCATTGATTTGTCGTTCCTTCGATTTATCATGTTCATTGCGATCATCGCTGGTATTGTGCAGTTAGTTGAAATGGTAGTGGAAAAGTTCTCTCCGGCATTGTATGGTCAGTTGGGGATTTTCCTTCCATTGATTGCGGTAAACTGTGCGATCCTAGGGGGTTGTTTGTTTATGGCACAGCGAGATTATACCTTGGCCGAGTCTGCAGTTTATGGCTTTGGATCTGGATTTGGTTTCATGTTGGCGATTGTCTTGCTAGCAGCTATCCGTGAGCGATTGAAGTATTCACAAGTTCCGAATGGATTGAAAGGTCTAGGAATTACGATGCTGCTTACCGGATTAATGGGCATTGCGTTCATGTCTTTTATGGGAATTGACCTGTAATCTTATAAATTTAGTTTGGAGGCCCTGAAGTTTCTTCAGGGCCTTTTTTTATGCATTGAATTTTGAGTATATTGATTCGATTCACCTTTCCCTCTATGCATATGAAATCCATTTCCACTCTATTGCTCGTCTTTTTTTTCCATACCGCTAGCTTTGCCCAAAATGATTCCTGGATTGAATTATTTTCTGGCAAGAACTTGGATGGCTGGAAAATTTCTGAAAACCCAGGTTCTTTTTCAATTGAAGACAAACTGCTCAAAGTCTCAGGCCCTAGGGGACATGCTTTTTACGTGGGGGAGGTTGGAAACGCTGACTTCAAAAATTTTGAATTGCTAGTGGAAGTGAAGACCATGCCTAAGGCCAATTCTGGGATCTTCATTCACACGGCTTACCAGGAAACGGGTTGGCCCGAAAAAGGCTATGAAATTCAGGTAAACCAAAGTCATTCGGACTGGCGGAAGTCAGCGAGCCTTTATGCGGTGCAAGATGTTCGCGAGGTGTATGTTCAGGATGGCGAATGGTATACCTATCATGTGGTGGTAAAGGGAGACCAAATTTCGGTAGCACTCAATGGCAAAGTGGTCATGGAATACGACGAGTCTGTAGACACCAAGCGCGCTATTGCTAACGATCCAAAACGGTTTGATCGTGGAACAATCGCACTTCAAGCGCATGATCCTGAGAGCGTGATTTACTACCGTTCTGTTAAAATTAAACTTCTTGACTGAGTTTGTTGTTGATTCTATGCTTGGTTGATATTATTCAAATTCCCCATTTATGGCTTTCACCTACCGAAAACTGCTTGCTTATTTCTTAAGAGGGTTGTTATTTCTCACTCCTTTAGCGGTAACGGTCTCTGTTATCTATCAACTTTTTCTTTTTCTTGACAATCTGATTCCCGTCCCCATTCCGGGGATTGGGATCTTAATGGTCCTCGCTTTGATTACTTTTGTGGGGTATTTGGCAAGTTTATTTTTTACCAAGCCACTTTTTGATTGGTTTGAGCGTGGCGTATTTAAAATCCCATTTGTAAACCTTCTTTATACGTCTATCAAGGATTTGATGGGGGCTTTTGTGGGAGAAAAAAAGAAGTTTAACTCTCCTGTTCTGGTAGAAGTTTCTGAGAATATGAAGCGACTAGGATTTGTCACCCAAGAGGACATGACTGCCGTCGGTGAACCTGACTTTGTAGCGGTTTATTTCCCACATAGCTACAATGTATCTGGAAACGTATTCTTGGTGAAGCGAGAGAAGGTTACCCCACTCAAGGGTGTTAAAAACTCAGATGTGATGAAGTTTATGGTCTCTGGAGGGGTGTCTACTATTGAACAGGCTAAGGAAGGGCTCTGATATTTTTTAACAGCCAAATTGACCCAAATGATGGTCCATGTGTTTGGCATGGAACCGTTCCCATTCGTCGAAATTGAGCGGCCCAAACCCAGGGTGTGGAGTATGCTTCGTCGGATTTTCATGAAACAGCAGGTGGTAAGCGTCATAGCTTTTGATTAGTTCTGCTTTTGCAGTTTCTAGATCTGGATAGCGAAGGTCGAGTAAGGTGTCGGGCAATCCTGGCGCTTTGATGCCTTGTGGAAAAGGGAGATCTGTAAATAGCAGTGCCTGTTTTCGGGCCAACTGTTTTTCTGTTGGCGCGATTTCAGGAATTGGAATTCTACCTGCAGACATTTTTAGGGTGAGCGTCAAATGTTCCACCATGTGCTGAGGAGTGAGAATGCCAAATTTGGCTTCGGATTGAAGGCTTAAGTGCTGTAGCCTTTGGAGTAGTATTTCTTTGGTCATGAAAGTGGATTTTAGGTAAAAAAAAGCGTTTGATAAAATCAAACGCCTTTAAATATTAATGAACTCTAGAATATCGAATTAGCTTCCGCACATCTCGCATCCCTCTGGATCATCCAGGGAACAAGCGATGGCATCTTGGTTTTGTGTTTTTAGGGTCTCTGTTTCGTTTGCCTTTTCCATTTTTGGTTGTTCCAGCTGAGACTTGTCCAAGGTAAACTTGATTGCTGCCGTAGCTGCTTGAGAGCGTAGGTAGTACATGCCTGTCTTCAGTCCTTTTTTCCAGGCGTAGAAGTGCATGGAGGTCAGCTTACCAAAGTTTGGATCCTGCATGAAGATGTTCATGCTTTGAGACTGACAGATGTAGGCGCCACGATCTGCAGACATATCAATGATGATTTTCTGAGAGATCTCCCAAACCGTTTTGTAGAGGTCTTTGATATTTTGTGGGATTCCAGGAACAGAAAGAACCGATCCATTGGTAGAGATGAGGCGATTTCTCATGGTATCATTCCACAATCCCAACTCAATCAAATCTTTCATCAAGTGCTTGTTGACTACAATAAACTCTCCAGAAAGGGTTCTTCGTGTATAGATGTTTGAGGTATAAGGCTCAAAGCATTCGTTGTTACCCAAGATCTGAGAAGTAGAAGCAGTTGGCATTGGAGCTACCAATAGGGAGTTCCGCAAGCCGAATTTCTTTACTTTTTCTTTCAAAGATTCCCAATCGTATCGTCCAGATTTAGGAGTAACACCCCACATGTCAAACTGGAGAATTCCTTTGGATGCAGGGCAGCCATCGTAGGTTTCGTAGGTACCTTGGGTTTTTGCAAGTTCCATGGAAGTTTCCACGGCTGCGTAGTAGATGGTTTCGAAAATGTCTTCATTCAGGCCTCTTGCTTCTACGGAGTCGAAAGGCATACGTAAAAGAATAAATGCATCCGCTAAACCTTGAATGCCCAAGCCAATCGGGCGGTGTCTAAAGTTGGATTTTCTGGCTTCCTCTACTGGATAGTAGTTGATATCGATCACCTTATTCAAGTTGCGGGTAGCCACTTTGGTGATCTCGTATAGTTTTTGGTGGTCAAAGCGTAGCACACCATCTTCACCGGCGATCACAAATTTGGGTAGGGCAATCGAGGCAAGGTTACATACTGCTACTTCATCAGGAGCGGTATATTCGATGATCTCGGTACAGAGATTAGAAGATTTGATGGTTCCCAAGTTCTGCTGGTTGGACTTCCCGTTTGCAGCATCCTTGTAAAGCATGTAGGGGGTACCGGTTTCGATTTGAGATTCCAATACTTCAAACCAAAGTTCTTGAGCTTTGATTGTTTCTCTGGCTTTCCCTTCCTTTTCGTACTTTTCGTACAATCTTACAAATTCTTCTCCATGGCAATCTGCAAGTCCGGGAGCTTCATTAGGGCAGAAAAGAGACCATTCTTCGTTATTTTCTACGCGCTGCATGAATAGATCTGGAATCCACAAGGCATAGAAAAGATCTCTTGCACGCATCTCTTCCTTACCATGGTTTCTTCGTAGTTCAAGGAAGTCCTTGATATCAGCGTGCCAAGGCTCCAAGTAGATGGCAAAGCTTCCCTTTCGCTTTCCTCCACCTTGATCCACATAACGGGCGGTCATGTCAAAGTTTCGAAGCATAGGTACGATCCCATTGGATACGCCATTGGTGCCTTTAATGTAGCTTCCCTTTGCTCGGACATTGTGTATAGAAAGACCAATTCCGCCTGCAGATTGAGAGATTTTAGCACAGGACTTCAAGGTGTCGTAGATGCCATCGATGCTGTCATCCTTCATGGTCAAAAGGAAGCAGGAGGAGAGCTGTGGTTTTGGAGTACCTGCGTTAAAAAGAGTTGGGGTAGCGTGTGTAAACCACTTTTCAGATAGCAAGTCGTACGTTTCGATGGCCGCATCTATATCCTCCCGGTGAATGCCTACTGCTACCCGCATGAGCATGTGTTGAGGACGCTCTACTACCTTACCATCCAGACGGATGAGGTAGCTTTTTTCCAAGGTTTTGTATCCGAAATAGTCGTAGCTAAAGTCACGCTTGTAATCGATCGCCTCATCGAGTTTCGCTGCGTGCTGCTTAATAATTCCATAGACCTCAGTGTCCAATAGCTGAGCATTTCCTCCAGTTATAGGATTGACATAGGTATACAGTCTTTTCATGGTATTCGAAAAAGACTGGCTGGTAGTTTTGTGTAGGTTAGAGATGGCAATTCGTGCAGCCAAAATAGCGTAGTCTGGGTGACGTACCGTTAGGGAAGCACAGACTTCAGCAGCGAGGTTGTCGAGTTCGGAAGTGGTCACCCCATCGTAAAGGCCATCGATTACCTTCTTGGCAACTTCAATGGGCTGGATAAATTTGGGATCTAGTTCATAGCACAGGTTTTCTATCCGTGCGGTGATCTTGTCGAATCGTACGGATTCTCGTGTTCCGTCTCTTTTAATTACTAACATACTCAGGCGAATTTTTAAAGGGGGTGGTTTTGAATAGGGAGTATCGGGTACTCAAGACTTTTTAGAATTCTTCTCCGATCGAGAACCGAGCAACATTATCTGCCGGCTCGGTAGATTTCATGACTCCAGCTTTTTGGTAGTCACCAACTCTTTTTTCGAAGAAGTTTGTTTTGCCTTGCAGGGAAATCATGTCCATGAAATCGAATGGATTGGTACTATTCCACTCCTTCTCACATCCAAGTTCCATAAGCAATCGGTCTGCTACAAATTCAATGTATTGACACATCAAAACAGCGTTCATTCCGATTAGGCGCACGGGGAGCGCGTCGGTCACAAATTCTTTTTCAATGGCTACAGCATCCATGATGATCTCACGAACAGTCTCTTTTGGAAGCTGGTTATTCACATGTTTGGTGTAGAGGTGACATGCAAAATCGCAGTGCAATCCTTCGTCTCTCGAAATTAGTTCATTGGAGAAAGTGAGTCCTGGCATAAGCCCTCTTTTCTTGAGCCAGAATATAGAGCAAAAGGAGCCTGAGAAGAAAATTCCTTCTACTGCTGCAAAGGCGATCAATCGTTCCTGGAAGTTACCATTATCAATCCATCTTAAAGCCCAGTCCGCTTTCTTCTTTACGCAATCGATATGCTCAATTGCATTGAGTAGGCGATCACGCTCCACGTTGTCTTTGATGTAAGTATCAATCAATAAAGAGTAGGTTTCAGAATGGATATTCTCCATTGCGATTTGGAAGCCGTAGAAAAATTTTGCTTCAGTGTATTGTACTTCTGCCACAAAGTGTTCGGCAAGATTTTCATTTACAATCCCATCGGAAGCGGCAAAAAAGGCTAGTATATGAGAAATGAAATGTCTTTCTCCATCATTTAAATTTTTCCAATCCGTAAGGTCTTGGCTTAAGTCAATCTCCTCCGCAGTCCAAAAACTTGCCTCAGCCTTTTTATAATATTGCCAGATGTCCGCATGTTGAATGGGAAATAAAACAAAACGGTTGCTGTTTTCATGTAAAATCGGCTCGTGCTGCATTGCTTTCTCTGTAGTTTTAAACTTATTTTTCAGTGTATTTGCTATAAAATGTGCTTTTGGGCGTTCCGGTGAAGGAAAAAGCTGTCATTTCAGAACGGGGTGAACACAAATATGCGGATCAAAAAGGATATAAAAAAGTTGAAAACTGCGCGAAAATTAAGATAATGACTTGCGGTCAAAAATGATTTAAATAGCTATAAATCAATGAAATAAATAACTAGCTATTAAGTATAAAATCAATCTAATTTCTCAATTTTGCCCGTTTGAATAATTTTCAAATTCAGAAATTTTTTTTTTGAGCATAGCCCTGACCTACGTTTTGAATCAAAGTCAATTAAATTTTAGAACATTTTTAAAATATAAATAATTAAAAATCAATAAGTTAGGTAAAACACAATTTTTAAATAAAAATTTTAGCTCCCCAAAAAGATGAAGCAAATTGGACTGATAAAGCTTCGTTCAAAGTTCTACTAAAAAGGGGATCTTATCTTTTATCATTTTTGACAAAAGTTTTTTTAGTTTCATTTCAATTCCTATATTTGCACTCCGATTTCGATAAATCAAGAACATGTACGCAATTGTTAACATCGCAGGAAAGCAGTTCAAAGTAACAAAAGATCAGTTTGTCTATGCCCCTAAATTGGCTGGCTTAACTGGCGCTTCCGTTGAATTTGACCAGGTCTTGTTGGCGGAAGCCAATGGCACTGTGTCTGTAGGAGCTCCGCTACTCGCAGGAGCTAAGGTATCCGGAAAAATTCTGGATCATGTAAAAGGTGATAAAGTGATTATCTTCAAAAAGAAGCGCAGAAAAGGCTACAAAAAGAAGAATGGTCACAGACAAGACTTCACCAAAGTAATGATCGAATCAATCACGCTGTAAGGCAATCAGCTAAGAAATTCATAAACGAAGAAAACCATGGCACACAAGAAAGGTGTAGGTAGTTCCAGAAACGGACGTGATTCGCAATCCAAAAGGTTGGGTGTGAAAAAGTTCGGCGGTGAAGTTGTCATTGCAGGAAATATCATAGTTAGACAAAGAGGCACAAAACATCATCCAGGTTTGAACGTTGGGTTGGGTAAAGACCACACCCTGTTCGCTTTGACTCCCGGTGTTGTTACCTTCAAGAAAAAATTTGATGGAAGATCTTACGTAAGCATTCTGCCTGCGCAAGATTAATTCCCAATCAATCTTTTAGAAACCTCTTCTTCGGGAGAGGTTTTTTTTTGCCCTTACCCCACCTTTTTGCCACTAATCATTTTTTTAATTTGCTTTTATTAGTTTTCAGCTACCTTAAAAAAGAAATTAATTCACAACACCATGATTCCTTTTCAATCGATTCTCCGAAGCGGCATCTTCCTGCTACTTATTCTAATTAGTTTCCCTTCTATTGGGCAACAAATTCCTGATCCCAAACTCTATGATGCTGTCCAATGGCGACTTGTAGGTCCTTTTAGAGGAGGTAGAGCCGATGGGGTAGTAGGAATTAAAGGAAATGACAAATCCTATTACTTTGCATCTACTGGAGGGGGGATTTGGAAAACGACCAATGCGGGTCAAACCTGGAAATCCGTATCCGATGGATTTTTTGGAGGATCTATGGGAGCCGTTGCAGTAGCGGAAAGCGATACCTCCACGGTCTATGCTGGCGGTGGTGAAAAAACCGTTCGTGGCAATGTTTCCTTTGGTTACGGGATTTGGAAAAGTGCGGACGCAGGAAAAACCTGGGCTCGAGCTGGCCTCGATAAAAGCCGCTTTGTTTCCCGACTTCGAATTCATCCAACCAATCCTAATGTTGTTTATGCTGCAGTATTGGGAGATATTTTTAAGCCCGATGCCACCCGCGGCGTATACAAGACTACCGATGGCGGCAAGACCTGGGAGCAGCTCCTTTTTGTGGATGACAAATCGGGTGCAGTAGATCTTATTTTGGATCCCAATAATCCAGAAGTGTTGTATGCATCTACCTGGCAACTGCAACGCACTCCCTACAGCTTGGAAAGTGGTGGACCTGGATCCAAAATGTTTAAGTCTTCAAACGGAGGCAAAACCTGGGAAGAACTTTCTGCTAAGGCAACCTTCCCGAAAGGAGTTCTTGGCATCATGGGAATCGCAGTATCTCCTAAAAATTCCAACCGCTTGTATGCCATCATCGAAAACGAAAAAGGAGGGGTTTATACTTCCAAAGATGCTGGGCAAACTTGGGAGCTGGTAAATGAAGACCGTAGCCTCCGTCAACGTGCCTGGTATTATTCTCGAATCTTTGCAGATACCCAAGATGAGGAGACCATTTATGTCCTCAATGTGAGTTACCATAAATCCACGGATGGTGGTAAAACTTTTAAAGGCGCGAATGCGCCTCACGGAGACCACCATGACCTGTGGATTGATCCTGCCAACAACCAGCGCATGATTATTGCAGATGATGGCGGTGCCCAAGTTTCTGAGGATGGTGGTGCCAACTGGTCTACTATGATGAACCAGCCGACCTCCCAGTTTTATAGAGTAACCACGGATACTAGTTTTCCTTACCGAATCTATGGGGCGCAACAGGACAACTCCACCGTTCGAATTCGCCACCGAAATGACGGTGGAGCAATTACTGAATCAGATTGGGAGTCTACTGCTGGTGGAGAGTCTGGCTGGATCGCTCCTGATCCACTAGATAGTGATATCGTCTATGGTGGGTCATATGGTGGCCTGCTCACCCGTGAAAACCACCGCAATGGTACTTCCCGAACCGTCAATGTATGGCCTGATAATCCAATGGGTCATGGTGCAGAGGGCATGAAGTACCGATTCCAGTGGAACTTTCCCATTTTCTTTTCTCCTCACGATCCAAAATTACTCTACACAACCAGTAACCAATTTCACCGCTCCACCAACGAAGGTCAATCTTGGGAGGTATTTTCTCCAGACTTGACCCGAAATGACAAGAGCAAACTTGGCCCTTCAGGTGGGCCCATCACCAAGGACAACACCTCGGTAGAGTATTATGCTACCATCTTCACTGCTGCGGAATCTCCAATTTCTAAGGGGGTAATCTGGGCTGGATCAGATGATGGATTGGTGCATGTGACCACAGATAATGGAAAAAATTGGCAAAATGTGACTCCGAAAGACCTGCCCGAATGGCTTCAAATCAATTCCATTGAGGCGAGCCCCTTTGCCGCAGGTGAAGCGTATTTTGCAGCAACAGGCTACAAGACAGGCAACTTTGCACCTTACCTCTACAAAACCAAGGACTATGGAAAGACCTGGACCAAGATCGTTTCAGGAATTGATGTGGAGCATTTTACGCGAGTAGTGAGAGCAGATCCTGCCAAAAAAGGGATGCTTTATGCCGGTACCGAAACAGGCATGTACTATTCCAAAGATGATGGCACAAGTTGGCATTCGCTTCAGTTGAACTTGCCAATTGTACCGATTACCGATTTGACCATCAAGGAGAATAACTTGATCGCGGCGACTCAAGGCAGATCGTTCTGGATCATCGATGACTTGACGGTACTTCACCAAGCGGAAGTTGGACTGGAGAACAAGGCATTCCACCTCTACAAACCTCAGGATTCGTACCGCATTGACGGGATGAAACGTAAGAGTTTGACTGATGGAACCAATCGTCCAGGAGGAGTATTGCTGTATTACTTCCTCAAGGAAAAACCTACTAGCGAAGTAAAAATCGAATTCTTCAATGACAAAAATCAATTGATACGCTGGTTCTCGACTAATGGAGTCAATGGAGATACCTTGAAGGTGAAAGCCGGTGCTGGGGAATTCAACTGGAACCTACGTGGAGAAAATGCGGAAGGATTTGATGGCATGATTCTATGGGCAGCCAGCCTTAGAGGCCCTAAGGTTGTTCCTGGCACCTACAAAGTTAAAATGACGGTTGATGGACAGATAGAAGAGCAATCCTTCAAAGTCTTGGCAGACCCTCGCTATGAGGCTACACAAGAAGATTTGCAGAGCCAATACAACTACTTGCTAGCAGTACGGGATAAAATCACCGAAACGCATCAGGCCATCAAGCTGATTCGCATCTACCGATCTGAATTTGATTCGCTGACTACGAAGCCTGAGAACCTAGAACAAATAAAAGCTGAAATGCAGGAGATTGAAGAGACCCTGTACCAAACCCAAAATCGAAGCGGTCAGGATCCACTCAACTTTCCTATCCGATTGAATAACAAGTTGGCTCACTTGACTAGTGTGGTGGGAAGTGGAGATTACAAACCTACCGACTCCTCAGAAGAAGTGCGCAAGGAACTCACGGAACAAATAGATGTGCAACTGGCACGCTTCCGAAAGCTGGAGCGGGAACAAATCTCTCGGATCCTCAATATCGAGGAAATGAAGACGAAGCTGGAAAAGAAAAAGTAACGAAAATGGGCCCCGGATTACGGGACCCATTTTTTTTTAGAAGGGGCGATAGGATAGAATTTGCTCCAAAAACATCCCAGCACTGGAAGGAGATAGCAGGAGGATACAGACTATCCCAAAAATGGCTCCATACAAGTGCGCATCGTGGTTGATGTTGTCCTGTCCTTGTTGACCCTTGACATAGGAATAAATCAGAAAGAACCCGCCTAAAAGGAAGCCAGGAAGACAGAGTATCCCAAAGAGGCAAATGTCCGAAAGGGGCACGAGGATGATGCTTGCAAAAACGGTTGCGGAAGTCCCACCCGAGGCACCAAGGGCTTGGTAGTAACTGTTGCACTGCTCTTTGAGGTAGGTAGGAATATCTGCAACCACCACCGCGGCAAAGTAAAAACCAAGGAAGATCAGTCCTCCCAACTCTAGCCCAAATTGAAATTTAAAGAAGCGTTCAACCACCCCTCCAAAAAAGTAGAAGGTAAACATGTTGAACAAGAGGTGCATGTAATCCTTATGGATAAATCCGGAAAGGATAAATCGATCCCATTGGTTTCGTTGTTTGATTCGGTAAGGAATAAACATCCAGCGATCCAGTAAGGCAGGTCTATTGAAGGCAACGATGCTCGAAAGCGCCGTAATCCCGATGAGAATGGTGGTGAGGGAGAGATCCATGTATGCCTATTTTTCACGATGCATGAGCTCCTGGGTCACAGTTAGGAGGGTTTGGGAGTAGGACTCATCCTTGATCTGTAGTCCTTCAAACTGTTTAAATCCTTCCTCAAAATAAGACTGCATCTTTTTTTCTGTCAAGGAGCGAATGCCGAGTTTCTCATAGATTGCTTTGACAGCAGTAACTTTTTGTGCTTTATCAAATTCCTTCAGCCCCAACCATCGTTGCAATTCTTCCCGCTCCTTTCCGTTTGCAAGTTCAAGGGCCTTGAGCAGTAGAAAGGTTTTCTTGTTGGAAATGATATCTCCACCCACCTGCTTGCCAAATTTGGCTTGGTCTGCATAGACATCGAGTAAGTCATCTTGAAGTTGAAAGCCTACCCCAATATTCACTCCAAAGGCATAGATTCTATCCACATCCTCCTTGGAGGCTCCTGCCAATAGTGCGCCGAGTTGAAGGGCTAGTCCTAGGAGAACGGCAGTTTTTAAGCGGATCATTTGGATGTACTCTTCTTCAGATACGGTTTCGTATCCTTCAAAGTTCATGTCCAGCTGCTGCCCTTCACATACTTCGGCCGCCGTTTTATTGAAAAGTCGAATGACTTCAGGCAAAAGTGCGGTTGGTGTAGGAAGTAATAGATCATAGGCCCGAACGAGCATCACGTCACCTGAAAGAATCGCAATATTGGCATTCCATTTTTCATGGACCGTAGGCTTTCCTCGTCTGAGTGGTGCCTGGTCCATGATGTCGTCATGCATGAGGGTGAAGTTGTGAAATACTTCGATTGCAGCAGACTGATTCAAAATCTCTTCAGGATTTTTACCATACATGCCATAGGCCAGAAGCGAGAGTAGGGGGCGAATGCGCTTCCCACCCAAGCTCATGATGTAGGTGATGGGATCGTATAATTCTGCTGGAGATAGGCCAAAGGAGTGGCTGCTGATGTGCTCTTCTAGCTTAGTTAAAAGGTCGTGGGCGAGATTTTTTTCTGTCATTGTCTGCAAATTCCAAATCTATGGTTCTTCGGTCGATATCGGTATTAACTACGCGGACCAGCACTTTGTCTCCCAAAGTGATCATTCTTTTTGTTTTCGATCCAACCAAGCGCATGTTGCGCTCGTCAAAAGCGTAGTAATCGTCGTTCATTTCTTGGACGCGGATCATGCCTTCACACTTGGTTTCGGTGATTTCTACGAAAACCCCCCACTCTGTTACTCCGCTCACAATCCCATCGTAGTCTCTTACTTCAGCAAGCGACATGAATTGCACCTGCTTGTATTTGATGGAAGCCCGCTCGGCATCTGCCGCTCGCTTTTCCCGCTCGGATGAGTGGAGGCATTTTTGTTCCCAGGAACTGGCATCGGGAGATTTTCCTCCCTCCAGGTAGTGCTCAAGGAGGCGATGCACCATCATGTCAGGATACCTTCGAATAGGAGAGGTGAAGTGGGTGTAGTGCGCAAAGGCAAGTCCAAAGTGCCCCTTGGGCTCCGTAGTATATTTGGCCTTGGCCATGCTTCGAATGGCAAGCTGTTCGAGCACGTTTTGCTCTGGCTTTCCTTGGATTTCATCCATCAGCTTGTTGAGGGCGAAGGCAACTTTTTGTGGAATTGTGACGTCCATCGCGTGACCAAAGCGCTTGGCAAATCCAGAAAAGGTTTCTAGGCGATCCAAGTCTGGGCTGTCGTGCGTCCGGTACACAAAGGTGTCCATGCCCTGATGCTTTTGGAAGATAAACTCGGCCACATACTTGTTGGCCAGCAGCATAAATTCCTCGATGAGCTTATGAATGTCTTTTCGCTCCTTTATAAATAAGCCCAGAGGGGTACCTTTTTCATCCAGCTTAAACTTCACTTCTACCGTTTCAAAGTTGACTGCACCCTGGTCAAAGCGCAGTTTTCGCACTTTTTTGGCCAGCTCATTGAGTAAGGTAAGCTCCTGGAAGTGATCCCCAGACTGGGCATCAATGCATTCCTGTGCTTCTTCGTAGGCAAATCGACGGTCAGAGTGGATGATCGTTCGACCGATCCAATGCTGTACCACTTTGGCCTGTGGATCTACTTCAAATACGCAGGCAAAGGTGAGCTTATCTTCATGGGGTCGCAAGGAACAAAGCCCATTGCTCAAGCGCTCTGGCAGCATGGGGATGGTTCGGTCTACCAGGTAAACGGAGGTGGCCCGGTTGAATGCTTCCTTTTCTAAGGCTGTTTTGGGCTTCACATAATGGCTCACATCGGCGATATGCACCCCGATTTCATGGTTGCCATTTTCAAGTTTGCGATACGAAATTGCATCGTCAAAGTCTTTGGCATCTGCTGGGTCAATGGTGAAGGTCAATACCTCTCGGAAATCTTTTCGAGCCTTAATTTCTTTCGCAGAAATCTGCTCCGGAATGGCATTGGCTTCAGCATCTGCTTCTTTGTCGTATTCGAAAGGAAGTCCAAATTCCGCCATGATGGAGTGTATTTCTACCTCATGAAGCCCTGCTTTGCCAAGTACTCGAATGACTTTTCCAGTAGGGTTTTTGTCATCGTCCCTCCATTCGGTCAATTTGACGATTACCTTCTCATTGTGCTCGGCACCCATCAATTCTCCACGGTGCACAAAGATGTC
>CAMBMU010000071.1 GCA_945868725.1 Spirosoma fluviale
CGATAAAACTTCTTGTTTGGATTGGAGCGATCAGTGCAGTGATTGCAGCGGTTTTCGGCTGGCTGCTGGCAGATTCAGATGGCATTGAGGGAGAACTTCTAGACTTGCATCAGCAGGTAGGAATCGCGACTGCAGTTCTGAGTTCGTTGGTTCTGTTCTTCCTGCAGAAAATCTCAAAAGAGCAGAAATCAAATCAGGTGTTGATTTACAGGTCTTTCTTATTTATCGCAGCTGTAGGAGTTTCGGTTACCGGACATTTCGGAGCTTCGCTAACACATGGAGAAGATTTTCTTACAGAAATACTCCCTTTCAAAGGTAGCTCTGAACAGCCTGAAGAATCGATTTCCTCTAAAATAAACTTGACTGCTTATCAAGCTGAACTCAATCCCGAGACGGAAATGAAACTTATCGGAGAGGTGAGGATGGTTCTTGCTCACAACTGTTACAAATGCCATAGCGGAGCCAAAATCGAAGGAGAATTGAGACTCGATGAGAAAGAGTTTGTTTTTGCAGGTGGAGAATCAGGTAAGATTTTGGTACCAGGCAACCCTTCAAAAAGTGAAATAATCAGACGTATCAATCTACGAAAAGGGCATAAAGATGTGATGCCTTCCAAAGGTAAATTGCTAACTGATTCAGAAAAACAATTACTGGAACTTTGGATCTCTAAGGGTGCTCCTTGGCCTGATGGAGCAGCACAACAATCTATTTACCGAGTTGCGGAATTTGCACCTAGAAAACCAGTACTTCCTCGGGCTACTGCAGGAATGAGCAACCCGATTGATCTATTTGTCAATGAATATTTCAAGGAAAACAATCTTGACTGGCAATCCACGATAGATGACCGTACTTACTTAAGAAGAATCTACCTCGATGTGGTTGGGTTGATTCCAACGACGGAAGAACTTTTCGCCTTTTCGCAGGATTCCCGACCGGACAAGCGAACTATTTGGCTTCAAAATCTTTTAAATCGAAACGATGATTATGCCATGCATTGGCTTACTTTCTGGAATGATGCCCTTCGAAATGACTACACAGGAACCGGTTACATCACCAACGGACGGTTCAATATTACTGATTGGCTGTATACTTCTATCCGTGACAATAAACCCTACGATCAGTTTGTTAAACAAATTTTGAATCCTACTGAAAAGTCGAAAGGCTTTATCGAAGGGATTCGTTGGAGAGGAACCGTAAATGCCAGTCAACGTACTGAAGTGCAGGCAGCTCAAAATGTGGCTCAAGTCTTTCTTGGCCTCAATCTGAAGTGTGCTTCCTGCCACGACAGTTTTATCAGTGACTGGAAACTTGAGGAAGCGTATGCATTTGCCAATATTTTTGCGGACTCTACACTGGAAGTCAGCCGATGTGAGCAGCCAACCGGTACCTTGGCCAAAACCAAAATTCTCTGGGAAGAACTCGGGGACATCGACAGCGCTGCAAACCGTGCTGAGAAACTTCGTCAGCTTGCGGATCGCCTAGTGCAACCTGCAAACGGAAGAATGTACCGAACAATCGTGAATCGAATATGGAAGCAAATGATGGGTAGAGGAATCGTTGAGCCAGTTGATGAAATGGATAACCTCCCCTGGAGCCAGGATTTACTGGATTGGCTGGCGGTGGATTTTGCTGAAAATGGCTACGATATCAAGCGTTTGATATTTCAGATTGCCTCTTCCAATAGCTATCAGTCGCAATCGGTAAGTATTGAATCGGCGGATAAACTGATTGCGGATGATTTTCAGTTCAAAGGTTTAATCAGAAGAAGAATGACTGCTGAGCAGTTTTCTGATGCGGTGAGTCAGATGATCTATCCGCTTTTCGATTCTAAGGAGATGAAGTACAAGCCATACGAACTCCTGGCTGAAGGAATTAATAAGCCTTCATTTCCAAGAGCATCTTTGGTTGCAAATAATTCATTTCTAACTGCTTTGGGTCGCCCAAATAGGGAGATTGTCTCCACCAGCAGGGATTCACAGGCAAGTTTATTACAGGCCTTGGAACTTACCAATGGAGAAAGGCTGAATGCTGCTTTGAAAAATGGTGCAGAAAAATGGAAAGCAATTTACCCGAATCCAGATCAGCTGACTCAGCAATTGTATCAAAAAGCACTTCACCGAAAGCCAAGTTTGAAAGAGCTTGAAATCGCAAAGGTGGCTTTGGGTAAGAATCCAAGTTCCGCCCAAATTCAAGATTTCTTTTGGGCGGTTTTGTTACTACCAGAGTTTCAGATGGTTTACTAACCCACAGTTGAAAGGCCATAGTTTGTACCTGATGGTTAGTAGGCCCTAGTTGATAGTCTACAGATTTGGACCAGGGTAAAATTTGATTGTTATAAATTGAAGAGTTAAATTAAGTACTGAAGACCATGAAACATCAGCTGAATCGACGAGATTTTTTAAAGAAAACAAGTGCTGCGGCGATTGCAAGTATGGCAATGGGGGCGCCTGTCGCGGGTTTGCTTTCCTCTTGCGGAACACCCCCAATGCCTTCCACTGCGGATTCAGTGATCTTACTTTTCATGGCGGGAGGAATGGCTCATACAGAGACTTTTGATCCCAAGAAATTTACTCCTTTCAGAAAGGGAATGGAAGCTAAAGAAGTGCTAAGTACCTTCCCTTCAGTGCCTACAATATTGGATGGAATCCATTTTTCGGAGGGGCTGGAATCAATAGGGAAGATCATGGACAAAGGAACGCTGATCCGATCCTATGTTGCCGCTGATCTAGGTTTTATTCTCCATACAAGACATCAGTATCATTTTCATACCTGCTACGAACCGCCACAATCCGTAGTTGTTCCACATTTGGGTGCGTGGATTGCCAAGGAAAAAGGGCCTTTAAATCCCGTGATTCCACCATTTATTAATATCGGCCAGCGATTTACGGTTGGTGAAGGTGAAGAACTGAAAGCTTTTCATAGCGCTGGATTCCTTGGCAGTGAAAACGGCCCATTCTTGATCCCTGACCCTACTGCAGGTTTGGATAGCGTGCGTCCACCCATCGGAATGGACACCAAGCGATTTGAGTCGAGAAATAAGCTGTACCAGGACTTGATTTCTGCTAGCCCAATGGGAGAATTTGGGTCTGATTTTCAAAAGGAATCCCTAAAGCAATCCATGGAACAGGCCTACGTCTTGCTGAATTCGCCTGAAGCAAAAGCATTTGACCTAAGTCAGGAACCCAAAGAAAGTTATGACAAGTACAACACGGGGAAGTTTGGATTGGGCTGTCTACTCGCCAAAAGGCTTGTTGATCAAGGTGCTCGATACATTACCGTGACAACCGAATATGAGCCTTTTTTTGGTTGGGATACCCATGACAATGGAAATACTCGATTGAAGGATATGAAGAAGATGATCGATTCTCCAATTGCTCAGTTGATCTCAGATCTTGATGCTAGCGGAAAACTTGAGAGGACCATGGTAATCGTTGCGAGCGAATTTAGTAGGGATATGCTTACCGAGGGGAGACCAGATCTGAAAGTGCAGGATCAGGTTCAAGTTCCTGACATCATAGAAGATATGAAAAACTACGGGATGCATCGCCACTTTACGAATGGGTGCTCTATGCTGATGTTTGGAGGAGGAATTAAACGTGGGCATGTTTTTGGCAAAACAGCTGAGGAGCGACCATGCATTTCTATCGAGAATCCAATCAAGATCGCCAGCATTCATCAGACGGTTTATCATGCCTTGGGAATTCAACCGGATAAGAATTATAAAATTGAAAAGCGTCCTTTCTATACCACCCCTGACGGACACGGAAAAGCAGAGCTCGGCTTACTGGGTTGATCAATTTACTTCGACCCTGCTTCCCTAATTCTTTTCATAAGTCAGTTGTCCGGTGGCATACCACTCTCAACAGGAACAATAAAAATATCAGTGTTAACATCATGCCGCGCACTGAAGGCAATACGTTTTCAATCAGGAGAAAACGAGGGCATGGATTCTATTTCTTCATCAACAGTAATTCTTCTTGGATTGCTGGCATCGATGTTGGCTACCCACAATTCTTCGTCTTTGTTTCGAGCGTAATCATTTATATTTCGTTTTGGGCAAGATATTATAAGAGGTTTGATGCCTGGCAACATCTTGTCACTATGCTGTTCTGTTCTTTCAGAGGGGCGATATCGCTCAGGGAGCTTTCCAAGGTTTTTTGGCTGGGCAAAACAAGCTTATACCTATTGGCATGCCTTCTTCACCTAATAGGACTACCATCTCTGATGGAAATAGTAAAAGACCCCAAAAAAGAACTGGAAGACCAATAAAAGAGGGTAAAAGTAAAGGAGGTATTAAACCCCAGGTTAGGATACCTGCTACCGAACTATTGCCCTATTTGGTCAGATTTACTGAAGGTGTCCGACACGACCATACTTTTCTAAAACACCTTAATGTACCAGAGTGCTCTTACATAGTCATGTACAAGGGTTACGCAGATTACCTCCAGTATGGAAAGGAATGATAGGGGCATTAAAAACAGTACCCAGACCTCGCTATTCCCAACATAGAGGATTACTCTTCATGAAAATTATAAAAAACGATTCTACATAATCAGTTTAAGCAATTTATAACGGTAACTAAGTGTAGTCGGACGCTAATAAATAAAAACCTTACAATAACAAAAGGACAGGATAGAACAGGACGGTAAACTAATTTAATAAAGATAAAATTGTTTACAATTAATTTTTAGTGTCAACCTTAAATACCAAAAACATTATGGGCAATAATT
The DNA here is from genome assembly GCA_945868725.1 of Spirosoma fluviale. Lineage (GTDB taxonomy): Bacteria > Bacteroidota > Bacteroidia > Cytophagales > Cyclobacteriaceae > Algoriphagus. The sequence goes on from CAMBMU010000071.1 coordinate 4,731, forward strand.
TACAAAAACATCTGACTATGCTCTCAAAAAAAATTACTTATGCTTTCCTGTTCCAGCTTTTCTTGTGTACGGTCCTTCTGGCAAACACCGAAAATCCACAGCGCAAAAGCATAAAGGAAGTGAGGGTCTCCCTGAGTTCAGCTGAGCAATCACTGGGCCAGTTTTTAAAGAAGGCGGAATCCAAAATGGACTTCAATCTTACCTACACAGATGATTTGGTTGACTTAAAACAACCAAACGAAGTTGTGGGAAATAGCAAATCTTTTTCTGATGTTTTAGCTGTCGTTTCCATGCAGACGAATTTAAATTTCGTAAAGGTCAATGGAAATATCTCTTTGAAAGATAAAACAGGAAATTTAGAAGATAAAGCCGTTAAGGTAATCCCACAAGCCGATATTATTATTAAAGGTGTAGTTAATGATAAATCTGGGGCACCCTTTCCGGGAGTAACGGTATTGGTGAAAGGAACTTCAATTGGTGCTGCCACAGATTTGGATGGAAAATACACATTAACTGTACCGGAGGGAGCTACTTTAGTTTTTTCCTTTGTAGGATTTACAACTCAAGAATTTGTTGTTGGAAATCAGTCTACAATTAATGTTACCCTAGCGGAAGATGAAACAGCATTATCGGAGGTGATAGTAATTGGATACGGAACGCAGCTTGAAAGGGAGGTAACTGGTTCAGTGTCTACGTTTGAGGCGAAACAACTTCAAGATCTGCCTGTCGGTCAATTTACCCAAAAACTTCAAGGTAGACTGGCTGGAGTTCAAATCAGTCAGGCAACGGGTACACCTGGTGGTGGCATGGCGATAAGAATAAGAGGCGCTGCCTCTATCAACGCCGGAAACAATCCCCTGTTTGTGGTTGATGGTTTTCCGATTGTGGGAGATATTAATAATATTAACCCAAATGAAATCGAAAGCTTCTCAGTCCTAAAAGGCGCTTCTGCTGCTGCATTATATGGATCTCGCGCCGCAAACGGTGTGGTTTTAATTACAACCAAACAGGCTAAATCGGGCCAAAATTCGGTCGAGCTTAGTGTGATCCAAGGCATGACTCAGGTCCCTGAAAGAGGCAAGTACAAGTTGATGAATGCTAAGGAGTTTCTGGCTGACAGAAAGTCAATCTTTGAAGATAAAATCAGATATGAAGGATTTAAAGGTGGGATTCCAGAAATCTACCAAAATCCGGAATCTTGGACCGGACCGGACACGGATTGGTATGAAGAGTTGCTGCAGGGAGGAACTCAAAATTCTTACAATCTGTCATTTTTATCAAGCAAAGACAATTTTAGCTCGGCTACCACATTGGGATATTTTGAAGAAAAAGGTGTTGTTCTCAATACAGGCTTCAATCGCTTTTCCTTCCGGACCAACAATGAATACAAGATAAACGAAAATATGCGGGTAGGAGTAAACGTGGCACCAACCTACCAAACCAGTAAAAATCAGGCAACTGACGGCTACTATCAAATATTGTATGCAGCTATAATCACGCCACCTATCTTTTCTCCTGATGATGTGGACGCAAATGGCAATCAAAAGATTAATTTTACCGGACCAGGTTTGTTTACGTTCCCGAATTGGAAGAAAACATTGCTGGAGACCGAGGACCGAACAGTAAACTTACGTCTTTTGACAAATGCGTATTTTGAAGCAAAATTTCTCTCCAACTTTACCTTCAAAAGTTCTGTCGCTGTAGATCTAGGCGCAAGCAGGAGAAAAGTATTCAACTCCTCAACAACTGGTGGGATTTTCTCCCCACCTCCCAAGCCAGCCACGGGTTCTTATGCTACCCAAACGTATGACTCTTGGCTAACCGAAAATACACTGAACTATGTCAAAACATTCAACGACCATTCTTTGGACGTAATTGTGGGATATTCAGCTCAGAAGTATAGTACTGAAAACAATTCGCTGACAGGAACAAATTATGCCGACGATCAAGTGTCTTGGATCGATGCGGCTGCCACAAGATATGGAAGTAACAACATTTCTGAATGGTCCCTACTTTCTGGGTTTAGCAGACTTAACTATAATTATAAGGGGAAATATTTATTGTCCCTATCCGCAAGAAGAGACGGATCTTCCCGTTTTGGTGCGGACAATAAATGGGGAAACTTTCCTGCAGTGTCAGCGGGATGGATATTGTCTGACGAAGGTTTTGCGAAAAATTGGTCAATTGTAAATTTCTTGAAACTAAGGGCGGAATATGGTTCTGCAGGTAATTTCAACATTGGTAACTACAGTCAATTTGGCAACATTTCCTCTACAAATTATGTGTTTAATAATTCACTGGTACAGGGAAGAAGCCCCGTATCCCTTGGTAATTCGTTTTTGACTTGGGAAACAACTGTTGGATCCGATCTGGGACTTGACATTGGTTTACTCGATGACCGGATTTCATTGGTGTTGGACTTTTACGACAAGAGCACCAAAAACATGCTCTATCAGGTAGACATTCCCAATGGTGCAGGCTTTTCAAATATTCAGGACAACATTGGAGAATTTCATTTTTGGGGATATGAGTTCGGAATAAATGCACGTGTAATCCAACGCGAATTATTCACATGGAATTCGGATTTCAATATTTCCTTTAACAGAAACAAAGTTATAAAGTTGGGAACGAACAATGTGCCCCTCGGAGGAATAGGAGATTATTCTAGTACTATTTGGAAAACTGAGGTTGGGTATCCTATCGGTCAGTTTTACGGATATATTTTCGACGGAATATACAAAACCGAGGAGGAGTTTAATTCACAGCCCAAGCATGTTACTTCCCGACTTGGAACCATTCGATTTAAAGACGTCAATGGTGATGGAAAAATCACTTCCGATGACAAAACCTATATTGGCAACCCTAATCCGAAATTCTTTTTTGGATTTAACAACAATTTCATCTACAAAAATTTCGACATGAATATTAGTATGTCTGGTTCCTATGGCGGAAAGATGTACTATTCTATTTCAGAATGGTCTGAAACGTTGGAGGGAATCTTTAATGTAGAAAAATATATGGTAGATCGATGGAGATCCCTTGAAAATCCTGGCAAGGGAATTATAGGTAGATCCCTTTCAGGAACTACTGCGTTTCCCAGGACTACCCAAGACAGACTTGCGCTGGATGCGTCACAATTGACTATTAAAAATGTATCGATCGGATATAGAATACCTAAAACCAGCAAGTACCTGAAATCTGCAAGAGTATTTGCGAGCATACAGCAAGCGTTGGTGCTAACCAAATATGCAGGACCTAATCCGGAGGCAAGTTGGCAGGGCTTAAATGGTTTACGTGAAGGGGTCGATGTCAGCCCATATCCCATGCCGCGTACGTATGCTTTGGGTGTAAATTTTAGTTTTTAATCACTTAACGTTAATAAAATGAAAAATATACTAATCATTCTTTTCGCGGTCATCATTACTTCCTGTTCTGAAGATTTCTTGAATATTGCTCCTAAAAGTTCAATTACTTCTGGAAATTTCTACGTCACCGAAGCACATTTTGATCAAGCGTTAGTAGGCGCATATGCGTCCTTAAGACCAGCATTCGGAAACCCTTCCTCTTGGACCATGGGTGAAATGAGGTCTGATAACACTCATTTGGAATTTAACATAACCAATAGGGGGGGTACTTATGTAGAAAGAGAGTATGCGGATTTCTTTATGGATGAAGCCATTAGTAACACAGTGGCGGAGAAATATAACACCTGTTATGTTGCCATTGGAAGGGTAAATCTGATCCTTGAATTGATCCCGCAGAGCTCCTTGAGTCAACCGGCCAAGGATAGGATTCAGGGTCAGGCAAGTTTCTTAAGGGGACTGTTATATTTCGAATTAGTTAGGTATTTTGGAGGTGTTTCTTTATATCTCGCCCCGGTTAAGGGTGTAGATGATGCATATCTTCCAAGATCCACAACCGATCAAGTATATCAGGCAATTATTGCTGACCTAAAACTTGCCATCGATAAGTTAAATGGGCCTACTTTTCCTCAAAATGGGCAAGCAAACGATGGTTCGGCTAGGATGTTACTTGCAAATGTTTATTTGACTTTAAAGGATTACCCAAAAGCTGAGGCTGAGCTAAAGCAAGTGACAGGAATGGGATATTCTTTATTGAATAAATATGAAAGTTTATATCAATTGAACAACAAGAATAGTGTTGAATCCATTTTTTCGGTTCAATACCAGCAAGGTAATCAAGGGCAGCAAAGTTCTTTTCTATATAATTTCCTTCCCTTATCATCAGATGTCAGTTTGATTACGAAATTCCCATCTGCAAATACTCAGGGGGGGGGATGGAATACGCCAACCTTTGAAATGATGGAAGCCTACGAAAAGGGAGATTTACGATTGGACGCTTCCATTGGCATTGTAGAAGGGACGGGACAGATCGGCAATATGTTTATTGAAAAATTTAGGAGTCCTGTTGATTTTACAGCTACCCCGGGTAAGCGGACCTATCTATTTGTTAAGAAATACCTAACTCCGCATTCCCTAGTTCAGAATACGGATGATAATTTACACATCTATCGATTTGCAGAAGCACTACTTTCCTTAGCGGAAGTATTGAACGAGCAAGGAAAGTCTGCCGAATCACTTATTTATTTGAATCAAGTTAGGGTTAGAGCTGGTTTAAAGCCAACTACTGAGACCAATCAGAATCTTTTAAGAGAGATTATTGCCAAAGAAAGACGTGTTGAATTGGCTTTTGAAAATAAAAGATGGTTGGACTTGGTAAGAACAGGGAAAGCTATTGAAGTCATGAATTTGAATGGAAAATACCTCAAAACCTTTTATGCTGGGTCGTCATATTTGCCAGATATAAGTTATAAATTGACTTCTGATAAGTTATTATTTCCTATTCCACTAAGAGAAATTAAAGTAGGTAACTTGGTGCAAAACCCAGGCTATTAATTTATAACTTCCTTAAGTAATAATCTTTACATCATAATAACCTTAATACAAGATAAAACTTGTATTAAGGTTATTTTAATTGTTGTTTAAAATGGATTCAATTTTAAAATTAATTGTTTTCAATCGATTTTATTTCGGTTCTATTCATTTCTTTATAATTCTACTTTTAATGGCTTCTTGTGAAAAGAAGTTAGATTCTGGTTCCGAGACTATCGAAATCCCGGATCAGGTCAGCTATAATTTTCATGTACGGCCCATCCTATCCGACAAATGCTTTTCCTGTCACGGTCCGGATGCGAATAAACGGGAAGCGGGTTTACGGTTGGATATAGAGGAAGAGGCCTATAAAGCTTTAACTGAGACTCCCGGTGCGCATGGCTTGGTTCCCTTCAAGCCGAATGAATCAGAGGTATACAAGAGAATTGTTTCCGATGACCCTACCTTCAAAATGCCGCCTCCTGAATCCAATCTTAAACTTTCCGACTCAGAGATCAGGCTGATTGAAAAATGGATCCAACAAGGTGCAACCTACGAGCCACATTGGGCATTTACCCCTCCGAAAACACCGAAGATTCCTAACATTAAAAATAAAGATTGGCCACTGAATGAAGTTGATTATTTTATTTTGGCCAAGCAGGAAGCAAGAGGAATGGAGCCCAATTCTGAGGCTGATAAAGAAGCTTTGTTGAAGCGGTTAAGTCTGGACCTTACCGGACTTCCTCCAACATTGAAAATGATGGATCAATTTCTGTCAGATGATTCACCTAAAGCATATGAAAAGTTAGTGGACCGGTTGATCGCAAGTCCTGCTTATGGGGAAAAAATGGCTGTTTATTGGATGGACATCGCCCGATTCGCTGATTCACACGGATTTCAGGACGATAGCTACCGAAGTCAATGGCCCTGGCGTGATTGGGTGATTCATGCCTTCAATAAAAATATTCCGTATGACACGTTTATTACCTGGCAGCTTGCCGGTGATCTGATCCCTGATGCCACCAAAGAACAATTGCTGGCAACCGGGTTCAATCGTAACCACAAAATCACCGAAGAAGGCGGTATCGTGGACGAGGAATATAGGGTGTCTTATGTCATAGACAGAACAAATACCGTGGGGAAATCCCTGATGGGGATCACCATGGAATGTGCCGGCTGCCACGATCATAAATATGACCCGATTACCCAGAAAGAGTATTACTCGCTGTATTCCTTTTTCAATAACATTCAGGAAAGAGGAATCGAATCTGTGGTAGGCGGTCCTGAGACGTATGCAAAGCGGCCTTTCATGCAAATCAGCAATGAAGACGTGGAATCCATCCTCACCTTTGTAAACAAAAAAGACACCCTTGATCTGATCGTATCTGTGATGGGGGAACTCGACTCCATCCGACCAACCTTTGTGCTGGATCGCGGGATTTATGATCAGCCTTTGGATCCCGTTGAACCCACAACTCCTGAATCCATTCTTTCCTTTGGTCCCAAATACGAAAAAAACCGGCTTGGTTTGGCCAAATGGATGTTCAGTAGAGAAAACCCGCTTACTGCCAGAGTTTTTGTCAATCAGATCTGGCAAGAATTTTTTGGAAAAGGTATTGTCACTACTCCGGGGGATTTTGGCATGCAGGGGGCACTTCCCAGTCATCCCGAATTACTGGATTGGCTTTCGGTAGACCTGATGGAGAATGGCTGGGATATGAAGCGGCTGGTCCGACACCTGATCACATCGGCTACTTACCGACAATCGGCCACTATCAGCGCTGAGCAATTGGAAAAGGATCCGGAGAACATGCTTCTGACCCGTGCCCCAAGGTTCAGGATCAAAGCCGAGTTTATCCGCGATGTGATCCTGTCGAGCAGCGGATTGCTTAATCCTGAGATTGGAGGACCAAGTTCCAAACCTTATCAACCTGGAGGACTTTGGGAAGGAGCCACTTCAGGCAGAGGAATCTTATCGGTCTACAAGCAGGATCACGGCGAGAAACTTTACCGCAGAGGACTCTACAATTTTATTAAAAGAACTGTCCCACCACCGGCCATGACCATCTTTGACGGGAGCAACCGCGATCAATGTGAAGTCCAGCGCCTGATTACCAATACCCCGATTCAGGCATTGGTGATGCTTAATGATCCAACTATGCTGGAGGCATCACGCGTGTTGTCTGGGAAACTGATGCAGGAATCAGGGGATCCTGAAACGAATATTTACAAAGCCTTCCGAACCATTGTATGTCGCCAGCCTACGGAAAAAGAAATGACCGTGCTCAAAAAATATTATGAAGGAAGGATTGCAACCTTGAATGAGTCTCAGGCAACCGATTTACTGGATGTTGGCGAATACCCGCACGCGACCGGATTGAATCCCGTCACTTGGGCATCCCTGATGCAGGTGATTACCGCTATTTATAATTTGGAAGAAACCATTTCTAAAACCTGATATGGAAAATAATATTTTCGAGCACCGCCTGAACATCAACAGAAGAAGATTTCTGTCCCAAGCAAGCTTGGGTTTAGGCAGCGTGGCTTTAGGATCTTTGTTGATGCCCGACTTGCTATCCGGAACCGGGAGCATGGATGCTGCAATGATTCCGGGATTGAGTGACTTTGCCCCCAAAGCTAAACGGGTGATTTACCTGTTTCAGAATGGGGCACCGTCTCAGATCGAATCTTTCGATTACAAACCGAAGCTGAAAGAAATGGTTGGTCAGGAGCTTCCTGATTCGGTACGGGGAGCACAGCGGTTGACAGGTATGACGGCTAATCAGTCCTCCTTTCCCTTGGTTGGCTCATTCGCAGAATTCAAGCAATACGGCCAATCCGGCGCTTGGGTAAGTGATTTGTTTCCTTACACCTCCCGTATTGTGGATGATTTATGCATTGTTCGATCGATGCATACCGAGGCGATCAACCATGATCCCGCGCTCACATTTTTCCAGACGGGTTCTCAGCAGGGCAACAGGCCCAGTATGGGTGCTTGGTTGAGTTACGGATTAGGCAGTGAAAACAAGAACTTACCGGCATTCACAGTCCTACTTTCCAGAGGAATCGGCAACGGGCAAGGCGTGTATTCCAAACTCTGGACAAACGGTTTTCTTGATTCCGTGCATCAGGGCGTTCAGTTCAGTAGCGGCGAGGATCCGGTACTTTATCTTAAAGATTCAAAAGGCCTAAGCCGGGAGGAGCGAAGAGTGATGCTGGACAACATCGCGGAGCTGAACCATCTTTCTTATGAAAAATTTGGAGATCCTGAAATCAGCGCCAAAATCAAGCAATATGAAATGGCGTACCGGATGCAGACTACTGTGCCTGAGATCATGGACCTATCCAAAGAACCAGATTCTGTGATCAAGCTTTATGGCCCGGATTGCCTGGTACCGGGTACCTACGCAGCCAATTGCCTGATGGCCAGAAAGCTGTCTGAAAGCGGAGTCCGATTTGTGCAGCTTTACCATCAGGGATGGGATCAGCATGACAACCTTCCTTACGAAATCAGCCATCAGGCAAAAGACACTGATCAGGCTTCTGCAGCTTTGGTCACCGACCTCAAGCAACGAGGCTTGCTGGATGAGACTTTGGTCATCTGGGGCGGTGAATTTGGAAGAACTAGTTACAGTCAGGGTAAACTCACTGCAGAAAGCTACGGGCGGGACCATCATCCCCGATGCTTCAGCATCTGGATGGCCGGCGGAGGAGTGAAACCAGGTTTGGTCTATGGAGAAACCGACGAACTCGGATACAACATAGCCAAGGATCCGGTTCATATCCATGATTTCCAGGCGACGGTATTGCATATGCTGGGGCTGGACCACGAAAAACTTGTATTCAAACATCTCGGAAGGAGATTCAGACTGACCGACGTGCGAGGCAATGTGGTCAAAGACCTGATTGCTTAATAGTACCTATAGCTTAATAACATTAGCCCATCTATGAAAGTCAATCCTTTAAAAATAGCGGAGAGAATCCTGTTTACTGGGAATATTCTACTGCTTTTTTTCCTTCTCTTCGAATCCTTTATCCGATTGCCTGTTTGGTTTCAGTCTCTGGGAAGGATGCATCCCTTGATGCTCCATTTTCCGATTGCCCTGTTGCTTCT
>CAMBMU010000072.1 GCA_945868725.1 Spirosoma fluviale
ACCTGTACCGTATTTCCTGAAATGGTAATTCCATTGGGAGCAGTTGTAGTTGGCGGCGTAGTCGTATCGTCTGGTTCCTCAGAACTAACACACGAAGTAAAAAAGGAAATCCCAAAAGTACCAATGATGGTAGCTAAACCTGCTTTTTCCAAAAATTGTCTTCTGGATTCAGAAAGACTTCCCGATTGCAAAAATTGATTTTTTTTCATTTCAAATTGATTTAGAGATGCTTGTAACCCACAAGTAATCAACTCTTATGAAAAGAAAAGGTTCGGAATTTTTTAAAAATGTTTGGGCTTTAGAATTTCGCTAACCACCACTGCATCACGAAAAGACTTGGGATTTTTCAATAATTCCGCATAGGGATTGGTTCGTTCCACATACAATTCATAAGAAATTTCTATGGCTTTGTCCCGAGGAGCGCGAGGAGCCTCTGTATCAACGTAAAATGGCTTTGCCTTAGGTTGAGAATTAGCATGCTCATAATCTAAACCTTCAGAGACGATTTCCTCCTTAAAAGAGGTAGGTTGAAAAATTGGTCTATCCTGCTGTGGTATTGTATAGGCTGGTTTAGGCATAGGCACAGGCTCTGGCTCCAATTCAGGAATAGGAGGAGTTTGTGCTTCCCGGATTTCTCGAAGGAGCTCCTCGAAGGTAAATCCTTTTTTAGGTGGTTCGGAGGGGCTGTCTTCCGCATCAGGAAGTGAAGTGTTCTTCTTTTTAGAACTAGCCCGATACAGGAAATAGGCCACGATGGCCACGATATAAATGATTTGTCCGAAATCCATGAAGTTAAGGTACTTCAAAAAGTTAAAAAAAAGAATTCTCCCCTCTTTTTCAAAAAAGGTCCCCGTATTTTATATGCTAAATAGAGCCGTATTTCATTGATTTTTTTGACTAATTCCTAGATTCAAGCTATTTTGAGCCCTTATTCCCAATAAAAATTATCAATGCTACTTAGTAAGCTGGAAATCAAAGGTTTCAAAAGTTTTGGTGACAAAATGGTCATCCACTTTGACAAGGGCATAACTGGTGTGGTAGGTCCAAATGGCTGTGGCAAGTCCAATGTAGTAGATGCCATACGTTGGGTTTTGGGAGAACAGAAATCTCGAATGCTCCGCTCGGACAAAATGGAGAATGTGATTTTTAACGGGACAAAAAATAGAAAACCAACCAATCTAGCAGAGGTATCACTCACTTTCGAAAACACAAAAAATTTATTACCCACTGAGTACACCTATGTCACCATCACACGCAGGTATTACCGAAGTGGAGAGAGTGAATATCAAATTAATGGGATCACCTGCCGATTAAAAGACATTACCAACCTATTCCTCGATACTGGAATTAATTCAAACTCGTATGCAATCATCGAACTGAAGATGATCGATGAGTTACTTAATGATAAGAACAATTCCCGACGGGAACTTTTTGAAGAAGCTGCTGGTATTTCCAAGTTCAAAAATAGAAAGCGAGAAACCCTACGGAAATTAGAGGACACCGATGCGGACTTGTCGCGCGTAGAAGATCTACTTTTTGAAATTGATAAAAATTTAAAATCTCTAGAAAAACAAGCAAAGCAAGCAGCTAAATATTTTGAAATAAAAGCAGATTACCGAATTGCAAGCATCAATTTGGCAAAAAAATCCTTGGAACAACTTCAGTTGGGATTGGTCGATGCACAAACAAAAATCCAACAAGAATCCGATCACAAGCTTGAGATTCAATCCCAAATAGTAGCCCTCGAAGCCCAGTTAAGTTCCTCCAAATCAGATTTAATTGGAAAAGAGAAGTTGTTGGCCTCACGCCAAAAAGCGCTGAACGAACAAGTCAACAAAATCAGAACCTTTGAATCGGACAAAAAAATAAAAAATGAGCGCCTTCGATTTTTAGAAGATCGCTCCCAATCCCTCCGCGAACAAATTGATCAAGATCGTAAATCGAATGAAAGAGCGGCTTTTGCGATTCGCTCCATTGAGCAAGAAAAAGATGGCGCTAAAAAGATTTTAGCAGAAAAGGAACTCTTGGTTGCACAACTACGCGAAGAATTCGAGCTCCAAAAAACGACAACTGCTGCAAAACAAGAGCAACATAAGGCGCTAAGTCTTCGAGTATCTCAAATCAAAGAGCGCGTTTATCAAGCTGGAAAAGAAGTTGAAATCAAACAAATTCAGTGGTCTACCCTAAAGCAAGAATTGGAAAGAACGTCCTCAGATGACAGTTCACAGACAGCCAATTTAGTTGAGTTTGAACAAAGTCTTGTACTAGTAAAAGTGCAATTGGATAAAGCAAAGCAGGATTATGACCTCCTCAAACAAAAAAAGGAAGATCAAGATCTAAAGGTAGAGGAGACCACGAAAGTCATTGACATAATTCGAGAAGAACTAACTCAAATAGCAAGAAAACTCGATTCGAAAACCAATGAATTCAACCTTACCAAATCATTGGTTGAAAACTTGGAAGGCTTTCCGGAAGCCATCAAATTTTTAAAGAAAAATCAAAGCTGGGGCAAGGATGTCCCCCTACTCTCTGACCTCCTAACAACGGATGAAAAATACAGAGTAACCATTGAAAACTATCTTGAAAATTACCTCAACTACTATGTTGTGGATACCGAACAAGAAGCCATTTCAGCAATTCAACTACTCAGTGATGCCGCAAGAGGAAAAGCCAATTTTTTCATTCTAGAACAGTTTGAAAAGTTTTCTCCTAGCAAGATTCAGGTATTTCCAAATGCACTAGCAGCAACCAAAATCATTGAGTTTGAAGCCAAATACAGTCGCCTAATCAATTATATCCTGGACAATGTCTACATCGTTCAAGGAGATTACCCGGATTTTCCAAGCCAAAAAGAAGGCGTTTTCCTATCGGAATCTGGCAAATACATCAAAAAGAAATTCTCGCTCTCTGGTGGTTCTGTGGGATTATTCGAGGGCAAACGAATTGGTCGTGCCAAAAATCTCGAGAAATTAGAAAAGGAAATCAAAGAACTACATAAAAGAGTGAGTACCTCCCGTGCCAACCTAGACCAAAAGCTTGGAGACTTAACCAAATTGAAGGAGCTGAGCTTTAAGAAGGAGTTGGAACAAAGTCAGGCACGACTGCAGGAGCGAAACTCAGATTTTGTATCCGTTCGAACAAAAAAAGAGCAGCTTGCCGAATTGCTGTACTCCAATGCAAACAAGCGCGAAGATATTTTAGCTAGAATCGAATCAATCGAAGAAAGTTTGAAAGAGATTCAACCTCAATTAGTCAAAGAAAATGCGCTTTTTGAGGAATTAAATGAGCAACTGGAACAGGTAACTGAAGAATTGGAAACGGTTTTAAAGATTCTATCTGAGAAGTCGCAGCTCTTCAATCAAGAGAATATTACCTACATCCAACAGCTCAATCGGGTGACTAGTGCCGAACAAGAAATTGAGTTCAAACAAACGGCATTCGAAAGCTCAAAAGATAGAATTGAGAAGTATCAAGAGGAACTTTCACAGTTGGATAATGAAATCAAAACGCTTCTAGATAGCCATGAAGTTAAGGATGAGGAGTTGATTGAGCTCTATTCAGAAAAAGAGGGAATTGAATTAGGGGTTACGGAAGCCGAAAAGACCTATTATGGCGAACGAGGAGCAATTGATGAGCTCGATACTCGAATTCGAAGTTTGCAAAAAGCCAAAGAAGCCTACGATGAATTAGTCCTAGCACTTCAAAACCAAATTAATGAGGTACGTCTCAAAATGGCGGGGATGAAGGAACGACTAAATGTTGAGTTTGATATTGAGTTGGAGACCCTCATGGCGGAAAATCCCCTGGTAGATTCTGAATTTGAAGAATTTAAGGAGGAGAACCTAAAAGAAATCGTACAAAAACATAAAGAAAAGCTAGACAAAATAGGGCCCATCAACCCTATGGCAATGGAGGCATACGATGAAATCAAGATCAGATATGATTTCATCACTTCCCAAAAAGAAGACTTGATCCAGGCAAAAGAATCGCTCCTGTCCACCATTTCAGAAATTGACTTGGTTGCTAGAGAAACATTCTTGGATGCTTTTGGGAAGATTAAAGAAAACTTTGTACGCGTATTTCGTTCCCTATTTACCGAGGAGGACGATTGCGATCTAACTTTGGTAGATCCAGAAAACCCGTTAGAGTCCGCTATTGAAATTATGGCCAAGCCAAAAGGAAAGCGCCCCCTAACCATCAATCAGCTTAGTGGGGGTGAGAAAACCTTGACAGCCACATCCCTACTTTTCTCTATTTACCTCCTAAAACCTGCTCCATTCTGTATTTTTGATGAAGTGGACGCCCCTTTAGATGATGCCAATATTGATAAGTTCAACCAAATCATCCATAAATTCAGCGCGGAAAGCCAGTTTATAATCGTTACGCACAACAAGCGTACCATGGCCAGCACGGACATCATCTATGGCATTACCATGATTGAAGCGGGTGTATCCCGAGTAGTTCCGGTAGATCTAAGAGAACTTGATTAAATTCGATTAGTCTTTTCAAATGGATTTTTTAATCCAATGGATAAACTTAATTTTTTCTTAACTTTTGGGTACTAATTTTAGTTAGACCATCCGGTACTTTTAGGAATGACAGTCAAGAAAAAGAATAAAGCATCAATCCTTGCAACCTACTTTTTAGTTATTCTTTTTTCTGGGCTAGCGCTGCTTCCATTTTACGATAAAGGCGCTATTGAACTAAAAATAAATCAATTCCATCATCCAATTTTGGATTTCTTTTTCGCGAATATCACCCACCTTGGAGATGGTTTGATTTTGATTATCCCTATTGTCTTCTTTATTTTTCACAAGTACTGTTATTTAATACTCCTTGCCATTTCTTCCGTAATTCATCTGGTTCTGGTTCATATCGCAAAAAAATGGGTGTTTCATGGAATGCCCAGGCCAGCAGAATTTTTCAAGGACATATCCTTTTATGAAGTTCCCGGTGTTGAACTCCACCATTGGGGAAGTTTTCCTTCGGGCCACACCACCACTGCCTTTATGCTTGCCACATTTTTATATTTGGTACTCCCAAAAAAAATGAAGATCCATTGGTTATTGATGGGACTTGCATTTTTAGTTGGGTTTAGTAGAGTTTATTTGATGCAACACTTTTTGATGGATGTCTGGGCTGGAGCGCTACTTGGAGTTGTATCTAGTTTGGTAAGCTATGTTCTTGTTTTAAAGTTTTTCTCAAAAAAAATATATCAAAAAAGTATTTTTCAGAATCTTAAGCGTAAACCTTCCTATTGAAATCTAGTCAAAGGCATCGTGAAAAATTAATTGTTTCGCCCCCTAAGTTCAAAACCATGAATAGTAAGTTTTTATCCTTTTCTCTGGCAGGCTTTTTTCTAATCGCTTTTTTCTCCAGTTCCACAATCGTTCAAGCTCAAGCTCCAATACCTCCCATTCCTATGGAATTGATGTTTGGCAATGATCGCTTGGATTTCCAACTGGTGGTCAAACGAAATTTCACCCAACAAAGTAAGTTTAGCGTATTGGCAATTGCAGCCTTTTCGGAAAATTATGGGAAAGAAAAACGCTTGGGTGATGCCATCGTAATCCCCTTTCAATTAAACTATGCATTAGGGAAATCAGGAATTTCCCTTGTCGCTGCTGGAGAAGCCAATTCCGTTGCAGGCTTTGGAACCTCCCTTGGACTATCGCATAGCAAGGCTTCTAAAGAAATTCTAGCAATCAGCGTACTTTCCTATCAATTGAGTAGCGCTCAGAATTTAAAGTTTTTTGGACTATACGAGTACAAACCTGCTCTAACTGAAAAATTGTCAATTTACAGTCGTCTACAACTCACTTACAATCAGGGTATGGCAGCAGGCTTTCACAACAGAAGCTTTCTCTACCTTCGTGCGGGTTTGAAAAAAGGCCCATTTGGCTTTGGATTTGGTGCCAATTTTGATGCCTATGGACCATCCAAAGTAGCGCGAGAAAATTATGGGGTATTTACTCGCTGGGAATTTTAATTCCTAAGGGGTAGGAAACTCGAAATCACCCCTCCGAAAGTGGACAATGGCACGAATAGGCGTTCGATTACGAACAGCCTATTTTTATAATAAGCCCTAATTTGGCTAAAAAAAGGATTTTTTGAATTGGTCTATTTTTCGCTAGTTAATTCTAAACTACACACTGCTATGAAAACCATTTTCAATCTCCTCGCCATTCCCCTACTTTTACTTTTCTTCTCCTGTGACCAAAGAATTTCATCTACTACAGGATCAACGATCCAAGAGAAAAAGAACCTCTCTGGAGTTACACGGCTTCACTTAAATGGGGTATTCAATTTGACACTGACACAATCAGATCAGGAATCCATTGAAGTGGTGGGAGATGAAAGCTTAATTAAGAAACTTTTAATTGATCAAGATGGTGATCTGCTTACCCTTGATATGGAAAAGGATTTATTAGATGATAATTTTTTCGGTAAAAAGGAACTCAGAATAAACCTGAGTTTGAAAGACCTAAAAGAGTTGGAATACGATGGTGTGGGAAATGTGAAAACTAGAGGAACATTTCAGGTAGGTGAAATTCGCCTAATCGGTACTGGTGTTGGTAACCTAGAATTGGATTTGGATGCGCAACAAATCGATGCCGACTTTGATATGGTAGGCAACATTAACCTTCAAGGAAAGGCAAACCGGGCCTTTTTTACCAACAATGGAGTGGGAAATTTGGATGCATCCAATCTAATCGTCAAAGACATGGAGATCAATAGCTCAGGTATTGGTAAAGTCGAAATTCACTGTACTGGGGATCTTTCCCTTGTGGTAGATGGAATAGGATCTGTAAGCTACTCCGGACATCCACGAATCCTGAAAAAAGAAGTGACCGGAATTGGAAAAGTAGAGGAGAATTAATTCGATTTAACTGCTCAAAATCATTTCTACATCCCCAAGTAATTTTGATTTTTCCGATAATAACTTGATTTTAGGGCAATGGCTTCATCCGATGCACTAGATTCAGTACAACTCAATTTTTCTCCAGACAGCCTGCTTGGGCTCAATATCGCACTGGCAATCATCATGTATGGGGTAGCCTTAGAGTTGAAATGGGCAGATTTTCAATACCTTGTCCAAAACCCAAAAGGCTTTGTGGTCGGGATATTTTCACAATTTTTTGTACTTCCTTTTCTCACTTGGGGGCTGATCACAGTACTCAATCCCCCTCCCAGTATCGCCTTGGGAATGTTTCTCGTAGCGGCTTGCCCAGGTGGAAACGTATCCAATTTCCTAACTAGCCTTGCCAAAGGAAACGTGGCACTTTCCGTCAGTTTAACTGCCGTGTCCAGTGTGGCAGCCATCTTTCTCACGCCATTCAATTTTTCCTTTTGGGCAGGCAACTATGCTCCTACTGCCCAACTTCTAGAAGAAGTTCAACTAGACACTTTAGAAGTCTTCTTGACCATAGGTCTCATCTTGGGCATTCCCTTGCTCCTGGGAATTATGACGACTTCCAAATTTCCTGAACTAGCCAAAAAACTAGCAAAGGCAATCAAACCACTCAGCCTGGTCATATTTGGAGCCTTGGTGCTCCTTGCCCTTCTTGGCAATTTCGAACTATTTAAAACCTATATCGGCGCCATCTTCCTTTGGGTATTGGCACATAATTTTATTGGATTAGGAGGTGGATACCTGACGGCTAAACTCGCGCGATTGCCCTTTAAAGATGTAAAAACAATTACAATCGAAACAGGTATTCAAAATTCAGGCCTAGGACTGGTACTAATCTTTAGTTTCTTCTCAGGACTTGGAGGGATGGCCTTAATTACCGCTTGGTGGGGGATTTGGCACCTCATTTCAGGAATCATTGTAGCCGGTTTTTGGAGAAAGTATACATGAAAAAAGGCATTTACATCTTCCTAAGGTTCCTTATAAAAATAGCCTTGCATTTCTATTACAAGAAAATAATTGTGCTGGGACGTGAAAATTTACCGCTCAATCAGCCGGTGATCCTGGTTGCCAACCATCAAAATGCGTTAATCGACCCCTTAGTAGTCGGTTCCCATATTTCAATTCGCCCCTACTTTTTGACTCGTGCTGCAGTATTTAAAAATTCCATCGCTGCATATTTATTGAATCTCGTTCAAATGTTGCCAGTCTACCGAGTTCTAGACGGTTTTTCTACCATTCCTCAAAACCAACGGACTTTTCAAAAAACAAATCAAGTCCTACAGCAAAATGGATCCGTACTGATTTTTGCCGAAGGCAACCACAGCATAGTTCGAAATATCCGCCCACTCAGTAAAGGATTCACCCGGATGGCATATGGTGCATTGGCAGCCTGTCCAGAACTTAATCCAGTTATTGTACCTATTGGCCTTCAATATAGTGCCCATAAAAAATCTGGAAGCGTGGTGAAAATTAGCGTTGGAAAACCAATTCCCGTAGACCCCGATCCTGCTCAGGCATTAAAGCTAACCAGGCAAGTGGAAGCCGCTTTAAAATCTATGGTGGTGGATCTTCCAAATACCTACTACGATGAAACTTTACAGCTCCTGCTTTCAAACCAAGTGGATGTCTGCAGCAAAGAAGATGTGGAGCGATTTTTAGTTGAAAATCAAGTAGCAACTAAAGTCAAACCGGCTGGCTACCTCATGAATAAAATGATGAAACTATTTCATTTACCCTTGTATTGGATTTGGCTCTTTGGAATTGCCCCTAAAATGGAAGATGAAGTATTTACCAGTACCTGGAAATTCGTAATTGGAGGAGTATTGGCACCCATTTACTACGGTTTGATTCTGCTTTGTTGTTTTATTCCTGGATATGGCCCTTGGGCAATTTCCTTCTTACTTATGGCTTGGATTACTGTTTATTGGAATGAAAATTCTCAGGAATAGTCACCCTTAACTAAAAAAAATTTTGACTGGACTTTTTTACCTTTGACGCAAGAATTAACCCAAATACAACCCATGACTGAAGACTTTCTCCCCATCAATGGTACCGATTATGTGGAACTCTATGTTGGCAATGCCAAGCAGAGCGCACTCTACTACCAATATGCGTTCGGGTTTGAATTAATCGCCTACGCTGGACCAGAAACCGGGGTAAAGGACCGAGCATCTTATGTGCTCAAGCAAGAAAAAATTCGTCTCGTGCTCACTTCTCCCCTTTCTTCGGATCACCCCATCAATGCACACATCAAGCAACATGGGGATGGCGTAAAAGTGCTCGCGCTTTGGGTGGATGACGCAGAGAAATCCTGGAAAGAAACGACTAGCCGTGGAGCTGTGTCAGTAGCAGCACCAAAGACGCTTCAGGACCAGAATGGAGAAGTTCGGGTAGCGAGCATCCAAACCTATGGGGACACGATACACACCTTCGTGGAACGGAAAAATTACCAAGGTCTCTTCCTACCGGGCTACCACCCCCGAAAAAGTAGCTTTAGTACCCAATCCATCGGCTTAAAGTACATCGACCACTGCGTAGGAAATGTGGCCCTCGGTGAAATGAATCGCTGGGTCAACTTTTATGAGGAAGTGATGGGATTCAAGTTGCTATTGACCTTTGACGACAAGGACATCTCAACGGAGTACTCTGCCTTGATGTCCAAGGTGGTGTCCAATGGCAATGGATATATCAAATTCCCTATCAATGAACCTGCTGAAGGGAAGAAAAAATCTCAGATTGAAGAATACCTTGACTTCTACGGTGGCCCTGGAGTACAACATATTGCCATAGCTACCTACGATATCATCCATACCGTTGGAGAATTGAGAAAAAGAGGCGTTGAATTTTTGGAGGTTCCTAGCTCCTACTACGATGATCTACTGGACCGAGTAGGGAAAATTGACGAAGACTTAGCTCCTCTGAAAGCACTAAACATCCTGGTAGATCGAGATGAAGAAGGGTATTTACTCCAGATTTTCACCAAACCAGTTCAGGATCGCCCTACCCTATTCTTTGAAATCATTCAACGGAAGGGAGCCACCTCTTTCGGAAAAGGAAATTTCAAAGCACTATTCGAAGCCATAGAGCGTGAACAAGAACTGAGAGGCAATCTATAATTCCTAGTTTAGGAGTTATCTGGAGGCTTTTCTTAGCTATGGCACTCCCTAACATTTTTCCTAACTTGTAATCCTAAACTTAATTTTTCAATCCCATGAGTCCCATTGATCCTTCTATTTTAAAAAAGGCAGAAAGCTGGTTGACAAGCTCAATAGATGAAGCCAGCAAGGCGAGCATTAGACAATTAATTGAAACGAATCCTACCGAGTTGGTCGATTCTTTTTACCAAGATTTGGAATTCGGTACTGGAGGATTACGTGGGATAATGGGTGTGGGTACCAACCGGATAAATGTCTACACCGTGGCCATGGCAACCCAAGGTTTAGCCAATTATTTAATTTCATGCTTTCCTGGTGAAAAAATCAAGGTTGCCATCACCCATGACAGCAGAATCAACAATACACTCTTTGCGATGACTACTGCAGATGTGTTTACCGCAAATGGTATCGAAGTGATGTACTTTAGAGAAATGCGCCCCACTCCCATGCTTTCCTACGCCGTGAGACACTTTGGTTGCAAGTCTGGAGTTATGATTACTGCTTCGCACAATCCAAAAGAATACAATGGCTACAAGGCCTATTGGGAAGATGGTGCGCAGGTGGTAGCACCTCACGATACAAACATCATCAAAGAAGTTCAAAAGATCACCTCATTCGAGCAAGTGAATTGGGACAAGCAGGATCATTTAATCCATTACATTGAAGAAGACTTTGATGCCATTTACTTGGAAAAGGTAAAGGAATTAAGCCTTTCGAAAGAAGCGATTCAGGCCCAAAAATCAATGCCTATCGTATTTTCTCCTATCCATGGAGCCTCTGGTAAAATGGTTCCTGCAGCACTAAAGGCCTTTGGATTTGAAAATATTCAAATCGTCAAGGAACAGGCAGAACCCGATGGTAATTTTCCAACAGTGATCTACCCCAATCCTGAAGAAGCAGAGGCACTCACCCTGGCAGTTGCATTGGGTCAAAAAGTAGGCGCAGCTCTTGTGCTTGCATGTGACCCAGATGGTGATCGCTATGCAGCGGTAGTACCCAATGAATTGGGAGAATATGAATTGCTTAATGGAAATCAAACAGGAACACTTCTAGTTTACTACTTGCTCTCACGTAAGAAAGAATTAGGTCTCTTAACTGGTAATGACTTTGTCGTAAATACCATCGTCACGACCGAGCTGATCAATAAAATCGCGGCAGGTTTCGGAATACCTTGCTACAATGTGCTCACTGGTTTTAAGCACATCGCTGCAATTATCCTTCAAAAAGAAGGCAAAGAACAGTTCCTTGCCGGTGGAGAAGAATCATTTGGCTTTCTGGTTGGGGATTTTGTTCGGGATAAAGATGGCGTCAGTGCCTGCGCACTCGTAGCCGAAGCGGTAGCCTATTACAAAACTCAAGGCAAAAATGTGTTTGCCGTGTTGGCTGAAGTGTACCAGCGATTTGGATTTTACAAGGAAGCCCTTATATCAGTGACTAAGAAAGGAAAAGATGGTGCGGAGCAGATTCAAAACTTGATGAACCAGTTCCGAACCAACCCTCCTCAAGAAATGAATGGATCTGCTGTAGAGAAGATTTACGACGTGAAAAACGCTAGCATCCACTATCCAAAAACGCAAAAAGTGGAAATTTTGGACTTGGATAAATCGAATGTAATGCAATTCTACCTTGCCGATGGAAGCAAAATTTCTGCGCGGCCATCCGGTACAGAACCAAAAATAAAATACTATTTTTCAGTAAACACAAGTTTATCAAATACAGGTGATTACAGAAATATAGAGAAAGTATTACTTGAACAATTAGAGGGGTTAAAAGCCTACTTCAGTTAAGCAAAATAGGCCCCGCAAAATGCGGGGCCTATTTTGATTTTAGCGAGCATCTAGTTTTACTCTTCTCCTACGTGGAGCAGTGCATCGCCCACATTGACTACTGGGTTATTATTGACTCCAATAAGATGTCCTGTACTACTTGCAAGTACAGTCACCACCACCTGCCCATAGGGGTCAGAAATGGTAGCTAGCAGTTCTCCTTTTCGAACAAAATGGCCAAGCTGCACAATGCAGGAGAATATTCCAGATGCTTTGGCACGAATCCAAGTGCTATCTTTTAATACAAGTGTGGTTTGCGAGACTTGAGGCGCATGAATCATCTCCAAATGGTGTAAGAGCCGTTTGGTGCCTGAAATCCCTTCCTCAATTGCATAGGGATCTAATCGCATAGATTCCCCACCCTCATATACCAAAAGGTGCTTCTTTTCATTGTAGGCTGTTTTCCGAAAAGATTTATCAATATGCTTCGAATGCACTACATAGTGGGTACCAAAAGCTTTGGCTAATTCCAGGCCTATCTTATCCTTAAAGTCCACCCGAATTTGAGGATGATTAGAAATCATTCTACCCCCCGTATGGAAGTCTATCCCAAAATCTATCCATGGTAAGATTTCCTGACTCAAGATATGGGCAATACGGGAAGCAAGTGAACCTTTTTTACTTCCAGGGAAACTCCGATTTAAGTCGCGTCCATCTGGAAAAGTCCGACTATTGGATAGAAATCCATAAATATTTACCAAGGGGATGACAATCACTGTACCGCGAACCAAGTCCAGCTCTTGATCGAAGGCTTCCAAAAGTTTCTTGGCAGTAGCAATTCCGTTAATTTCATCCCCGTGTACACCACCACTGATGAGCACTACCGGCCCCTCCACTGGGGAAGAGCGGATAAAAATGGGTAGATCAATTAAGGTATGGGTAGGAAGTTTAGCGATAGGAATTTCAATATTAGCCTTCTCCCCAGGCTTAACTTTAACTCCATGAATGATTAATTCTTTCATAATTGAATGTATCCTTATGCGATTCCATTTCACAATGGCGCAAAATCTTCTTTAATTCGCAAGACAAGTCTTGGCCCATGAAGATACAAGAAAACATTTCTTTGAAAACCTTTACCACCTTTGGAATTGATAAAAAGGCAAAATTTTTCACTAGGGTAAGCACATTAGCCGAATTAAAATCGGCGTTAATTGCAGCAAAAGAAAAACAATTCCCTGTATTAATTCTTGGTTGCGGAAGCAATATATTACTCACACAAGATGTTGAAGGTCTAGTCATCAAACTAGAAATCAAAGGAATACAGGTAATTAAAGAAGACGAGAATCACCTGTGGGTTGAAGTAGGTGCAGGGGAAGTTTGGCATGAGCTAGTCATGCATTGCATTGCCCAGAACTGGGCTGGGTTAGAAAACCTTTCCTTAATTCCCGGAACAGTTGGTGCTTCACCCATGCAAAATATCGGGGCCTATGGAGTGGAAATCAAAGATGTATTTCACAGCCTTCAAGCCATGCATAGAGATACTTTGGAAATCCATTCTTTTGATAGTCAGGCCTGCCAGTTTGGATACAGAGAAAGTGTCTTTAAACAAAGCCTCAAAAATCAATATGTAATCACATCTGTCACCTTTCGCTTAGCCAAAAGACCTGAATTTCGGTTAGAATATGGAGCTATTCAAGAAGTGCTTCAAGCCAATGGTGTGCAACATCCAAGCCTTCGTGAAGTGAGTGAAGCGGTGATCCAAATCCGCCAATCCAAGCTTCCTGATCCCAAAGAAATTGGGAATGCAGGTTCCTTTTTTAAAAATCCAAGTATCTCAAGTAATCAATTTGAGGAGCTACGAGCAATTCATCCAAGC
>CAMBMU010000073.1 GCA_945868725.1 Spirosoma fluviale
TGCAAAAAGATCATCCTTAATAAAATGAATCGACTTAGCTTTAAAATCGATAGGTTCTTCATTTAGAAATTGACCATTTCGAAGATCGAAATACATTAATTTAGATTGGAAATTATCCAAAACACATACAATATTTTTATTAGGTATTATTGAAAAATCAAAAGGTAAAACGTATTTTCCGGGACCTTCTCCAGACTCGCCGATTTTAAACATAAACTTTCCTTTTTCATTAAAAATAAAAATGGCTTTTGAAATACTTTTATCCGAAACAATAAATTGGGAATTAAAGAATTGAATTTTTGAAACACTGCCAATTATGCATTTTTCACAAAATTCTAAAGGAATCAAAGTAGTGTCAGAAAAAAAACTATCGGGAAGGTCTTCAGCCTTAGACATGGAAATTTTTTCTAAGGTAGAAACTTCTTCCTGTTTTTTTTGGCAAGAATTAACCAAAAGAAGAATGATAAAAATTGCAAAAATTCTTACAAAACCATTTACACTCATAATCTTAAGTATCAAAGAATTGATTTGGAAATAGGTAAAACTACAATATAAGTAGGCCGGGATTTTTACCGACCTACTTATAATATCTATTGAATCCCTCCACTTGGATGGGATACACAACAAACAACAGGAGTTGTCTTATCGCAAACTAGTTCCCATCTTCCATTGGGACCTCCCCAACTCTGATTACCAGAAGATTCATGCCCAGCGTTGCATGCAGCAGCGTTAGCTTGTTGTAATGAACTTAATCCCGCAAAAACAAAAATTAGTGCGAAGAAAATGATTTTTGAATTTTTCATCGGTAAGTTTTTTTGGATTTTAAACTTCTTTTTTCACCTTGTAAGCAAGGGCTTTCCTGAAGTAAGAAAGAAAGAAAGAATTATACAATATTTTTATGAAAAACTTTCTGTGAATGAATATTCAATGTGAACTAAACATTTTTTGGGAATAGGAAAAAAAATCACACTTCAAGGTGATTTCCTGAAAGGAAACCACCTTGAAGTGAATTCTACACTACCTTTAAGCTGTACGTAAGCCGCATGGCTATCCGTAAATAGCACGATATCCCCGTCAGCGTTTTTTTTCATGAATTTCTTTGACATGTTTACAATCTACTTTGCACAATACCTTAATTTTAAAGTAACCAAAGAACTTACTAGTCTTAATTAGTCTCCAAGTCATCCAAGAGTATGGAATCTGCTTTTGATTTAAACAAAATCTGATTATCCGCTTTTTCACCACTAACCATAGAAAAAAAGGTTTCAGGTTCAATTAGGTTAGCTGTGGACCGTTGACTGTGGTCTGTCAACGATTATCCGCATGTTTTAAATAGGCGAGCTGAGCTACTGGCATGATTGCGGATAATCATATTGTCTTAAATCGTTTTCCGGTAATCCCTCGTACCACATTGTGTTTTTAATTGGTGCCACCACCTTCGCAATATCTTCCAAAAGGCCATCTGGCATCTTCAAATCGAAGGCCCGCAGATTCCGTCGGAGGACCTCTCGATCACTCATGCCCACAATGGTGGTGGCAATTGCCTCTTGATCCATCGCAAATCGCATCGCCACGTCACTTAGCGCAACTTGGTAGTCTTGACACAGTGCTAACAGCGGCCCTTGTATCGCCTTCACCTCTGCAGGGGCGTTGTGCCAGGCGGGAATTGGAGCATCCGAAAGAATGCGCTGCACCAGAGGTGCCGCATTCATCAAACCAAAGCCCTTTTCTTTGGACAGGGGCACCAATTCCTCCAAAATTTCATCCTGAATCAAGTTGTAGTGCGCCCAAGAAAGGACGGTATCAAACTCATTTTCTCGGGCCAGAGAGGCCAGATACCGTACCGGCAAGCCCGTCAAGCCGATGTAACGTGCTTTGCCGGAGGCCTTGATGTGTTGTATAGCGGGGATGGCTTCTTCGATAATTTGTTGGCGACTAACGAATTCGGTATCGTGCAACTGAAACAGGTCCACGTAATCCGTTTGCAAACGCTCTAGGGACTCATCGATGCTTTTTAAAATTCGATCGTAGGAAAAATCAAAATCGCGCAGCCCATAGCGCCCGCATTTGGTGGCCAAGTATATTTCCTTTCGCTTGCCTTTCAAGGCCCGCCCCAAGCGCGTTTCTGCCAAGGTTTCTCCATAAAAAGGCGCCACATCAAAAAAATTCACGCCCTGATCAATGGCGAGGTGCACCGAAGCAATCCCTTCTTTTTCGTCACAAACCTCAAAAACGTCTCCTAAGGGGGAGGCCCCAAATCCTAGAATTGACACGAGTAGGTCCGTATTGCCCAGTTTGCGGTAATCCATGAAGTTATTGAGTTTTGATTGACATTTTGATTATCCGCAATCCTACCAGAGGTTCAACCTGTCTGTTCACCAAGCGGATAATCGTTCACAGACGACAGTCCACGGTCCACAGCCCACTCAATTGAACTTCAACGCTTATTTCTGTAGGTAACTGGCCAAAAAGCGAATAATCAGAATTTTAAATATAAGGAAAATTGATTATTGTCAACGGCTAACAGACCACGGTCCACAGCCGAGTCGTTTGATACCAGGTTTAGAATCTAAATTTAAGTACGTTTTTTAGTAACAGACTGCAATTGACTGTGGTCTGTCGACCGTCAACTGTGGACCATTTGTCGACAGCCGAGTCGTGGTGTGACATGGCCTAGAATCTAAATTTAAGTACGTTTTTTAGTAACAGACTGCAATTGACTGTGGTCTGTCGACCGTCAACTGTTGACCATTTTATCAACTTCAATTGAACCACTCGCATAATTGCGGATAATCCCGTAGCTTAATGTGTTGAATTATTTTCGAAACTCCTAACCCTCCTCCAATGAAGCGTTTATTTTCCCTGCTACTCCTGCTCCTGAATATGACTAGTGGGCATACCCAAACCTTAAAAACCAATTGGACCGATCAGGTGAATCCTGCCAATCCATTGCCCGAATACCCAAGGCCGCAGCTGGTTCGGAATTCCTGGCAAAACCTGAATGGCCAATGGGATTATGCGATTTTGGCCAAGGGAACAGCTCCGGAGGCAGGCTTTCAAGGCAAGATCACCGTTCCTTTTGCGATCGAATCCCTTCTTTCTGGCGTACAGAAGACGGTGGGGCCGGATCAGGAACTCTGGTATGAGCGACAGCTGACACTATCCTTGAATCGAACCAACAAGCGGACACTTTTACATTTTGGGGCGGTCGATTGGGAAGCCGAGGTCTGGGTCAATGGAACCCGTGCTGGCAGCCACCAAGGAGGCTTTGATGGATTTAGCTTAGATATTTCGGAGCTACTGATCAAGGGGGATAAACAAACGATTCGCGTGCGTGTCTGGGATCCATCCGATGCTGGACCACAGCCTAGAGGCAAGCAAGTTCAAGTTCCTAAGAGTATTTGGTATACGCCAGTGACTGGAATTTGGCAAACCGTCTGGTTGGAAACCGTCCCGATTCAGCACATTACCGCTGTTACTTCAAGAACGGATTGGGAAAATAAAACCTTGATTTTCAGCCCGGAGATTCAGAGCAATCGTCAGGACTTGACGGTTCAAATTAGCGTGACGGATCCACAAGGATTTTCCGAAACAAAGTCTGCCAAGTTGGGAGAGCCGATCCAAATTCACTTGCCAAATCCGAAACCCTGGTCTCCAGGCGCTGCATTTCTATATCCGGTAAGCATCAAGTTGTACCAAGGAAAAAACCTATTGGATGAAGTTCAAAGTTACGCGGCATTTAGAGACATACGGATGGCGAAGGATGCCAATGGCCATCAACGGATGCTACTCAATGGAGAAGAAGTATTCCACTATGGGCCTTTAGATCAGGGTTGGTGGCCGGATGGCTTGTACACGGCCCCGACAGATGAAGCTTTGCTATTTGACATTCAAAAAACGCGTGAAATGGGCTTCAACATGATTCGTAAGCATGTGAAGGTGGAGCCAGCCCGCTGGTATTTCCATGCCGATAAGCTGGGGATGCTGGTTTGGCAGGACATGCCAAGTGGCGATTTGGGGAATAGATGGGAAGTACGCCCAGGGGTCATCCGAAAAGGAGTGAATAGGGAACGAACAGCGGCTAGCGAAAAAATCTTTACGACGGAGTGGACTGAGATTATCAAGGAATTCAAATTCTTCCCCTCGATTGTGGTCTGGGTTCCCTTCAATGAAGCCTGGGGACAGTTCAAAACCAAGGAAATCACAGCGCTCACCCGTGAATTAGACCCAACTCGCCTGATCAATAGTGCTAGCGGGGGCAACTTTGAACTTGAGGGAAATCGCGTCGTGGGAGATATTTTGGACTTACACAACTACCCAGATCCTGTGATGCCAGATCCTGCCGTTTTTGGAACGTCAATCAGTTTAGTGCTAGGCGAATATGGAGGATTGGGATTGCCAATAGAGGGACATACTTGGCAGCAAAAAGACAATTGGGGCTACCAGAGTTTCAAATCTAAAGAAGAATTGGAGGCTCGTTACCGCACTTTAGTAGATGATTTGAATGAATTAATATCGAAAGGATTGGCAGCAGCAGTCTATACTCAGACCACGGATGTAGAAATTGAAACGAATGGTTTGATGACCTACGATCGAAAAGTGATCAAAATTCCTACAGAAGTGCTTTTTCAAATTCACCAGAAACTTTACCAGAAGAAGCGGTAATTTTCACCTCTTCTTGGCTTGAGGATTAGGCTTCAAAAAATGCATTTATATGCGTTTTTGAAGCCTAATCCTTATTTTTTTGCGCTGGCGGACTGAATTAAACGTAGATAGGTAATTCTGAAAATCGGTTTGAAAAGATTTTTTTAAAACTATGTAACATTGCGTAACAATGCATTTGGCACCTAATTAACACGAAAAGTCTTAGATTCTTGATGTCTGCACTTTAGTTTAGAACAAAGTTATCATAAGGCTTTTTGTTTATTTTTTTTGGGGAGGGATTCACGGTTTCCCTTCCCTTTTTTTTTGCATTTTATTTAGTAAACTTGAGTAAGAAGCGATTTTCATAAAATTAATGATGAAAATAAGGTTAGTTCTCCCCATCCTAATTGTCCTATTGGTCAGCTCAGCCAGTTTGGCGGCTGACTATACGTGGTTTAGTGCTGCTACCACTACTTGGAAAAATAGCCGTCGAACGGAATTTCTAGGAGGGCAGCTACCCCTTGCAATTTTAGATTCTTTGGATAAGATCTACGAAAAATCTCCACACCAATACATTGTGTATGAACTAGGTGCAAAGCGCTATGTTCAGGTTCGCTGCACCTTTGACCTCTATGAAATTCAAGGGGATAAGTTGGTTAATAAATACCTGTATTTCAATCGAGGCTATACTTGTGGAGGAAATTCCTTCGTTCGGGACAGCACCCACTACATGCT
This sequence comes from Spirosoma fluviale, assembly GCA_945868725.1. Taxonomy (GTDB): domain Bacteria; phylum Bacteroidota; class Bacteroidia; order Cytophagales; family Cyclobacteriaceae; genus Algoriphagus. Next base: position 5,380 of record CAMBMU010000073.1, read on the forward strand.
CGGTGGGCATGGTTTCTGGACCAATCACCTCGATCTCCTTGCCTTCGATGAATTGCACGGTTCCTGGGAATTGGTAACCACCAAAAACCAGCCTACGGATTACTTCTCGGCTTTTGCCTATCAAAATACCAAAGGGATATTCGCTCTTTTTGGGGAGGAATTTAATCAACGAAAAGGTCTGGATTTAAAAAAATCCCAAGGCTATTTTTTGGACTGGAAAACGAAAGAATGGCTGGAATTAGAGGTTCAGATTGAGGGTTTGGACCTGATAGATTTATTCGAGAAGGGAGGATTGTATTTTATTCAAACGCAGGACTATGCGTTTTGGGCATCTACGAGTGTATTAAAAAATATTGGGTGGAACCTCATCGAAAAGGAAACCGGCAAGATTTTTTTCTTTGATGCGAAGAATGTGGACATGGGGCTTGGCAATTACCTTGAAATTGTCGGCAATGTCTTGACCTATCCTGCACCAAGTGGGGAACAGAAAACGCTGGACCTTGATGATATTCGAAAAAAGTCCAAGGAGGTAGGCTTTGTTCGAGTGAAGGAAGCGGCCGCATTTGGGATGAATTACACCTGGGCCTATGGCTTGTTTTTTGTAGTGGTGGCGGTCGGATTCCTGCTTGTGAAAAAAATCCTCCCCAAGAAAAAAACCGAGGAATTTGAATTGCAGCCCTCCAAAAGGTTAGAGCCCATTCAACTCTTGTTGCCGTTTTCCGGACAGTTGCTCACCACCGAAACTCTCGATCAGCTCTTAGGCATCGATAGCCAGGCAAACTTCGACTCCCGACGTATGAAGCGCGCCCGCCTGATCAAAGACATCAACGAGAAGTACTTCTCTCAAGAAGGCAAAGAGTTGATTGTTCGCGACAAAAAGCCGGAGGACAAGCGCTATGTCTACTACAAAATCCAAGCTTAAGCCCTACATTTTTAAACAAATTCTTCCCTCCTTTTGGAGGTCTTCCTCGAATATAGCCGTACTTTTGTAGGGATTTTTACTCCCCATGCTCGAGAAATTACAAAGCCTAAAAGACCGATTTGAAGAAGTAGGACAGCTCATCATTATGCCTGACTCCATGGCCGATATGAGTGCCTATGCCAAGCTGACCAAGGAATACAAAGACTTGGAAAAGTTCGTGAGCGTTGCGGATGCCTATTCCTTGGTGATGCAAAACATTGACAGTTCCAAGGAAATCCTAGACAAGGAAAAAGATCCGGAGTTTCGAGAGATGGCCAAGGCAGAACTGGAAGAGCTACGTCAGAAAAAAATTGAACTTGAAGAGGAGCTGAAGCAGCTATTGACCCCCAAAGACCCGAACGATTCCAAGGATTGTATTTTGGAAATTCGCGGCGGTACCGGTGGGGATGAGGCGGCGATTTTTGCAGGCGACCTCTTCCGAATGTACGAGCGCTTCTGCGAAATGCAGAACTGGAAGTTGACCGTTCTGGACTTGACCTTCGGCTCCGCAGGGGGCTACAAAGAAATCATCGCCACCGTCTCCGGAGCAGATGTGTACGGCATGCTCAAGTACGAATCGGGCGTGCACCGGGTGCAGCGCGTACCTGCAACCGAATCCCAAGGGCGGGTGCATACTTCTGCCGCCTCCGTGGCCGTGCTACCTGAAATGGACGAAGTAGAGGTGCACTTGGACATGAATGAGATCCGCAAGGATACCTACTGCTCCTCCGGTCCCGGTGGGCAGTCGGTAAACACCACCTACTCGGCAGTGCGACTAACTCACATCCCCAGTGGGCTGATTGTGACTTGCCAGGATGAAAAATCCCAGATCAAAAACTTTGAAAAGGCACTGAAGGTGTTGCGCTCCCGACTCTATGAGATCGAGCTAGCCAAGCACAACGAGGCTGTTGGAGCCCAACGTCGTTCCATGGTCGGCAGTGGCGATCGCTCCGATAAGATCCGTACCTACAACTATCCTCAGTCTCGTGTCACCGACCACCGAATCAACAAGACGGTTTACAACTTGCCGGACGTCATGGATGGGCGTATCGAAGAATTTATTTCTGCGCTTCGCATGGCTGAAAATCTAGAAAAAATGCAAACTGGAGGGATAGACTAGACCTCAGGCCTTTGTAAAGAAGGAATTAAGCCCTTATATTGAAAAAAATCCCAACTCTAGTATTAACCGAGTTTACTTATGCTCATTGAAGGAGAAAGAGAGATCCACCTTGTTACCTGGAATGAATCTCATTTTCATCAGCTGTGCCCGATTGCCAACAATCCAAAGATTGCCATGAACCTTCGGGATAATTATCCACAGCCCTACACCATCCACGATGCCCGGCATTGGATAGAGTACAACTATAAGTTCAATCCAGTACAAAATTTTGCCATTGAATTTGAAGGTAAGTTGGCAGGTGCAATTGGTGCTGAGCAAGGAAAAGATGAACTCCGAACCAATATGGAACTTGGCTTTTGGGTAGGGGAACCTTTCTGGGGGAAGGGCATTGCTACCGAAGCAGTCAAACTGTATACGGACTATGTTTTTGATAAATTTGACATTCAACGCATCTACGCTCAAGTATTCGACTTCAATGGGAAATCCATGAGTGTGCTCGAAAAAGCAAAGTACATCCCAGAAGCGATCTTGAAAAAAGGATTTATCAAAAGGGGTACTGTAGGGGATCTATTTCAGTATGTCCGAGTGAGAGGGGAGGAAAAGGATTGAGAAGCAAGAGACAAGAAGCGAGAGGCAAGAGAGAAGCAAGATATAAGAGCCAAGAGAGAAGCAAGATACAAGAGCCAAGAAACGAGACTTTATTTGTGGAGAAACGAGATTCGTTTGTTCCACGAATTAACACTTCAACATTCTTCAATCGGCGTTCAGCATTCGACATTAATTATTAGAAGCAAGAGACAAGAAGCAAGAAACGAGACTTTATTCGTGGTGATATGAGATTCTTATGTTCCACGAATTTCTGAGTAGAGAATTCATGTCCTACTACGAATCTCTACTTCGTACTTGGTACCTGGTACATTGTACAATTCGAATTCCTACTTCAGCATTCTTCAATCGGCGTTCAGCATTCGACATAAATTATTAGAAGCAAGAGACAAGAAGCAAGAAACGAGACTTTATTCGTGGAGATACGAGATTCGTATGTTCTACGAATTAACACTTCAGCATTCTTCAATCGGCGTTCAGTATTCGACATTAGTTTTAATCCCGTATTTCGCCTGCCCGCCGCGGTGGGTACTTGGTACATTGTACAAATTTCGTACTTCATGAAAAACCTTCCCCTTCTCCTTATCCTACTATTCTCCTGCGGTCCTCAAGAGCGGATTTCGAAGGAGGCATTTGATGATGTCCAACGAAACAACGAGGTCAAACGAATCACCGAAGTTGAAATTTTGAGAGAGGCGATGGTCTGGGGAGATTCCATCACCCAAGAAGCCCAGGCCCAACTCATGGCCCAGCTTCAGCAGGCCATTGCAGCAAATGGCCATTCCGGAGCCATCGACTTTTGCCAAGTCAATGCCTTGCCAATTTTGAAATCCCTGGAAACCAAGCATGCGGTCACCCTTCGACGGGTTTCTTCCCGCCCCAGAAACCCCCTAGATGCTCCTGATGCAGCCGAAACCCCGTTACTCGATGCCTATGCCTACAATGTGGAAAACAACATTTTGGCCGATCCGAGCATCCAAAAGTTGCAGCAGGGAGAAGTGCTTCTCTACACCAAGCCCATCGTAATCAGCAATGCGATGTGCTTAAGTTGTCACGGCGATCCCAAAAAGGACATTGCTCCCGAAACTGCCGCCAAACTGAAGCAACGCTACCCGCAAGACCCGGCTACCGGCTATTCACTCGAAGATCTGAGAGGCATGTGGTCCCTACGCCTCCCCAAAAAAGAAGTGGTTAAAAGGCTTTAAAGCCTCACCATCTTCATTCTATTTTTTCGGCCCCATAAATACATAGCTCAGCGGGAGGCAGCATTTTTTTCAATCGCTCCCAAATTTCATAGACCATTTATCAAATGGGCTGTGGTAACCTAGAGAAAATTTGTATTTTCAAGGGTATTTCGGTGTAACTGTACAAATGAAAAAAATCCTGGGCCTTTTTTTGGTGATTTTAACGAGTTTTCAACTCAACCCCGCCCGGGTATTTGATCCCTATACCCAAAAAATTGTGGGTACTCCAGTAGCTTTTGACATGACTCCAATTCCTGCCGGCACCTTCTGGATGGGGAGCGCGGATCCTTCCTTTCCCGACCAGCAGCCCCTGCATGCGGTACAGCTTGATGCCTTTTGGATGGGCACCCATGAGGTGACCTGGGAGGCATTCGAACTTTTTCTAGACAAGCAGTACGAGCAAACGATCACGGAAGGTGGAGTGCCTGCACGAGTAGATGCACTCTCCCGACCAAGCTTGCCCTACCTCGACATGACCTTTGGCATGGGAAAAGACGGAAAGCCCGCCGTGGGCATGACCCAGTACGGGGCCCTGCAGTACTGCCACTGGCTCTACCTGAAAACAGGAATTTTCTACCGCTTACCCGCCGAAGCGGAGTGGGAATATGCCGCTAGAGCGGGTTCCAAGGACCGCTTTTTCTTTGGCAACGACCCCGCAGCACTGGGGGACTATGCCTGGTTTGCTACCAACAGTAAGGGAAGCACACAAGTGGTAGGAACCAAGAAACCCAACCCTTGGGGACTGCACGATATCTACGGCAATGTGACCGAGTGGACGATAGACCAGTATGCTCCGGATTTCTACGGCAAGTCTACTGACACCAATCCTGTCAATCGAGGGGCTAAACTCTATCCTCAGTCCCTAAGAGGAGGAAACTTTGCAAGTACGGCAACCAGTCTCGGCTCCTCCTTTCGGGAGCAATCCAGTCCCATGTGGAAACGCATTGATCCCCAGATTCCCAAAAGCCAGTGGTGGTTTCCCGAAGCTCCCTTTGTGGGAATGCGACTGGTACGACCCTTGATTCCACCTACTCCTGAAGAAATTTATGCCTACTACACGCAGGCACCGATAGTTGACTACTGACCCAAAATACATATCCTATGAAAAAAAATCCTTCTCGCCGCGATTTTGTAAAGACCTCAGCCCTACTGACGGGTGGTCTCCTCGCCCCCTCCTTTTTGATCCCTGGCGCCTATGCAGCCCCCAAAAATCACCTCAAGTTGGCCGTGATTGGCTGTGGAGGTAGAGGTACAGGTGCTGTATTTCAGGCCTTTGACACGGGCCATCCCATCAAGTTGGTCGCTATGGCCGATGCCTTTGAAGATCGACTCGAGGGCAGTTACAAACCTATTTTTGACAAGTACGGCAAAGACAAGGTAGACGTGCCCCAGGAGCGCCGCTTCGTGGGTTTCGATGCCTACAAAAAAGCCATTGCTGAAGCCGATGTAGTGATTTTGGCCTCCCCTCCAGGCTTTCGCCCTTCCCACTTTGAAGAGGCGGTGCGGCAAGGCAAGCAGATTTTTATGGAAAAACCCGTAGCCACCGATGCTGCAGGGATTCGAAAGGTGTTAGCTGCTGCTGAGGTAGCCAAGGCGAAGAAACTGAATGTGGTCGTGGGCTTGCAGCGCCACTACCAAAACAACTACCGGGAAGTCATGAAGCGTATTCAGGACGGAGTTCTCGGCGATATTGTCGGCGGTCAGGTGTACTGGAACGACGGAGGAGTCTGGGTAAAGCCACGGACCCCAAGCCAAACGGAGATGGAATATCAGATGCGCAATTGGTACTACTTCAACTGGCTCTGTGGAGACCATATTGTGGAGCAGCACGTGCACAACATTGATGTGGCCAACTGGGCCAAAAATGGCTATCCAGTTAAAGCTGAGGGTTCTGGAGGTCGTGCCGTGCGCACCGGCAAGGAGCATGGGGAGATTTTTGACCACCACATTCTTACCTTCACCTATGCGGATGGCAGCGTCATTCACTCCGAGTGCCGCCATTTTCCAGGTGCCGACAACAGGGTGGATGAGACCTTCCAAGGTACCCAAGGAAAGGCTTACCTCAGCGGGGGCAACCATGGGCTGCTTACCGATTGGAAAGGAAAGGTGCTCTACGATCACGACCGTACCAACCAACCCAACCCGTACCAGCAGGAGCACGACGAGCTTTGGGCAACCCTTGTCAAAGGGGACTATAAATTTGCCGACGCTGAAAATGCAGCCAAGTCCACCATGACAGCCATCATGGGCAGGTACGCCACCTATTCTGGAAAGGTGTTGACCTGGGAAGAGGCCCTCAACGGTAAGGTAGATCTCTTTCCCGATACCCTCGCTTGGGATGCGGCACCAAAGCTGCTGCCAAACGCAGATGGCTTCTATCCACATGCAATACCTGGTAAATCTAAAGTAATCTAAGCCATGGAAAGAAGAGGATTTATCAAGAGACTGGGCCTAGGTGCCGCTGCGGTAAGTGCTGCCGGCGCCCTAAGCCTTCCCACTTTTGCCAAGGGCAAAGTGGCTGCTGCCCCGTTTAAACTAGATTATGCGCCACACTTTGGCATGTTTAAGGAGCATGCTCCGGGCGGATTGGCGGACGAACTCCGCTTTATGGCAGACCAAGGATTCCGCTCCCTAGAAGACAATGGCCTTCTCAAACGATCCATCGCGGATCAGGAGCTGATCGGGAAGACCCTCGATCAACTTGGGATGCGCATGGGGGTATTTGTGGTGGATGGAGGTGACAACTGGAAAGTTTCCCTCACGACGGGGAAGCAGGAGTTTTTGGATAATTTCGTAGCCACCTGCAAGGCCTCCGTGGAGACGGCCAAGCGGGTCAATGCGAAGTGGATGACCGTGGTGCCTGGCTATTTTGAGCGCAATCTTCAGATTGGGGTGCAGACTGGAAATGTCATTGATGCGCTCAAGCGGGGAGCGGAGATTTTTGAGCCCCATGGCATGGCGATGGTCCTGGAGCCACTAAGTGACAATCCGGACCTATTTCTCCGCCATGCAGATCAAACCTACATGATCTGTCGTGCCGTGGGTAGCCCTGCCTGTAAGTTGCTCTACGATGCCTACCACATGCAGCGCAACGAGGGAAACTTGATTGCAACCATGGAAAAAACCTGGTCTGAAATTGCCTACATCCAAATTGGAGACAATCCCGGCAGAAAAGAGCCGGGAACTGGAGAGGTCAACTATGCTAATGTATTTCAGTACATCCACAAAAAAGGCTTTACGGGAATCTTGGGCATGGAGCATGGCAACGCCCTTCCAGGCAAAGCAGGAGAGTTGGCACTGATTGATGCCTATCGGAAAGTAGATGTGAAATGAAGCAGCTCCTCTTCCTACTTGGGGCCTTCCTTTGTGTCACGGTAAGTTTTGCCCAAGTTCCAGCATGGAGCTCCTTTCAAACTCCGGGGAAAGCCTCTTTGAGAGGTTTATCCCCCATTTCGGATCAGGTCTGCTGGGCCAGTGGCTCTGGGGGCACTTGGCTGAAAACCGAGGATGGAGGAGGGAGCTGGCAGATGGGGACAGTTGCCGGTTTGGATACGGTAGATTTTCGATCCATCCATGCCTTTGATGCCCAGACAGCGGTAGTGGCTTCTGCAGGGCAACCTGCAGTGATCTACCGAACCGAAGATGGGGGAAAGACTTGGGGAAAAGTACATCAGGAAGGCAAGGAAGCCTTTTTTGATGCGATCCAGTTTGTGGATGCTCAGCGTGGCTATGTATTGGGAGATCCCATTGGAGGGAAGTGGATGATTTTGGAGACGGTTGATGGAGGCAAAAGCTGGCATTCTCTAGCCAATCTACCAGATGCCGTGCCTGGGGAAGCTGCCTTTGCGGCAAGCGCTTCTTCCTTGGTAGCGGATGCATCGGGGCTAGTAGTTGCCACAGGAGGTAGCCTTTCTCGTTTGCATCGCTACTCCTTTGCCTCGCGGTCATGGGCAGTACGCGAATTGACAGACATGCTCCAGGGAGAGTCCTCGCAAGGGGTTTTTGCAGTTACTGCACTTCCAGAAGCCGGAGGATTGGTGCTGGTGGGTGGAGACTACCTGAAGCCTGAAAACCAGATGGGCAATGCCTTACTAGTTCTTGGTGAGGTGACCAGTTCTACCACTGAGGGTCCAAGTGGCTACCGCTCTGGAGTGGCTTACTTGCACGAGAAAGGCTGGGTGGTCGCTGTTGGTCCCGGTGGTTCGGACTATTCTTCCGATGGGGCCCACAGTTGGCGGCCCTTTTCTAGTACGGGCTTTCATGCCGTCAAGGCGGCCCCTGGAGGCAAAGTACTCTGGGCTTCTGGAGGCCAGGGCCGTTTTGGAAAATTAGTGTATTG
>CAMBMU010000074.1 GCA_945868725.1 Spirosoma fluviale
ACCAAAGCACCCGCAGGAAGGGATGCTCCTTCAGGCAAAATGCTTACCTGATCGATGGATTGCTGGTAGGCGGGTGCACCTTGTTTGTTAAGGTCTACCGCGTATCCAAAATACTTCGGAATGTAGGGCTGCCCTTGAAGTAGGGTGTCCATAAAAAATGCTTCATCAGGTGCTGAAAAAGCCCAGTTGCTGGCCCGCTGCTCCCCAATGGTAGACTGACGGGCATCGCTCAAATTTTTGCCGCAGAGTGAGCCGGCTCCATGGGCAGGAAATACAAGCACGGCATCTGCCAAGGGCTTCAACTTTTGCTGTACGGTATGGTACATCATTCGGGCCAGCTCCTCGCGCTGGGCGGTCAGGTTGCCTACCTTTTCACGGAGGTCAGGCCGTCCTACATCTCCAATAAATAGCGTATCTCCCGATAATAGCGCATGATTTTTTCCTTCTGGATCCTTCAACAGGATGCTGATGGAATCGGGGGAGTGTCCAGGGGTATGGAGCGAATGAAGGGTGATGGCACCTAGCTCGAAGAAATCACCCTGGTCAAAACCCACATGAGGATAGGTTGCACCCACAAGCTTGGACACGTAGATAGTAGCTCCTTCGTTTTTGTGAAACTCCAGGTGCGAACTCACAAAGTCTGCATGCGGGTGAGTTTCAATAACAGCAACAATCTGAGCAGCATGGGATTCAGCAAAGTCATAATACGGTTGCGGATTTCTTCCTGGATCGACCAAGGCTATTTTTCCTTGACTCAAGATGGCATAGCTAGCATGAGCTAGACCTTCGTCATAAAATTGCTGAATGTGCATAAAATGGAGACGTGGATTAGAATAAAGGCAAAGATACAATCCCGCTTGAAAGTCTATACCTGTAGCGGGTTGGATTTATTTAATGTGAGAATTCTTTTGAATTGATTCGTTTGAGGAGTAAACTTGAATTGGCCTAAACAAATTCCATTGAACCGAATTTATTTCCCTTCAGCGACCTGCTTTTTTTTGTGTGTTTTTGCGCTTTCCGTTTTGGGCAGCTGCGGCAGTAAAAGAAGGGCCGCCAAATCTTCATCGGAATTTACGATCATCCAAACTGCCAAGACCTACCGCGGTACGCCTTACCGCTATGGGGGCACTACACGAGCAGGAATAGATTGCTCCGCTTTGATCTACCATTCCTTTGCTTCGGTAGGGGTCAAACTCCCAAGAACTTCTACAGACCAAAGTAAGCTGGGTAAAAAAATTCCTGAACGTAAGATTCGCCCTGGGGATGTCTTATTTTTTGCCACTGGAAAAAAGAAAAAAGAGGTAACCCATGCCGGAATTGTCACAGAGGCACAAAAAAATAAGGTGCGTTTTATACATGCTTCTACCTCACTTGGAGTGACCGAAGATTACCTGAAAAGCGCTTATTGGACCAAAGCCTTTCTATTCGCGAGGCGATTGGATTTAAAGTAGTTTCTGGCTGAATTCAAAAATCGACTTACCCTACAATTTTCTGAGTCAATTCAGATTAATTTTTCCAAATATCCTTTGGTTTAAGGCTTTTCTCACTAAATTTGCGGTCGAATTAAAGAAGAGTCTCTTTTTACCTTTCATCAAATAAAATGGCAAATATTGGCAAGTTAACTCAGGTAATCGGCCCGGTGGTGGACGTATCCTTTGAAGGCGGAAAACTACCCAACATCCTAGACGCGCTGGAACTCACAAAAGACAACGGCCAGAAGGTAGTGTTGGAAGTGCAGCAACACCTAGGTGAAGACCGAGTAAGAACCATCGCAATGGATTCCTCAGAAGGAATGGTTCGTGGCATGGAAGTGCGAGATTTGGGTCAGCCCATCTCTGTTCCTACTGGCGAAGGCATCAAAGGCCGACTTTTCAATGTTGTGGGTGAAGCCATCGACGGTTTGCCTCAGGTACCTGCTGGCAAGCGTCTTCCAATCCACCGCTCTGCACCACGGTTTGAAGATCTTTCAACTGCTACCGAAGTACTTTTCACTGGCATCAAAGTGATCGACTTGATTGAGCCTTATGCTAAAGGAGGAAAGATTGGTCTTTTTGGAGGTGCAGGGGTAGGTAAAACTGTATTGATCCAGGAATTGATCAACAACATCGCAAAAGCCTATTCTGGATTGTCCGTGTTTGCAGGTGTAGGAGAAAGAACCCGTGAGGGAAATGACCTTTTAAGAGAAATGATCGAGTCAGGCATCGTAACTTATGGTGACGACTTTATCCATAGCTTGGAAACTGAAGGCGGATGGGATCTATCCAAGGTAGACCTCAAAAAACTAGAAGAATCCAAAGCAACATTCGTTTTTGGACAGATGAACGAGCCTCCAGGAGCACGTGCTCGCGTGGCGCTTACTGGTCTTACCCTTGCGGAATACTACCGTGATGGAGATGGCACTGGTCAAGGAAAGGATATCTTGTTCTTTATCGATAACATTTTCCGATTCACTCAGGCAGGTTCTGAAGTGTCCGCACTTTTAGGACGTATGCCTTCTGCAGTAGGTTACCAGCCAACTTTGGCTACTGAAATGGGAGTCATGCAGGAACGAATCACTTCGACTAAAAATGGATCTATCACCTCCGTACAGGCAGTATATGTGCCTGCGGATGATTTGACTGACCCGGCTCCAGCAACTACTTTTGCGCACTTGGATGCTACCACGGTATTGTCTCGTAAAATCGCTGAATTGGGTATCTACCCTGCTGTGGATCCTTTGGACTCCACTTCACGAATCCTCTCTCCAGATATTTTGGGTGATGACCACTACAACTGTGCGCAGCGCGTAAAGGAAACCCTTCAGCGCTACAAGGAATTGCAAGACATCATTGCCATCTTGGGTATGGAAGAACTTTCTGAAGAGGATAAGCAGGTCGTACACCGCGCGCGTCGTGTGCAGCGTTTCTTGTCTCAGCCTTTCCACGTAGCCGAGCAGTTTACCGGTCTTAAAGGAGTGCTCGTAGATATCAAAGACACCATCAAAGGATTCAACATGATTCTAGATGGCGAACTTGATCATTTGCCAGAAGCTGCTTTCAACTTGGTGGGTAGCATCGAAGATGCCATCGCTAAAGGAGAAAAATTGCTCGCAGAAGTAAAATAAATTTCTTCTCACACCTACCTCTTGAAGCAATCCAAAGGTCTCGAGGCAGGATGAGTACAATTACTGAAGATCGAATACGCCATGCACTTAGAAATCGTTACTCCAGATAAAAAAGTTTTCCAAGGAGAAGTGAGCGAAGCTACCTTTCCTGGAGCTTTGGGAGCATTTCAAGTCCTTACTAATCACGCACCTATTGTGTCTGCCTTGGCCAATGGCTTAGTTTCCTTCACTACAGCTGAAGGGAAACAATCCATTCAAGTAGAAGGCGGCGTGGTAGAAGTAAAGCAAAATACCATCGTAGTCTTGGCTGAAAAAGTCGTCGACTAATCTTTAGTCAACGGTCCACAGTCGACGGTCCACGGCGGATTGTTTGAACTTCAAGCTTTGTTTTTGATACGCAAAAAATAATTTACGGAAATACACGTAACGAAAAGAGGCTGTCCCGAAAAGAGACAGCCTATTTTTTTTGATTCCCCAACATAGATGAGATCAGGTTATCCGCAATCTTACAATTAGAAATTCAATAATCACTCGGTCAACAGCTAACTGTTAACGGTCCACAGTTGATTGGGGTAGGATTACGATTTGCCTTTACAACTACAATCTGCGGTGGACAGTGGACCGTTAGCCGTTGACAATAATTAGTCAACGGTCCACAGTCGACGGTCCACGGCGGATTATTTGAACTTCAAGCTTTGTTTCTGATACGCACAAAATAATTCACGGAAATACAAGTACTTAAAATAGGCTGTCCCGAAAGAGACAGCCTCTTTTTCTTGATTCCCCAACCTGGATTAACTGATTATCCGCATTCTTACCATTAGAAGCTCAATAAGCTCGGTCAACAGCTAACTAACTGTTAACGGTCCACAGTCGATTGGGGTAGGATTACGATTTGCCTTTACAACTACAATCTGCGGTGGACCGTGGACTGTCAACCGTTGACAAAAAATTGTCAACAGACCACAGTCGACAGTCCACGGCAGATTGTTTGAACTTCAAGCTTTGTTTTTGATACGCAAAAAATAATTTACGGAAATACAAGTAACAAAAATAGGCTGTCCCGAAAAGAGACAGCCTCTTTTTTTGATTATCATATCAAAGAAAATAAGACTTGAGGTCCATTTAAGTGAGCGGTGGACAGTGGACCGTTAGCCGTTGACAAAAATTAAATGTCAACAGTTGACAGTCGACAGACCACAGTCAATTGCTGTCTGTTACTAAAAAACGTACTTAAATTTAGATTCTAAGCCATATCACACCACGACTCGGCTGTTGACAGTAGACCGTTAGCCGTTGACCATTTTATCCTTCATTTTTTGATTTTGCCTTGGAATTAAAAAGATAACCTGTACATTTGCAGACCGAAAGGAGGTGTACAGATATGATCATAATCAACATTAAGGAAAACGAATCAATCGATAAAGCGCTAAAGCGTTTTAAGAAGAAGTTTGACAAAACCGGCGCGGTTCGTGAATTGAGAGCCCGTCAGGCGTTCACCAAGCCTTCTGTGAAAAGAAGAGAACAAGTCATCAAGGCTGCTTACAAGCAAAAACTTCAGGAAGAATTCATGAAGTAATTGCGTAGGCATTTGCACTATATAAAAAGCACCAGTCGTTCGGCTGGTGCTTTTTTTTGATCCCTATCGAACCCTCCTCAATTTTTTTGTCGACAGCGACCCAGATCTTGTTTCACATCACTGACTTTATTCGCCAACCTATTCGAAAATTCCACGTATCTTAAGTATCAAATTCATCCCATGATTGATTCGTTTATCAACTACTTGGAATACGAAAAAAGGAGCAGTGTGCATACCGTGCTGGCCTACCGAAAAGACTTGGAACAAGCCCAGGAATTTGTTGCCCTGTCCTTTTCTATAGACGACCTAGCTCACTGTACCCATCCTGACCTGCGCGCTTGGATTATCGATCTAGTGGAGCAGGGAATGAGCCAAACTACCGTGAATCGCAAGTTGGCGACCCTCCGCTCCTTCTATAAGTTTTTGATGCGCTCCAAAATCATCCAGAAGGATCCTACCTACAAGTTAAAGTCTCTAAAAACCCCAAGAAAACTTCCAGAGTTTTTGCAGGAAACAACCATTGAATCTGTATTGGAAGAGGAGGTTTACGCCCCCACCTTTGAGGGCCAGCGGGACCGGATGGTACTCGAATTCCTGTACCTCACCGGGGTGCGCCTCTCCGAACTTACATCCTTGAAGTGGAAGGACATCCACCTGTATGATGAACAGGTCAAGGTTTTGGGAAAAAGACAAAAAGAACGGATCATCCCCTTGACCAAATCACTACAACGAAATATCTCGGCCTATAAAAAAGTGGCAGAAGCCCATTTCAAAACCGTGGAGGGGGAAGATTACTTTATTCGCAGCAACAAAGGCGAAAAAGCCTACTCCATGCTTATCTACCGGATCGTGAAGCACTACTTGGACCTGTTCGCGCAAAACTCGAAACGAAGTCCTCACCTGCTCCGCCACACCTTCGCTACCCACTTGCTCAACAAGGGGGCAGACCTCAATGCAGTGAAAGATTTGCTCGGCCATGCCAACCTGGCCGCCACCCAAGTATATACCCACAATTCCATGGAGAAACTCAAGGCAGTGTTTGAACAAGCACACCCAAAAGCTTAAGTACCTTTTTAGTTAACCCTTAACTCCTTCTATTATGAAACTACAGATGCACTCCATTCACTTCGATGCGGATCAAAAATTGATCGATTTTATTCAGAAGAAGGCCGACAAACTAGATACATTCTTCGACAGCATTTTGGACGGAGAAGTGTTTTTGAGACTGGATAAAAATGAGAAAAACCAGAACAAGCTGGTAGAAATCAAACTAAACGTTCCTGGAAAGCAGTTTTTTGCCAAAAATCAAGACGATTCCTTTGAGGCAGCTGCGGACGAGGCAGTAGAAGGGCTACGACGGCAGCTGGAAAAGCACAAAGAGAAAAATAGCTAATCTAATTCACCCCCAAACCCGAAGGAAACCCCTTCGGGTTTATTTTTTCTGAAGGAAATAATACCTTTTTTCTTGCTTTACCCGCAGCTCCTCGCGCGCAGCTGTACTGCTTGCGCGCAGAAAATCTGGGATAGCTTTGGAGTCCAAATGAGTACTCGCAACTCGCACTTCATAGCCTACCGAATCCCATTCGGAAAACAGGCGGTCCTCCAAAATTAAGTAGGTATAGTTTTTAGCTTACTCTTTTTTCTGATTTCGGCAGCAGTATCCCTCTCAGGGGCTTGGATCAAGTGGGAAAGAGCAGATCAAAACTAAAAATTACTTTTGAGCACCTAGTTCCACAAAGACTGCAGCGCTCAAAAGAAGGTTGATCCGATTAATTTCTACCTTTACGCATATTCTTCCCGACTATGACCCGAGCCGAGCTTTTTGCCCAGATCCAACAAAAATCCTCTTTCCTCTGTGTAGGATTAGATCCGGACCTTGAAAAAATTCCTGCACACCTACAAAATGAGGCCGACCCAATTTTCTCCTTCTGCCAGCAGATCATTGAAGAAACGGCAGACTTTGCGGTAGCTTACAAGCCCAACACTGCTTTTTTTGAAGCACATGGTGCCAAAGGCTGGGAGACGCTTGCCAAGGTAGAAGCCTTGATTCCGAAGCAGATCTTTTCCATTGCGGATGCCAAGCGGGGCGACATTGGCAATACCGCCACACGCTACGCCGAAGCTTTTTTTAAGCACATGAACTTCGATTCCATTACGGTTGCGCCTTATATGGGCAAGGATTCGGTTAGTCCCTTTTTGGAATTTGAGGGCAAGTGGGCGATACTTCTTGCGCTGACTTCTAACCCCGGTTCGATGGATTTTCAGCTCCTTCAAGACGTTTCTGGCAAAGCGCTCTACCAGTCCGTATTGGAAAAAAGCCAAACCTGGGGAAGCACCGAAAATCTGATGTACGTGGTCGGTGCCACCCGAGGCGAACTAATAGGAGAAGTGCGGAAAACAGTGCCCGAACACTTCTTGCTCGTGCCAGGTGTAGGCGCACAAGGGGGCAGCTTGGCCGATGTGGCTCGATTTGGAATGAACTCCAGTTGTGGCCTGCTAGTCAACTCCAGCCGAGGGATCATCTATGCCTCCCAAGAAAAAGATTTTGCAAAAGTAGCGCGAAAAGAAGCGCAGAAACTACAGCTAGAAATGAAAGAACTCTTGGATCGGCACCTGAAGTAAACCAGATCGATTTTCATCCCAATTTTTTAAAGTAGCCCCTAACCCCTTGCATTCGAGCGAGTTGTTGGCTACATTCAATTTACTTTTTAGACTTATTTTTTATGGATTTTAAAGAAGACTTTTTACAGTTGGTATGGAAATACCAGTACTTCGATCGCAAAAGCCTCCTAACCACAGATGGAGAGGAACTCCAAATCTTGCAGGTTGGCAATCACAACTCTGGCGAAGGCCCTGACTTTCAAAACGCTGCCCTCATGATCGGTGGCATCCGACTACATGGCCATGTGGAAGTGCACCGGCGATCCTCAGAATGGGTACAGCATGCGCACGATACAGACCTTGGCTACAATGCCGTAGTTCTGCATTTGGTCTGGGAAAACGACCGGCAAGTTTACCGACAGGATGGTACCCCCATGCCTACAGCAGAGCTGAAAGGAAAGATCTACTTGGACATTTGGCGCAACTACCAGCAGCTGCTCGATTTTCAAATTGACCTCCCCTGTGCTCATGCCCTCGCCTCTGTCCCAGAGATCCTGCGTTTTTCTGCTTCAGAAAAAGCATTGGTCGAACGCCTCTACGAAAAGTCCCAGGGGGTGCTTGCCATCCTTCAGGCTACGCAAGGAAACTGGGAAGAAACTGCCTACCGCTGGCTTTTTAAGTGTTTTGGCTACCATACCAACCGAATTCCCATGGAGGAATTGGGGCAGCTTCTGCCCTACACCTTGCTCAAACGGCACCGAGAGCAGCTGCAGCACTTGGAGGCCATGCTCTTGGGGCAGGCAGGCTTGCTACCAGAGAATTCGGAAGATCCCTATGTCCAGCAACTCAAAAAAGATCATGATTTTTATCAAAAAAAATACGGTTGGACAAAAGGACTTACCCGACAGCACTGGACTTTTTTGGGTGCACGGCCGGCCAACTTTCCTACCCTTCGGCTGGCACAACTGGCAACCGTACTGGTACAGGCTCCTCACTTGCTTTCCTCCCTATTGGAAGAATCCGGAGACCTGGTCGCCTTTAAAAAAATCTTCCAGACACCGCCATCCCCCTATTGGCGACAGCATTACACCTTTGGCAAGCCAAGTAGCAAAATCACTTCAAACGGCCTCTCTGAGCAAAGTGTGCAGCTTTTACTGATTAATTTTGTGCTACCCATCTGGTTTGCCTATGGGGAATTCCACGACCAAGAGGAGTGGAAAGAGCGTTGCTTTTCCCTACTTCAAAGCCTCCCTGCCGAGCAAAATTATGTGCTCCGAAAGTTTGTGAACCATGCTTGGAAGCCGAGTACAGCCTTTGACTCCCAAGGCATGCTTGAGTTGTACCGAAGGTATTGCAGTGCACAAAAATGCCTATCCTGCAAAATCGGCCAAAGCCTAGTTCGAAGCCCTTCCAAATGAATCGTTGTGCAAACGCCACAATTGCTGTATTTTTGCAACGATTACTTTAAAATACTCATGGACAAACCTGTCATCATCCTCGGCGCCAAAGGCATTGCACATCCCGCGCTAGAAATTTTCAATAGCAATCAGGTGATTGTGTATGGATTATTGGATGAGGACAGCAGCCTTCATGGTACCGAAATCAATAATGTCCCTGTGCTTGGCGGCACCGAAGACGAGGGCTTCTTAAAGTTGATCGGTAAAAAAACGGAGGCCTTTGTGGCTGTGGACGACACCAAATACCGCAAATTTTTGGTGGAGCTTCTTCTTGAAAATAGAAAAATGCAGCCGATCAATGCCATTCATGAGCGCGCCTACATTTCCACAGATGCCGTGCTAGGCCATGGCAACTTTATCAATGCGCAGGTGACTGTGGGGGCGGGAGCGAAAGTTGGAAGTCACTGCATCTTTCATACAGGAGCGATTATCGACCACAAAGTGACTGTAGAAGACTACGTTCAGGTGGGCGCAGGATCTATCGTCAATGCGGATGTGGTCTTGGAAGAAGGCGCATTTATCGGTTCGGGCGTCACGATCGTCTCCGGCGTGCGCATCGGCGCTGGTGCTCGAGTGGGCGCTGGATCCGTAGTGATCTCCTCGGTCGGAAAAAATGAAACGGTGTTTGGGAATCCGGCGACGAAAATAAAGTAGAAATACGAAATTGTACCATGTACCAAGTACCTGCCTGCGGCAGGCAGGCCAGGTACTAAGTATGGACTAGAATTCTTTTCTCGTCTTGCTACTTGATACTAACTACTTGATACTCATTTAATGTCGAATATCGAACGCTGAATGTTGAATGAAGAAGTGGATTTCGTGAATCATAAGAATCTCGTATCACCAAGAATAAAGTCTCGTTTCTTGGCTCTTGTGTCTTGCTTCTGAGTATACTTGGTACATTGTACTTGGTACTTGGTACATTACTAACGCTAATTAAATAAGAATACGATTCACCACCCAAACACCCTGCCGAAACAGGGCACTAGTTATGGAAAACACAAACAAACCCTACCGAATTCTGCTGTACTACTGCTACGCGGAAATCTGCAACCCGGAAGAATATCGGGAAGAACACCACCTCTTCTGTGTAGCAAACAAGCTCCGCGGCCGAATCATCATCTCTGACGAAGGGCTCAATGGAACAGTTTCTGGCCTAGCTGAAGATTGCGATGCCTACATGGCCTACATCCAAGCGGACCCACGTTTTGCCAAGACTGAATTCAAAATCGATTCCCACGAGAGCCATGCCTTTGCCAAGATTCATGTGCGCTACAAACCCGAAATTGTCCATTCCTCGCTCCGCCACCTCGACCCCAATGTGAAAACAGGGAAGCACCTGGAGCCAGAGGAATTTAAACAACTGAAGGACCAGGAAGACGTCGTGATCCTCGACGTGCGCTCCAAGTACGAGCACGACCTGGGCCATTTCAAAAATGCGATCATGATAGACATCGACAACTTCCGGGAGTTTCCGGAACGCGTCAAAGAACTTGCCCACCTCAAAAACAAAAAAGTACTCACCTACTGCACCGGTGGGATCAAGTGCGAAAAAGCCTCCGCCTACCTTTTGGAACAAGGATTTGAAGATGTCTACCAGCTTCACGGAGGCATCATCAAGTACGGCATGGAAGTGGGTGGGGAAGATTTTGAAGGCAAGTGCTACGTCTTTGACAACCGCATCGCGGTGGCCGTCAACCAAGTCAACCCCACCATCGTGTCGGCCTGCCACTGCTGCAACAGCCCCAGTGACCGCATGGTCAACTGTGCCAACCCAAGTTGCAACGACCACTTGGCCATCTGCGAAGCTTGCGGATGGGAACTGGAAGGCGCTTGCTGCCCTGCCTGCCAAGTACATCCCGACAAACGGCACTACGACGGCACCGGCTACTACCAAAAAAATACGAATGGCTACAATCCCTTTCTGAACATCCACCGCGACAGTACCAAAGATCGCTCCAACCCCTCCCATGATTCAACGGCAAATTCCTGAATCGGAACTCATCCTCCACCCAGATGGGAGTGTTTTCCATTTGAGGCTACTGCCCGAGCAGCTGGGAAGCATTGTGTTTACGGTGGGGGACCCAGATCGCGTGGCTACCGTATCTCGGCACTTAGACCAGATCGACTTCAAACTCCAAAACCGAGAGTTCATCACCCATACGGGTTGGAAAAACGGTCACCATGTATCTGTAATTAGCACAGGCATGGGCACGGACAATATTGAAATCCTGATGACCGAACTGGATGCGCTGGTCAATGTAGACCTGCAAACACGCCAAGTCAAAGCGAATAAAACCAGTTTACAGATCATTCGTATCGGTACCTCAGGAAGCCTCCAGGAAGATATTCCAACGGGCACCTTGCTTGCCTCCGAGATCGCTATCGGGATGGACACCCTGATGGCGTATTACCCAGAGCTATCAGGTCCGCAGGACTTTGGGCAAGCCATCCAAGCAGAACTTGGACTTTCGTTTCGTCCCTACCAAGCTGCCGCTTCCACCAAGTTATTGGGAATGCTAGACGCTTCCATCCCACGAGGAATTACGCTCACCTGCCCTGGATTTTATGCGCCCCAAGGAAGAGAGGTACGGCTGAAGCCCCGTTTTGAACAGCTAATCGAGCGCCTTGCCGCGCTACGGGTTCAGGGACGCTACTTGACCAACTTTGAGATGGAGACGGCAGGCTACTATGCCTTGGGAGAGCTCCTTGGCCACTACTGCATCAGTTTGAACGCCATCCTGGTCAATAGACCGCTGAAAAAATTCGACGGGGATGGCGAAAAAACGGTAGAAAGAGCCATTCAGACTGCGCTAGCAACCTTTGCTGGATGAGTACTTTTTGTGAACAGATTCTTTTAAGCCAAAAGCAAAAGGCCTAAATTCAAGAAGTTTATATTTTTTTAATCATTCATTTTTTTAAACTATGGAAAATTACCTTTCTAAAATCGTTGTTGACACCTGTCACCAGGTGCATGTTGGGCTAGGCCCAGGGTTATTTGAATCCGTGTATGAGGAGGTGCTGCATTATGAATTGTGTCGCCAAGGGCTGCAGGTTAAGCGCCAATATGCTGTGCCTATTATGTGGCATAGGGTGGAGATGAAACTAGGCTTCCGCGCAGATTTGATTGTGGAAGATCTGGTTTTAATCGAGATCAAGTCGGTAAAGACGCTTGAGCTTGTCCACAAAAAACAGCTAATGACCTATTTGAAACTGACTGGATTTAAGTTAGGACTACTTGTTAACTTCAATGAGGCACTAATCAAAAACGGAATAGTTCGAATTGTAAATAATCTATAAGGCTATTCTTTAAAAAGGGGTTATCGCGCAGAGACGCAAAGAAAATCCCTTTGCGGCTTGGCGCCTTTGCGCGAATAAAAAACTTCCTTCAGCTGCGACGGAATGGACATGCCTGCAGGCAGCTAAGGTGCTAAGGAGAAAAAAAGAATGGCGCCCCGTCCGCCGCGGCGGACTGGACAGGCAGCAAAGCCGCGAAGCCTGCCTGGCGGTAGGCAGGGCGCAAAGAAATAAGGGGTTGTCGCCCGAAGATGCAAAGGGACAAAGAAAAAACTCTTTGCGTCTTGGCGGCTTTGCGAGAAGAAAAAAAAAGAACACGAAGAATCAAAAAAAGAATAGCGCGCAAAGGCGCAGAGACGCAAAGAAAATCCCTTGGCGCCTTTGCGCGAATAAAAAACTTCCTTCAGCTGCGACGGAATGGACATGCCTGCAGGCAGCTAAGGTGCTAAGGAGAAAAAAAGAATAGCGCCCCGTCCGCCGCGGCGGACTGGACAGGCAGCAAAACCGCGAAGCCTGCCTGCGGTAGGCAGGGCGCAAAGAAAATCCCTTTGCGGCTTGGCGCCTTTGCGAGAAGAAAAATCCGCCGCGGCGGACCCGAAATGCTGCGGGATATGTAGCTAAGGAATCAAAAAATGATGGCGCGCAAAGACGCGAAGGCGCAAAGAAAAAACTCTTTGCGTCTCTGCGACTTTGCGCGAAAAAAAATAAAATGTCTCGAAGAAGAAAAGTTTAAGCTTGCTTTTACGGCAGGCCTATCCGCCGCGGCGGACAGGCAGGGCGCAAAGAAAAAAACTCTTTGCGCCTCTGCGCCTTTGCGAGAAAAAAAACTTCCTTCCGCTGCGATGGGCTATAAAGGGATTAAAAAATTAATCGGAAATACCGTCGAGATCGCTTAGTTCCAACCAGGACAATTCCAGTTTTTCCAATTCTCCATCGATAGCCTGAAGCCTGTTGGTCCAGGTGAGCAACTGACTTACATCGGAAGTGCCCACTGTGATCTGATCCGTGATCTTCGCCTTTTCGGCTTC
>CAMBMU010000075.1 GCA_945868725.1 Spirosoma fluviale
GAATGGCAAATGGCCGCCGCCTCCCTTCAGCACCCCGCACTTGCAGCACTTGTGCCGCAAGCCTATGGCGCTGGAGTGGGTAGAATTGGCAAGTTTACCGAGCAAGGGAACTGGTACCGCGGAGGTGCAGGGCAGATGCTCTTTACCTCTTGGCTGTACGGCACCCAACATGATCCCCTAGCCCCTAGGCTTCAAGCGGGAATTGGGCAAGAAGATTTGCTTCGTTTGGAGCGCTTCTACGACATGGCTCCAGAATACCCCAAGGTAGACTGGAAGCAGGGCTTGGCCCAGCTGCCCGTGCAGGACATTATCAAAAATGTAAATGGTCCGAAAGGAATCTACGAAGAGATGATCACCCGAAAGCCCAACGATGCGCGTTGGTACCAAGGAGGGCTGTACCATGACAACATGCCTTTTGATACCCCAAGCATGTGGTTTGTGTCCTGGTACGACGTTTCTTCTTCACCCAATATTGCACTATTCAACCATGCCCGAACCAATGCCATCAGCCAATTGGCACGCGACAACCAGTATTTAGTGATCGCTCCTGTCCTTCATTGCTCTTTCACCCGTGCTACGGAAAATACAGTGGTAGGTCAACGCAGCATGGGCGATGCCCGCTGGAACTATGACGAAGTGATCACGGCCTGGTTTGACCACTGGCTCAAAGGCAAGGACAAAGGCATTATCGCCGAGCTCCCCAAGGTCACCTACTTCACCATGGGCAAAAATGTATGGCAGTCTTCTGACGTTTGGCCCCCAAAAGAGGCGGTCATGACTCCGTTTTTCCTGGATTCCAAAGGAAGTGCAGCCACACGTAATGGAGATGGAAAGCTCCTAAGCAAAGCTCCAAAGGCAGATGCGAAAGACACCTTCCGCTACGATCCCATGGCTCCAGTTCCTTCCAATGGAGGCAATGTATGTTGCATTGGCAATGCCATCCAAGGAGGCGCAATTGACCAGCAGGAGATGGAATTGCGAGACGACATCTTGGTCTACACCTCAGATCCGTTGGAGGCTGGCGTGGAAGTTTCAGGATTTATTGAAAGTCTCCTTTACCTCTCTTCGGATGTTAAGGACACCGACGTAACCCTCAAGTTGATCGATGTGTATCCCGATGGAACGGCCTACAACCTAGACGAAACCATACAGCGGGTACGCTACCGAGAAGGTTATGATAAGGAGGTTTGGATGGAAAAAGGCCAGGTCTATGCCATCGAACTTACGCCCATGAGCACCTCCAACTACTTTGAAAAAGGACACCGCATCCGTATCGAGGTGAGCAGTTCCAACTTCCCGAGGTTTGACCGTAACATGAATACAGGAGGCAACACTTACGACGAAACCAAAGGAATTGTAGCCAACAATTCCATCCACCATGGAGGCAAATTCCAAAGTAAAATTGTGCTGCCTATTGTTAAGAAGTAAGTCAACCGTCGACAGACCATAGTTGACAGCCGATTCGTTTAGAATCAAGTTTAGAATCCAAATTTTAATACGGTTTTCATTTGATGAACACAATTAACTGTGGTCTGTCGACCGTCAACCGTGGACCATTTCTGTCCACTGTCGACAGCCGATTTTTGTGGAACTTCAACCCTTAATTCCATTGGCTAGTGTAAAAAAAAGCTAGTCAATAGCTATCCCATCCAAAGCTGGGGGATCCCCGGCTTTTTTTGTAGAAAATCAAAAGGTATTTTGGATGTTGGTTATTTTTATGCAATTTAGGAATTCAATTCCTAAATTGCATAAAAATGGATTACATTAATCGATTACTAAAAGATAAAGCGGCCTTACTTTTATCAAAATTTCCCTTCTTAGCAATTATTGGCCCAAGACAATCTGGGAAAACGACATTTGCAAAGCAGTTAAGGCCGGATTTTACCTATGTCAATTTAGAACTTCCAGAATACCGCGAATTTGCGAAATCAGACCCTTTGGCCTTTTTAAAAAGTTATCAAAACGGAGTTATCCTAGACGAAATTCAATGGGTTCCTGAACTTTTTTCATACCTACAAGTCCTATCTGACGAACGAAATAAACCTGGCGAATACCTACTCACAGGATCGCAAAACTTCCTGCTATCCTCTCAAATCACCCAATCACTGGCTGGCAGGGTTGCCTTACTTCAGTTATTGCCTTTCTCTTTGAAAGAACTTGAAGTTCACTATAAAATTGCCCGTTGGGAAGAACTGGCATTAGGCGGAGGATACCCACGCAAATACCAATTTGATATCGATCCCACTGACTTTTACCCCAATTACATACAAACTTATCTGGAACGGGATGTACGTCAAATTTTGAACATTAAAGACCTAGCTGCATTTCAGAAGTTTATTCAGCTACTGGCAGGAAGAGCTGGCCAACTCTTCAACCAGCATAATTTCGCGAATGAATTGGGCGTAACTAACAAAACCATCGATTCCTGGCTCGGCGTATTGGAAGCTTCTTTTGTGGCTTTCAGACTACCCCCCTATTACCAGAATTTCAATAAACGGATTTTGAAAACGCCTAAAGTTTACTTCTACGACACAGGTGTACTTTGCAGCCTTCTGGGAATTCGAAAATCCACCGACCTAAACCTTCATTTTGCGCGCGGTCAAGTTTTTGAAAACTTGGTAGTCACTGAACTGATGAAGGAGGAACTGAACCAAGGGAATAAAGCAGCTTTCTATTTTTGGAGAGATTCCAATCAAAGTGAGGTAGATTTACTCCAAGAAAAAGATGGGAAACTGATCGCTATCGAAATAAAAGCATCGGAAACTTTCCATAACGACTTTTTGAAAGGATTAAAAAAATTCCAAAAAGTTGCTGCTCATGTCGAGCCTAAACTAATCTATGCAGGGCAAATGATGCATCAAAGAGATGGCATTCAAATCAGTAACCTTTGGAATCTTTGACCCCATTAAATTGAAGTTATCGATCATGCATTTCTGAAAGAATCCCAAGAGGGGTTATTCATCCGTGAAATTGGAGGAAATAGTTGACGCTGAATAAATCTGCTGTGGACTGTCGTCCAAAAACCTTCCAACTGAAAATCAATACCCCAATCCTCCTATTTCTTTACCTTTCGGCTCCCGCCCCCAAACTTTTTCTGCTATTTTTGCAACTTAAGAACTCAGTACTTATGTCTATTGCCAGCAAATACGAACCGGCAGCTGCCGAGGCCAAATGGTATGCGTACTGGATGGAACACAAGTTGTTTTCCTCCAGCGTAGATCCAAACAAGGAGCCCTACACCATCGTCATCCCTCCTCCTAACGTCACCGGTGTGCTCCACATGGGGCACATGCTCAACAATACCATACAAGACGTACTCATCCGCCGTGCCCGAATGCAAGGCAAAAACGCCTGCTGGGTGCCAGGGACTGACCATGCCTCTATCGCTACCGAAACCAAGGTAGTGCAGCTTTTGAAAGAGAAAGGCATCGATAAAAAAGACCTTACTCGCGAACAATTCCTGACCCACGCCTGGGAATGGAAAGAAAAATATGGAGGAATCATCCTCGAACAATTGAAGAAATTAGGAGCTTCCTGCGACTGGGATCGAACTGCCTTCACCATGGATCCAGGACTCAGCAATGCTGTCCTCTCCGTATTTGTGGACCTCCACCAAAAAGGTAAGATCTACCGAGGCATCCGCATGGTCAACTGGGATCCAAAAGGACAAACTGCCCTCTCTGACGACGAGGTGATTATGAAGGAGGTAGCTTCGAAGTTGTACTACATCAACTATGCCATCGAAGGCAGCCCCAAAGAATTCCTAACCATCGCCACCACCCGTCCAGAAACCATCATGGCCGATGTGGCGATTTGCATCAATCCGGAAGATTCAAGATTTACCCACCTGAAAGGAAAGCGTGCGATCATTCCGCTAATCAACCGAAGCATCCCTATCATTGAGGATAGCTATGTGGACATGGAATTTGGTACGGGATGCCTCAAGGTGACTCCTGCCCATGACCTCAACGACTACGAACTAGGTGTCAAACACAAGCTAGAAGTCATTGACATCCTCAACGACAACGGCACACTCAATGAAAAAGCACAGTTGCTGGTAGGTGAAGACCGATTTGTGGCGCGAAAGAAAATTGGCAAGCTACTAGACGAGGCAGGGCACCTGCAAAAAGTCGACGAGTACCGCTCCAATGTCGGCCACTCCGAACGAAGCGATGCCGTGATCGAGCCGAAGCTATCCATGCAATGGTTCTTGAAGATGGATGAAATCACCCAGCCTGCCTTCAAGTCCGTTATGGATGATGTCATCCAACTCCACCCACCCAAATTCAAAAACATGTACCGGGTATGGATGGAGAATGTCCGCGACTGGTGCATTTCCCGTCAGCTCTGGTGGGGACACCAAATTCCCGCCTACTACCTCCCCAATGGAGAATATGTAGTTGCCAAAACAGCCGAAGAGGCCTTGGCACAAGCAAATACCCAGTACGGTACCCAGTATACCCTCGCTGACCTCCGTCAGGATGAGGATGTGCTCGACACCTGGTTTAGCTCTTGGCTCTGGCCTATTTCCGTGTTTGATACGGAAGTGTTTACTACAGGCAAACCCAATAAAGAACTAAGCTACTACTACCCTACTAATGATTTGGTAACTGCCCCTGAGATTTTGTTCTTCTGGGTAGCACGAATGGTCATTGCTGGCTACGAATACACGGGCGAGAAGCCCTTTAAAAACGTCTACCTCACGGGTATCGTACGGGATAAACTCGGTCGAAAGATGTCCAAGTCTTTGGGCAACTCCCCCGATCCGCTCGAACTCATCGCCCAATATGGTGCAGACGGCGTGCGTACAGGCATGCTCTTCTCATCCCCTGCGGGAAATGACCTTCCCTACGACGACAAGTTGGTGGAACAAGGACGAAATTTTGCAAATAAAATCTGGAATGCCTTCCGACTAGTTAAAGGCTGGGAAATCGATCCCAACCTGGACGGTTCTGTCAATGCCTCTAGTATCGAATGGTTTGAACAACGATTCCAGCAAAGCTTGAGCGAGATCAACGAGCATTTCGACAAATTCCGAATTTCAGATGCCTTGATGGCTACCTACAAATTGGTCTGGGACGACTTCTGCGCCTGGTACCTCGAAATGATCAAGCCCGCTTACCAGCAGCCCATCGACCAGGCCACTTACGATAAGACCTTGGGTTTGTTTGAGGAGATTTTGAAGGTTCTTCATCCTTTTATGCCCTTTATCTCCGAGGAGCTGTGGCATCAAATCAACAAACGCTCCGTGGCAGAGTCCTTGATTCTTGCTTCTTGGCCGGAATCCAAGGCTTTTGATTCGCAAATCACAGAAGACGCCGCTCAGGTGTTTGAAGTGGTGTCGCAGATTAGAAACTTGCGTGCCTCCAAGGGCATGTCTCCGAAAGAGGCGCTTGCACTTAGCATCCGTACCCAAAACCCAGATTTGTACATCCGATTTGAATCCGTATTGATCAAGTTGGCCAACCTATCCTCGCTTCAATTTGGAGATCAAGTGGAGCAGGCCATGAGTTTTGTCATCAAAGGAGACGAATGCTTTGTTCCGATGGGTGGCAGCATAGATGTGGAGGCAGAAAAAGCCAACATCCTCAAGGAATTGGAATACACCCAAGGCTTTTTGGCTGGGGTGGTCAAAAAACTGAGTAACGAACGATTCGTGGCTGGTGCTCCTGCACAAGTATTGGAAATGGAGCGAAAGAAGCAGGCCGATGCGGAAGCAAAAATCAAGGCCCTAGAAGCAAGTTTAGCCCAATTGGGATAACTTTTTCCTCCCGCTTTTTAATTTCAAGAAGCGGGAGATCTACTTCAATTCCCGAATTTTTAGGTTGCGAAAAAGCACCCCCTGTCCTTCACTTTGCAAGCCAATGTAACCTGAACGCAATGGAGTTCCATCGACTTTGAGGGATGGATTGTAGCGATTGGCTACTCCTCCACCGATTTGAGGATACGAATAGGTCAATACCGTATCTCCATTCACCAAATGGTGTACGATGGAGTCTCCAAAGACGATCAATTCTGCTTTTACCCACTCGTCCCAGTCGAAGGTGGGAGAGGAAGAGTTGATGCAATGCCGAGGGTCAATTTTTCCTTGATAGACGATATCTGTACCTGGGGAACACATATTTCCCGTAGGTCGAGGCTCCCCCTCTTTTTCTTGCGCTAGCATCTGGTATTCTACCGAAATCGGCCAATCCTGTTCTTTCAAGATGCTTTCTGGAGCCTGCGAGTGAAACATCACGCCTGAATTGCGGTAGGTGTAACTGGGTGCAGTGGGCACAAACTGCTCCGTAAATCGGTATTCCCAAACTAAGTGAAAGCTCGAGAAGGGCTTTTTGTAAAATAGGTGTCCAAAGCGATCTTCAAACTCCCCATAGCCTTCGTAGTTGACTTCGATCGCCCCATCCTGTACCCGGAAAGTTTCCGCGTAGTTGTCCCCTACCTCGTGGTGGTGAATTTTCGGTACCCACCCGGCTAGGTCCTTTCCGTTAAAGAGCACTTGCCAGTCGGCAGAGTCGGTCTGAACTTGAGTTTCTTTCTGAATCGCTCCATCAAAAAAAGATAGGCCAAGTGTCAAGAAATAAAGGATAAATGAGAGGATGGGCATGGGTAGCTGCTTTTAGGTCATATCACTTAATTAATCCCAAGAAGGACCTTCCCTCTGGGTATTTAATGACTCCAGTCGTAGGAATCCAATTGTTCGAGGCAGGCCACCAACAAAGCAATGGAGTCAGAAATATCCTTTTTGTGAGCCATTTCGATCACTTGGTGCAGGTGGCGCGTAGGAATTGAGATTGCTCCTGCAATCGCCCCTTGCTTGCCCATGCGCTGTACACCTGCGGTATCCGTACCTCCTGCAGTCAATAGTTCCGGCTGCCAAGAGATCGCTTCTTTTCCTGCTACCTGCTTCATAAAGGCCACCATGCGGTAATCGCAGATGGTCATCGCATCCATGATCTTGATGGCCGTCCCCTTTCCGAGTTCGGTTACTTTCTCGTGTGCTGCCGCTCCAGGCACATCAAAAGCAATAGTGGTATCCAGCGCAATGCCAAAATCTGGGTTGATGCTATGTGCAGCCACATTGGCACCGCGGATGCCTACCTCTTCCTGCACGGTAAAGGCAGCATAGACATCGTAGGCTGGACTTTTTAGTTGCTTGAGTGCCTCAATCACGATAAATACAGACACGCGGTTGTCGATAGACTTGCAGTTTACACAGTCCCCCATCTCGATCAGTTCCCGATCTCGGGTTACGGGATCGCCGATGGTAATGTATTTGTCTACCTCTTCCTTGGGCATGCCCAGGTCAATGAAAAAGTCCGTAGTCTTGGGAAGTTTGGTTTTCTCCTCGGCCGTCATCACGTGAATGGGCTTGCTACCCATCACCCCGATCAGGTCTTTTTTGCCATGTACGATCACCCGCTGAGCGGTAAGCGTTTTCGGATCAAATCCACCGAGCGTATTGAATCGTAGGAAGCCTTGCTCATCGATATGGGAAACGATAAATCCGATTTCGTCCAAGTGAGCGGCGAGCATAACCCGCTTTCCATCGGGATTGCGTATTCCTTTTTTGAGGGCGATCACGTTGCCGATATTATCGACACGAACCTCGTCGACCCAAGGAGTAACTAGGGAGATTACTAAGTCGCGAACAGGCTTTTCAAAACCAGGGGCACCTGGGATTTCACAAATTTGCTTGAGTAGGGAAACGTCGATCATGGTAATGCGGGTAATTAACTTTTCTTAAATCTAAAAAAAACAGATGTTTGCCTTCTTTACTAAAACTAAATGCATCGGAAACTACTAAATCAACTCATTGAAATTAGTTCAATCTCAATACGCCCGAACAGTCTTTCCTTCCATGTAGTTGACAAAGGCTTTGTTGACCACGCGGGTACCTCCTGTAGTAGGGTAATTTCCGGTAAAGTACCAGTCTCCAGTATGCTCAGGGATGCAGCGATGTAAGTTATCGACCGTTTGGAAGATCACCTTTACTTCTGCTTTGATGTCTGAGGTAGTTACAATTTGTGCCACCTTATCGGAAATTTCCTCTTCCGTAAAGGAAGCATAAACCTGCTTGACAAAGTTTTCGGTATGATCCGGATGCGCTATACATTGCGCATATACCTGATCGAGTACATTTTCCATCCCTCGCTCCTTGAGTAGCTCAATGGCCGCCCGAAAGGCCACAAACTCTTTCATCCGCGACATGTCAATGCCGTAGCAGTCAGGGTAACGGATCTGCGGAGCAGAGGATATAATCACAATTCGTTTTGGATTGAGTCGCTCGAGCGTAGTCAAAATACTTTTTTCCAAGGTAGTACCCCGCACAATGCTGTCATCAATCACCACCAGTGTATCAATCCCCTGGCGGATCACCTCATAAGTGGTATCATACACACTGGCCACCATGGAATCTCGATCGGCATCGCTAGCGATAAAGGTACGTAGCTTCACATCCTTACTCACCAATTTCTCCACTCTAGGACGGAAGCTCAGCAACTCTTCCAAGTCGCCCACATGCGGCTTCCCATCCAGAAGCACTTCTTTCCGCTTAGCCACAAGGTACTCATCTAGCCCCTCAATCATGCCCAAAAAGGCCGTTTCAGCGGTATTGGGTATGTAGGAGAAAACGGTGTTTTTCAAATCGAAATCGATGGCTTTCAAGATCTGAGGGATCAGCGCCTTGCCTAAGTTTTTACGTTCCTGGTAGATTCCCGGGTCTGTTCCTCGGGAAAAATAAATGCGCTCAAAGGAACAGGATTTTTTCTCGCGAGCAGGCAAGATTTCTTCCTCTGCAAAGGAACCGTCCTTGTTAATCACGATCGCATGGCCCGGCTTAATTTCTTTGATGGCCTTGAAGTCAATGTTGAAAGCCGACTTGATGGCTGGCTTCTCAGATGCCACCACAATCACCTCGTCGTCGGCATAGTAAAATGCAGGTCGGATGCCAGAGGGATCTCGCACCACAAAAGCAGAACCATTGCCAATCATTCCTGCCATGGCATAGCCTCCGTCAAAGTCGCGACAGGATCTACGGAGGATTCGCCCCACGTCCAATTTATCTTCAATGATATGTGTCAATTCTTCATTGGAAAATTCCTCCTTGAATTGATCAAAAATGCGCTGGTTTTCCTCATCCAAAAAGTGTCCGATTTTTTCCATGACGGTGACCGTATCGGTTTTTTCCTTCGGGTGCTGCCCCAACTCCACCAGTCTTCCAAAAAGTTCCTCGTTGTTGGTCATGTTAAAGTTGCCCGCCATGACCAGGTTGCGGCTTCTCCAATTGTTCTGCTTCAAAAATGGATGGCAGGTTTCAATGCTATTTTCTCCGTGCGTTCCGTAGCGCAAGTGTCCCAGCCAAACCTCCCCAGAGAAAGCCATATTTTCCTTAAGCCATTCCCCATCGGAGATGGCTTTCTTACCCCCTAGCTTCTTGGCCTTTCGAAACTTATTCGTGATTTTATCAAAGATGTCGTTGACCGCTGATGGCTCTATGGAGCGGTAGCGACTGATGTAGCGAGTTCCTGGCTTTGTGCCAATTTTGATATTCGCTACCCCTGCTCCATCCTGTCCCCGGTTGAGCTGCTTCTGCATCAAGATGTAGAGCCTGTTTGCTGCGTAGGCAGCGGTTCCATAGGTGTCGATGTAGTACTGAACAGGTTTTCTGAGCCGAATAAAAGCTATACCACATTCGTGTTTGATCGCGTCACTCATGGAGAGGGGAGATAGGTCTGTTTGGAATATTAAAGGTAGGTTTTTTCAAAAGATTTTTTCTTTTGAAAAAGACCAATTCCAAAAAAAAAGTCCAAAAATCCAGACTTGTCCACTCCTTAGAATTTCAAGACGGTATATCCCTTCATGGAATAGGTCGTGATGGTAGTCAACGCAGAATGGGCGATGGTCACGCCGGGCCATAGATCTGCAGTCTTTAAGTTTCTTGCAATCAGCGACTGTCCGCAAACTAAAATTTCTGCTCCAGCTTCTTCCAAAGCGGCAAATACTGCCAGGTTGGGATTGTCTACCTCGTATCTTTTCTTGTAATTTTCGTCATTCAGCACCGAAAAAATCCCTCCTCCATGCAAGACCACCTTGACCTTGATCCGGTCTTTGGTAACTCCTGCTAGGCCATGCAAATTCATCAGGCGGGCTACATTATCTACAAACCTTGAGATCTGCTTGGGATCTTCCGAAGGAGAAGTCAAATCCACCAAAATCTTGTATTCTAATGTTCCATCAGGGCGCTCCGTAGCATCGGGAATTTCATAAATCCCGCCAAAGCCTTTCACAATCGGGAATTGTGGGGTCTGTGCCTGGGCTGTAAAAGTAAGCAGCAGAACCGCCGCTGCGAAGAGAATAGATTTAGAAGAAAGCATAGGGCTATTGTTTGGGTCTAAACTAGCTATTTTTTTAATGTGATGGTCCGCAATTTCATGAGTGGTTAAAAATGGAG
Organism: Spirosoma fluviale; assembly: GCA_945868725.1. GTDB lineage: Bacteria > Bacteroidota > Bacteroidia > Cytophagales > Cyclobacteriaceae > Algoriphagus. The sequence goes on from CAMBMU010000075.1 coordinate 10,451, forward strand.
TTGGAAATTACCGGCAGAGGCGCAGGCTTGCAGAAAGTCTTAGTACTTTTTTCTTACCAAATCCCCCCGCAATAATGCGGGGCAGGCACCCTACCCCCTTCCTCAAAGGGGAGTGACATCTTCGGCCATTCAAAAATTAATTTGTAGAAAGGAGAGCTTTATTACTGACTTCAGAAACATTAACAAAGGATCTCTGGAATGAATTAAACTTTAATTGTTCACCTACGTCTAAGACATAAATTAATTTTCCACATTCTAGCCTAGCTCCCTATGAAAAATATCACCCTTCTGTATTGTGTAGGACTTCTTGGCTTGTTGGCATCTTGTGAACCTGAATCCGAAACCGAAATTCCAGTTGCGAATCAAGCGATATTGGAGACGTTTGGAACCAAAATTAATCCCAATGCATTACCGAACTATGCCAACCAGGCTGTTCCGAACTACATTCGTAAGGACAACACCGGCACTAATCCCATCACGGATGAAAAAGCCATTTTAGGAAGGGTGCTCTTTTACGATAAAAATCTGAGCATTGACAATACCGTCTCCTGTGGCAGTTGCCACCAACAAGCCTTTGGATTCAGCGACCCAAGACTGGCCAGCGATGGCGTACAGGGAGGCGTGGCTGCCCGACACTCCATGCGCTTGATTAATACACGATTTGCCATTGAATCCAAATTCTTTTGGGATGAGCGTGCTGCCACGCTCGAAGCACAAGTTACTACGCCTATTCAAGACCATGCGGAAATGGGCTTTAGTGGGCAAAATGGCAGACCTAACCTCGCTACTCTCCTTACTAAATTGGGTGGTCTTGCCCATTATCAGGAATTGTTTACGCTTGCCTACGGGAGTTCGGCCGTCACTGAGCCACGCATGCAGCAGGCATTAGCTGCTTTCATTCGCAGCATCCAATCTTTTGATAGCAAATACGACCTAGGAAGAGCGCAGGTAGCCAATGATGCAGCCAACTTTCCAAACTTTACGGCACAGGAAAATTTAGGAAAGCAGTTGTTCTTGACCCCACCCGTTTTTGATGGAACAAGCACTCGAAGAAGTGGTGGAGCTGGTTGCCAAGCCTGCCATCAAGCTCCTGAATTTGACATCGATCCAAATAGCCGAAATAATGGAATCATTCGTCCCCTCTCTCAAGGAGCAGGACAAGAACTATCCATCACTCGATCCCCTACACTCCGCGATGCAGTCAACGCAACGGGAGGAAGCAATGGTCCCTTCATGCATTCGGGGGTGTTTACCTCACTACAAAATGTAGTGGGGTATTACAACAACATTCCCGCACAAGCAAGAAATAACAACCTAGACGCCCGCTTGACTCCTGGCGGCAATAGTCAAAATCTAAACCTAACGGGAGTAGAAATCAATGCCATCGTCGCCTTCTTACAGACACTCTCTGGTAAAGATGTGTACACCAACGAAAAATGGGGAAGCCCTTTCAATTAAGAGAATAACGAGTTAGATCGATTTAAAAACAAAAAAGGCGACTCTTTGCAGAGTCGCCTTAATTTTTGGAGTGCGCACGAGAAGATTCGAACTTCCACACCCGAACGGGCACCACCCCCTCAAAGTGGCGTGTCTACCAATTTCACCACGTGCGCGATTGGGGATTGCAAAAGTAGAAAACCGAGCTTTGGGAAGCAAAGCTTCTCTTCGCTTTTCTTTAGTTTTTTTAGTGCTTAGCCGAAAACCTTCTTTTCAGAAGACTGAAGCGTATTGTAAAGCAAGGCCGCGATAGTCATCGGGCCCACCCCACCCGGTACAGGGGTGATGGCCGAGGCAATCGGCGCTACCTCTTCGTAGCATACATCCCCTATCAAACGGAATCCAGATTTTTTACTTTCATCGGCAATTCGATGAATGCCTACATCGATCACAACAGCTCCTGGCTTTACCATATCGGCTGTTACAAATTCGGGCTTACCAATAGCCACAATCAAAATATCTGCAGTTTTACAAATCGCTGCCAAGTTCTCGGTTTTGGAATGGGTAAGTGTCACCGTGGCATTGCCTGGATATCCGTTACGCGCCATCAAGATGCTCATCGGGCTGCCCACAATATGGCTGCGGCCGATGACCACACAGTGCTTTCCGGAGGTTTCGATCTGGTAGCGCTTGAGCAGTTCCACGATCCCATAAGGTGTGGCAGCGACGTAAGCCGGCCAGTTGAGGGTCATTCTTCCCACATTGGCTGGCGTAAAGCCATCCACGTCTTTTTCTGGACGGATGCAGTTGGTCACCTTGTCTACTGAAATGTGCTTGGGTAAGGGAAGTTGGACAATCAAGCCGTCTATGTCCGCATTTTGGTTGATCTCCTCCACAGCAGCAAGCAACTCTTCCTCACTCACCTCTGCAGATAGGCGCACCAACGTAGAGGTAAATCCTACTTCCTCACAGGCTTTCACCTTGGCGCCTACATAGGTTTGACTTGCTCCATCTTCTCCAACCAGGATTGCAGCTAGATGGGG